>NZ_NEWL01000003.1:0-15652 GCF_002217665.1 Geobacillus uzenensis
AAAAGCGGAAGCGCCGCGATCGGCTCTCGAAGCCAAATGTTCTTCACCCGCAGGGGTGCTTGCACCCCGAGGGGGAAGGTTATTTGGCAGAAGAGAGCCAGGCGCTGGAGCTAGACAATACGAAAAGGGAAGGCCGCGAACGGTAACAAGGTAGCCGTACCGGAAGGTGCGGCTGGATCACCTCCTTTCTAAGGGGAAAAGCGAAGGCCGCCCGCCTATCGGCGAAACGCGCTGGAGGGCCTGCGAGGAGGCTATGCCGCCGCAGCAGGGCCGAAGCGTCGCAAGCCGATGGCGGCCGGAGCTAGACAGTACGAAAAGCGGAAGCGCCGCGATCGGCTCTCGAAGCCAAATGTTCTTCACCCGCAGGGGTGCTTGCACCCCGAGGGGGAAGGTTATTTGGCAGAAGAGAGCAAATGTTCTTCACCCGCAGGGGTGCTTGCACCCCGAGGGGGAAGGTTATTTGGCAGAAGAGAGCCAGGCGCTGGAGCTAGACAATACGAAAAGGGAAGGCCGCGAACGACCGACCATTAACAAATCGCGCTTTCGTTTCGTTCAGTTTTGAAGGAATGAGAATTCCTTCGCGATCGGCTCTCGAAGCCAAATGTTCTTCACCCGCAGGGGTGCTTGCACCCCGAGGGGGAAGGTTATTTGGCAGAAGAGAGCCAGGCGCTGGAGCTAGACAATACGAAAAGGGAAGGCCGCGAACGGCCGACCATTAACAAATCGCGCTTTCGTTTCGTTCAGTTTTGAAGGAATGAGAATTCCTTCAAAAGCGCCTGTGCCTGCGTCTGCTAGCAGGTTCAGGGAAGCAAGATTCCTCAGCCGATGGCGGCCGGAGCTAGACAGTACGAAAAGCGGAAGCGCCGCGATCGGCTCTCGAAGCCAAATGTTCTTCACCCGCAGGGGTGCTTGCACCCCGAGGGGGAAGGTTATTTGGCAGAAGAGAGCCAGGCGCTGGAGCTAGACAATACGAAAAGAGTTTGTTCAAAGAAGTCGCTTTGCGTCTACAAGTGAATTCAGAGAAGCTGGATTCCTCGACGCAAGACTGCAGAGAAGTGAATTCAATGAAGTAGTCTCGTTCCTTGAAAACTAGATAACCGGAAAAGCTGAGGCGCCGAAATTTCGCCTAAAGGCCGCCCGCGTCCTGCGGGCAACGGCGAAATATCGCCATCCTGGCGATCTCGAAGCCAAATGTTCTTCACAGGTTATTTGGCAGAAGAGAGCCAGGCGCTGGAGCTAGACAATACGAAAAGGGAAGGCCGCGAACGACCGACCATTAACAAATCGCGCTTTCGTTTCGTTCAGTTTTGAAGGAATGAGAATTCCTTCTCGTTTGCGTCTGCGTCTACAAGCAGGTTCAGAGGAGCCAGATTCCTCGACGCAAACCAGCGAAGAAGCAAGCTCAATGGAGCGACTTCGTAGATTTCCCATCGCGTTAGGCGAGTAAGATCCCTCGAAGATGACGAGGTCGATAGGTCCGAGGTGGAAGCGTGGCGACACGTGGAGCTGACGGATACTAATCGATCGAGGGCTTAACCTAGAAAAGCGGAGGCGAGCGGTTCGCCGCGACGGGCAAATGTTCTTCGCCCGCAGGGGTGCTTGCACCCCGAGGGAGAAGGTTATTTGACCCCGAGCGGCGGCGAGCCGGAGCTAGACAGTACGAAAAGCAGAGGCCGCCTGCCTATCGGCGAAACGCGCTGGAGGGCCTGCGAGGAGGCTGTCGCCGCCGCAGCAGGACCGAAGCGTCGCGAGCCGATGGCGGCCGGAGCTAGACAAAAAGCGGAAGCGCCGCGGCTTCTTCCCCCACACGGTTATCTAGTTTTGAAGGAATGAACTTCCTTCATAATGCGGAAGTAGTTCAGTGGTAGAACACCACCTTGCCAAGGTGGGGGTCGCGGGTTCGAGTCCCGTCTTCCGCTCTCTGTCATGCGCTCGTAGCTCAATTGGATAGAGCATCTGACTACGGATCAGAAGGTTAGGGGTTCGAATCCTCTCGAGCGCGTCCAATCAATTTTGTAAAAAAGTATTGACAAAAAAACGGTTAATGATTATATTTTTTATTGCAACCGTTCCTCTTGGTTGTAAGGACAAGTTAATCAATCATGCGGGTGTAGTTTAATGGTAAAACCTCAGCTTCCCAAGCTGAAGTCGTGGGTTCGATTCCCATCACCCGCTTTTCTTTATTTAGAGAAACGGTGAGGGATGTTCGGGCATCATCTGTATTACATCCCAGTAGCTCAGCAGGATAGAGCAACGAGGGAGACATCGTCGAATGGGCTTCAAGTTGCCCCGACGCATCAAGCTTCTTGGAGCTGGCTGGCAGAGGAAGAGGCATCGAGAACATTAGAGTGTCATGTTGATTATGTCCCAGTAGCTCAGCAGGATAGAGCAGCGGCCTTCTAAGCCGTCGGTCGGGAGTTCGAATCTCTCCTGGGACGCCATCTACATACGATTCGTTCGGGTTGAAGTTGCTGAACCCCTTGATATGACCGCATTTGCGGTCATTTTTCATTTTTTGGGAATCCCGAAAAAAACGATAGAATCCGAAAAAATTTTGCACGAATTTTGCACGGCTATTTGGCATGATACAGCTCCTCCATCGCGAGATCAACTTGCCGAGACTCTTTTTGCTCCATCTCATCTAAAATATGCGAGTACGTTTGTAAAGTGGTTACAATATCTTTATGGCCCAGTCGTCGAGAAACGTATTTGATATTTACTCCTTTATACAAGAGCATGGATGCGTGAGTATGACGGAGCCCGTGGCAAGTGATCGTTTTAATCCCGATTTTTTTGCATAATGATCGCAACGTTTTATTGACTGCGTTATTTGTCACAATTTCCATTTTTGAGTTGATAAACACTAAATTTTTCGTGTTTCGTAATCCTGTTTTCATAGCTAATTCATTTTGATACTTTCGCAGTTCTTTGAGCATATTTAACGTCTCGTTATCGACCGTAATGGTTCGTTTTGAATCGAACGTCTTTGTATCGCTAAAGTCATTTGCCCCTTTAAAGTCCCAAGTCTTATTAATCGTGATTGTTTTGTTTTTGAAATCAACGCAATCCCATGTCAGGCCCATGATTTCCGAGAAACGAGCACCAGTGGCGATTGCAAATAAAATGATGTATCGAGAGATATATTTAGGTTTCATGTCCTTTTTTATTTCTGCTATCAACTTCTTCACTTCGTCAAAATTGAGATATTTCAATTCTTCCGATTTTGCTTCTACTTCTCCCTTTATGACCACTTTATACGTGGGATCACGGGTGATAATTCCTTCTTCAATCGCATCACGGAGGCACGACTTAATATATGTGTGTCGTTTTCGTACTGTCGCTGTCGTATGGTTTTTGCCGATTTCGTTGATGAACTTTTGGTACATGTCGCGCGTCAAATCTTTCAATTTAACCCCAGCGAAATATTCTTCAACCAATTGAACAGATAACTCAATGTTTCTTTCGTGCGCTAAGCTGTATTTCCCCTTTTTATACAACTCGAACCAATTCCGCATATATTCAGAGAAGAGTTGATCCCCTGCGTTGATGTCGTATCCCTTGTGCAGTTGTTTCTCTAATTCAGCAGCCGCAAGCTCCGCTTCTTTCTTCGTCCGAAAACCTCCTTTCGTTTTCGTTTTGTATTTCCCATTTTCTTTGTAGGAAACACGATAGCGCCAGCCGCTCTTGGTTTTTTGAATGCTAGCCATGTCATCTCCTCCCCTTGCAAAAGTGTAGAATATATGTTTGGTTCAGTGGTCAAAATTTTTTAGATGCACCACCTCCTTGGGGATGCCGTACGCCGCCGCGGCCTCGTAAATGGTTGCATCAGTGCCGCGGTATGTATAGAGAACATCATCGGACAGAAGCAATTCCACCGCAAACTCATTCACTTCCCTTTCCACTTTGTCCATACAGAAAAGTGTGTTTTTTCGCAAAAATGAAGTGCTAAGTTCGGGATGCAAAACCGCATGCCCCAGCTCGTGCGCGCAAACGAAGCGTTGCGTTGGCTCGTCCAACTCATCGTTAATATGGATAATTTGAATCCGACGGAACGTATGATGATACCCGTATATCCCGCCCAGCGGCTCAAACAACAGCACAATGCCTTTCTGTGATGCGATCTCAAAGGGGTTGTTCGTGCCGTGCTTTCGGATCATCTTCTCTACAATTTGTTTGATCTTTTCAGCCATAGCGAACCCCCTGGAGATGGTTATTCTTTTCGATATTTCTTCGGCGTGAATTTTTGCTTTGCGATGCGCTTGGCGAGGCGGAGCGAGTTTTCCAGAGATGCGATCAGTAGCTCCCGATCCTCTTCGTCGAGTTCGTCGATGTCCACTCCGCCGAATGCGGCGAAACCGCTTCCTGTTTTGAGTCCTTTGATGATCTTTTCCAGCTCCTTTTGGATGTCGCGCTCGTCTTTCTCGGTGAGGGCGGGGAGCTTGGTGTCGGTGGGTTGGGTATTATCCCGTCCTAATAGGTAGTCAATACTTACATCCAATGCATCAGCCAAAGCTTTTAAAGTATCCATGTCTGGTGTTCTATTTCCACTCTCATATCCCGAAATTGATACTTTAGTAACATTAACCTTTCGTCCCAGTTCTTCTTGTGTTAAACCTTTTGCTTTTCTTAACATTCTTAGTCTTTGAGGGAAACTCATTTGTAAACCTCCCGTTAATTTAATAACTCTACAGATATTATAAGTTAACAAAAAGCTAACGTAAATCTTGTTAACAAATTAGAAATTTTTTATTGACAGTTAACTATAAGTTAATCTATAATGTAGTTAACAAGAGGTTAACTTAAGAAAGGAGGGAGGGGTGAATATGTCTGACTTCATCCAAGTGATCGATCCGGGGCACGGGGGCTATGATCCCGGCGCAACGGCGAACGGACTTCGCGAAAAGGATTTGACGCTGAAAATTGCGCTCTATACGCGCGACTACATTTATGAGCTGTATGAAGGCGTCAAAGTCTACCTCACGCGCGAAAAAGACGTCTTTGTCAGCTTGAGCGAGCGCGCCGCCTTTGCCAACCGCCTAAACGCGGATCATTTTTGCAGTATTCACATCAACGCCGGAGGCGGCGAGGGATTCGAGTCGTATATTTACCGCGGTTCGTATTCTAGTAAGTCAAAAACACAGGCGTTGCGAAATGTGTTGCATGATACCATTGTCGCCGAAACGAAATTCAAGAACCGAGGGAAGAAAGAAGCGGATTATGCCGTCCTTCGCGAGACGAAAATGCCTGCCGTTCTAACGGAAAACGGGTTTATCGACAACAAGGACGATGCCGATTTTCTGAAGTCGGATGCCAACCTGCGGAAAATTGCATTGGCGCATGCGCATGGACTAGCCAAAGCGCATGGGTGGAAACCGAAAGCAAACAAAAAACCTTCTCGACCGTCGGTAGGTGGGAAAGTCTTTTACCGCGTTGTGGCCGGAAGTTTTGTGGAGCGAGAGAACGCCGAACGACGGGTAAAGGAATTGAAAGCCAAGGGAATTGAATCTTTTATAGACGAGTATCGAGCATGATGGTTTGAAGTATCTCCCGCTGTTCACAGAGTTGTTTGTATAATGAATCCCCTGCCTCTACATTTTGGCAGGGGATTTTTTAGTGGGCCTGATTTTTGCATTTTGAAGAATCATTGAATAATTAACCCGTGGTGCTAGTTGAGCGTCAACGCTCCACTAGCCCAAGAACAACGAGAGAATGGGCCAATAAAATGCCATCAAGCGCTGTTTCAAATCCAGAAACCGAATTGGCACGAATTTCCGTAATCCGAAATGAATCCACTAAAACCGAGAACGCAGTTTCGACGATTTTGCGTTTTTGCTTCATCCATTGTTTCCATTTTTTTGATTGCGCAACTCGTTGATTTTTCCGAGCAGGCGTCCAAAAAGCGATTTTGTATTCATCGTATAGTTTCTTTTGCAAGGCTTGGCTCACATATCCTTTGTCGCCAAGTGTATACGGATGAGGAAGTTGGGCCATCACGGTTTCCGCAGCTGTCCGGTCGTGGCAGGATGCTTCGGTCAGGACATATCCCATCGGAAGCGCTTGGTCGGTAATCTGAAGATGAAGCTTAAATCCATAGTAAGCCATCTTTTTGGATGCACAATACCCAATATCTGCGATTCCTTGAAATCGTTTGACGCGATACATTCGTGCGTGGTGGCAGAGTTCAATGGGTAAGCTATCCACCACCGCATAAGCGTGATGTTGTCCACGTTTGGCGAGTTGGTGACGAATCCATTTGATCGCCCAACGCAACGACCGGCATCGACGGTTGTATCGAGAGCGCTCTGGGAACATTTCCTTTGTGAACAGGTTTCCAATGACAAATCGATGCCAAGCCCGTTCCGAAGTAAACCCCAGCAATTTTCCAAGAATGTGAATGGCGATGATGACCTCATCCTCTTGCTTCAACAAATGACAATTTCGACGTTGTAAATACATCTGGATACAAGGCAATTGTTCTGATACAAAGAATAAGATCGCGGCATATTGCTTTTGAATTTTTGCTTGGTCTATTGTAAAATGAAAGTGCTCTTGCATGGGACTTCTCCTTTTGGATGTTTGTTCGCACTTTCATTTTAAAGGAGATCCTCATGCAAGGGCTGTTTTTATGTCTTGAGATTTTATCTAGCACCACGGGTTTATCTATATGTTCCCTATTCTTTTATCGGTATATTTTGCTGAATAAATAAAGGTCAAAAGCATTATCCAGCTCACATTTCGCACCCTCTCGACGAAAATCGGGAGGATTTTTTCGTTCCGATGTCGAATGAATCCTTGACACACAAGGAACGTAAAGGAGTTTTTCTCTTATGAACGTTCAAGTCAAAAAGGTCTATGTGATACGGAACGACCAGCGATGGTAAAAAAAGGATTGCCATCGCTCGTTGTGTTGGTCAAAAAGTTATTCTGAAAAACTAAATAAAAAATCCTTTGTTTTGACCTTGTTAGGGTGCGAAATGTGAGATCCAGACAAACTCTATCGTATTTTAGCGAAAACTAAAAGTGAAAATCAAGCTGCGCCCATTTTGGTGATGGGGCTTTTTGTTTTGATGAACAAGAAGTTGTATGATAAAAATGTGGTGTTATGTCAAGAAAACGGACACATTAAACAGAGAGAAATAGCTGAACTTAGGCAGCTACTTTTCTCTGATTAGCGTAGTAAGCAGCCTCCAATTCACATGGCGATACATAGCCAAGGGCGGAATGACTTCTTTTACGGTTGTAGAAGCATTCGATGTACTCAAAAATGGCTTGTTTCGCTTCTTTTCGCGTGCGGAATCGATTCAGATAAATACACTCTTTCTTGATGAGGCTATGAAATGACTCGATACAAGCGTTGTCGTAACAGTTTCCACGTCTCGACATGCTCACTTGAAAATGATGTTCCTGTAAGAGCTGTTGATAGTCATTCGAAGCATATTGGCTCCCACGATCCGAGTGATGAAGGACTCTCCCTGTTGGTTTCTCGTTGTTTAACGCTCGTTGTAACGCTTTGATGACTAATTCTTTCGTCATTCGTGTATCGATATACCATCCTACAATCTTGCGAGTATATAAATCCATGATGCTCGCTAAATACAACCAACCTTCGTCGGTAGGAATGTACGTAATATCCGCCATCCATACTTCATTCGGAGCCGTTGCTTGGAAGTTTTGTTTCAATAGATTGTCATATACGTTGTAAGGATGGTTGATGTTCGTAGTGGCTTTGAATTTACGGACGGTAATGGATCTCAATCCTTCTTCGCTCATGATGCGAGCGACCGTCTTTTGAGACACACGAATCCCTTGTTTGCGCAGTTCTTGCGTAATTTTTGGGCTTCCGTAAATCTTACGGGACTTTAGATACTCATTTCGAATCTGTTGAGTTAGTTGTTCTTTTCGTTCTTTCTGTTTACTTTTCGCGCGCTTGAGCCAATCGTAATACCCACTTCTTGAAACACCGAGCACTTGACACATCTTCACAACAAGAAATTCATTTCGATGTTGAAAAATGAACGCGTAAATTACTTCTGGTTTCTGGTGAAGATGCCTAGCGCCTTTTTTAGGATCGCTAATTCCTCCTCCAATTCTTGATTACGACGGCGTAATTCAATGATTTCTTGATTTTGCGGCTTGATATGGCCTGAACCCACAAAACTCTTTCCGTCGCTTTCTTTGTATTCTTTAACCCAACGGTGAAGAGTGTTGTAAGCCAAACCTAACTCTTTTGCCACTTGAGCGATGGACTTGTCCCCCTCCAAGCATAACTCAACCGCTTGAATCTTGTACTCTTTATCAAATGCTCTCTTTTTCATGATTGGACACCTCGAACCTATTGTAATTAAGTTTATTATAATCTCTCTGTTCTCCGTGTCCACTTTTTAGACTAGTGTGAGTAAAATATTTGTGGGTGACATTCAGGAATGATTCCCCGACGAGGGTTGCGAACTTTTGTTCGCGACGCTCGTCGGGGCCACCAAGCGAAGCGCGGTAGAAAAAAGCAAATGTCATGCAAAAAGGACTCTCTCCCTGCTATGATGGTGATGGTCAACATCGCGTCGTGGATCACGGCCTGCCGGGAGTATTTTGGGAAGCGGGCGTGCTTTCAGCTGGATCGATTTCATGTGGCGCGGGAGCTGCGTCAGTGTCTGTCCGGCCATCCGCGTTGGCGGGAGGTGCGGAGGAAGCTGGCGAAACAAGACGAAGAAGGACTTTTGGTCGAGCTGAACAGCGCGGTCGGCACGTTGGGGGACGAAGGCAAAGAACAACAGCTGGCCGCTCACATTTCGCACCCTCTCGACGAAAATCGGGAGGATTTTTTCGTTCCGATGTCGAATGAATCCTTGACACACAAGGAACGTAAAGGAGTTTTTCTCTTATGAACGTTCAAGTCAAAAAGGTCTATCGCAATTCTTATTTGAATATAATAAGTGCCCTATTCAAGAAACTGGGTCTGCCTCAATTGATTGACCATCTCGTGCCCGTCGATCCGCAGTGCCAAACGCGAGTCAGCGATGCCGTTCAGGCCATCCTCTACAATGTGTTTGACGGCCGGCAAGCCCTTGTTCACTTGGAACATTGGGCTCAGGAGGTCGATTGTGAGAAACTCATCCGTCCCGATCTCCATCCTTCCTGGTTGAACGACGATGCGTTGGCCCGTCATCTCGATCGCCTGTATGAGGCTGGCATTCACAACGTCATCAGCACTTGCTTGATTCATATTTATCGCAAAGAAGGCCTTTCCCTCCGAGCCTTCCACGCCGATACGACGGACAAGACCGTTTACGGCGCGTATGAATCGGCCTCGTTAGAGGCCTTACAAATCACACATGGCTACAACCGCCATCATCGTTGGCAAAAACAGATCGGTTTCGGACTGGTCGGCAACGAGGACGGCATCCCGTTTTACGGCGATGTGCACGATGGCAACCTGCCCGATAAAACATGGAATCCCGAGGTGCTGTCTCGTGTCCATGAACAGCTGAAGCAGGCCAAAATCGAAGACGAATGGATTTACGTGGCCGATTCTGCCGCGATGACGAAAGAGACCCTGGCGCAAACCAAAGCGGCCAACGCCTTTTTGATCACCAGAGGCCCTTCGTCGCTCCGGATCGTGAAAACCGCGCTGGCCGAAGCGGATGCTGAGGACACGACGTGGAGCGATCCCTTTACGTTGGCGGAGAGAAACGGCGCCACGTACCGGGTATGGGAAACGGCCTCGACCTATGAAGGCCACCCCGTTCGGCTGATCGTTGTTGAATCGAGCGCGCTCGACCAGCGAAAAGGAAAGACGCTTGAAAAAGAACGAACCAAAGAAGCGGAGCTTCTTCGCGAGGAACAAGCCCGTTGGGAACGCCACCCCTTCTCCTGCCGGGAAGATGCCGAACAAGCCTTGGCGTCCCTCAAGGCGTCCCTTCGCCCCCGGTTTCATCGGGTTGAGGCCGCGGTCGAAGAGACCGTACGCCTGAAAAAACGGCGCGGACGGCCGAAAAAAGGGGCGGAACCCGAGGTGGAGACGCTGTATTTCTTGCACCTTGACGTCGAATTCGACCAAGACGCGTGGGAACAGGCAAGACGGAAAGCGTCCCGGTTTGTCCTTGTCACGACCGTTCCGAAGGAATGGAAGGGCCAACCCATGGATGCCCAAGAGATCTTGAAGCTGTATAAAGGGCAGATCTCGGTGGAAATGAACTTCGCTTTTTTGAAAGATCCGTTTTTCACGGATGAGATTTACGTCAAAAAACCAGAACGGGTCGCAGTATTAGGCTATTTGTTTCTGTTGGCCTTGGCGATTTACCGCGTTTTTCAGCGCCGAGTGCGTCAGTTTATTACTCCAGAACACCCGTTGAAGGGTCCTGGAGGCCGCAAGCTGACCCGGCCGACGGGACAGGCGATTTTTCAGCTGTTTCAATATGTGAACGTCGTCCTGTTCAAGCTGCCGGATGGGCGCATCCAACGCTCACTGGATCGCTCCCTTACCCCTGATCAGCGAAGGATTCTGCAGGGATTGGGCATGGATGAGAGCATCTACGTGTAACGTGATACGGAACGACCAGCGATGGTAAAAAAAGGATTGCCATCGCTCGTTGTGTTGGTCAAAAAGTTATTCTGAAAAACTAAATAAAAAATCCTTTGTTTTGACCTTGTTAGGGTGCGAAATGTGAGTGCGTCCGATGGGCCACGCCGAGAGCGTGATGAGCCGGTTTGCGCATCGGGTGAAATCCCGCCGCAGCTGGAAAGACCAAGGGCTTCGGGCGTTTCTGAGGGCGATGGCAGCCCGAATCGACGGGATTTGGCGGAGAAATGGGCAGTTGGTGGAGGAAGAAGAGACCCGAACGGCAGCCTCGGCCTCAACAAAGTCCAAGCGGATCGAACAGGCCAAACGGAAGGCCGGACGGTTATGGGCAGATGTGGTGCGTCAGAATCTACCGTGTCTGCAGCGGTCATCCGGGACGCCGATCCATCAAGCGCTCAAGATGAGGGATGAGAGTCCGAAAGCGCTTACGATATTAATTCCTGAAAATGGTTCGCTAACTAGTGATTGACAACGCCCGTAGTGAACCGAAAAAATGTTCTCCACAAAGTCTTGACTGACTCCAATGCGAAGAAAAACTTGTGGATTCCTTGATGATGTGCTAATCTATTCATGAGACATGAACCTCCTTGTGAATGGTTGGTTAGCACATCTATTTTAACCAAGGAGTCGGGTTCATGTCTCCTTTTTTGTTTGGTTGTCAATTTATGTTAGTGAATTTGCTCATCTACAGTTACCTATTTTTACAAGCTGTTTTCCTTGTTCTTTTAACTTGTATTCCAAGAAAGTGGTGAACATACCCCAGCCGTTATCATGAACGCTTTTTCCAAAGTTGAGGGCTTGAGACATGCTTTTCATGTCTAAGTCCTCAATAATCACAGCGTCATAGTTTGCGGCTAATTCTTTTGACTTGTGATGAAGAAAGTTTCTGCGCTGATTAGCTGTCTTTTCATACAGCTTAGCTACTTTCAGACGTTGTTTTTCCCATCTTGTAGAACCTTTCTTTCTTCGGGAAAGTATTCGTTGTGCTTTTGCTAATTTGTCTAAGGCTTGACGATAGTAACGTGGGTAATTGGCTTTCTCACCTCGTTCACTATCGACATATAGACCATCCATCGCAAAATCTAAACCAACTACTTTCTGAATCTTTACTGAACTGATATTTTTCTCATATTCTGTCAAAATCGAAATATAGTATTTACCTGTCTTTGTTTTAGAAATTGTACAAGATTTGATTTTGTAATCAGCAGGTATTTCTCTATGCTGTTTCACTCTTATTGGCTTTTTGATTTTTGGCAGTTTGATATAACCATTCTCTAGCTTAATATTGTCGTTGACCATGTTGGTAACTATTCACCCCAGTGCTAGTGTATAAAAAAGCCCAGCACAAATAGGGCATTTCGGTCATAGAAAATGCCCTAGGTAGCGGAAAGAACTCGATCGATCGTTTCGCCTGCCAACAGAAGACATAACTAGGATGCGATCATACACTCGTTCCCACCGTCTCGCTTCTTCTTCGGAAAGTGCACCGTGATGGGCTTCGACGGCTTGCTTGGCGGCTAACAGAAACGTGGTCATGCGCATCGCCCACGTATGCCCCTGTTCGATGAATCCTTTTAACTCACGCAAATGGTGGGCATGACAAAGGGCATGGGTGGCATGTGTGTATTTCGGATACGTACCGAACGCATCGTGCATCATCGTCCCTTCATATCGGGGAAGAATCCCGATATCATCGGTCGCTTTTTTTCCACGAGAAGCGTGAGGAGCCAAGTATGTATATCTCGATGTACACGCGACATGCAGACGAGAAGAACGTGTGTTGGCAAAACGGTCAGAAGATGGGGGCAAATGGCTATTAGAGCTGTTTTTTTTCGTGCGTGCTTCCAGCTCTTGAACACGGTACTTCAGTTGTTCATTTTCTTTGCGTAGTTGTTTGTTTTCGTGACGCAAATGTTCATTTTCTTGAATGAGTTGATGAATGAGCTGTTTTTGTTGTTGAACTTTGCCGATTAAGCTCTCAACTGTAAATACAGCTTGTTGTACCATCAACATGCGATTCACCTCCTTGTCTATCAATATTCACATCATAGACAAGGAAAGAAGAAAATATTCAGCTCACTTTATGATGTGGCTGAATAGTTACAAACAAAAAAACTACCCCATCATAGTAGTGGGGTATGGAAATCCTACATACGTTTATTTTAAAAAGTTAGTATTTACAGATGAACAATATATTCCAAATTTTGATGATGAGACATACGAAAAATTTAGAAAACAAAAGGGGTATAGTTTTGCCTATATTGGTAATAGTGGTAAAATATATGGAAAAGGTTATAAAGAAGAAATTAATATTGATAAAATGTTAAATGTAGTAAATCAAGCCTTAAAAGGTGAAAAGTTTGTTGAAAAAATGATGGAAAGGTAGGTAAAAAATGAATAACTTTTTTTTACAAAATTCCTGCTCGATCAATTTAAATTTCTTAATTTATATACATAATCTATACGAAAACTATCATAAATCACATAAAACTTCTAAATTTCCTTGGTTACCGTTGAAAGAAACTGCGCTATTGGATTATAACGAAATGAATATGAAAGCTCGGAATTTATGGACAGCTATCTTTGATTCTTATGATATGAATGATAGAGTGGACTTAGAATGGTGGATTAATAATAAGTTTCATTACTATGATTTATTTAAAATTGATCATGCAGGAATGAAACTTTATGAAGATATTAAAAAATCCTTCGAGTCTTGGTACTGGGGAATTGGTAAACATATGTGTGATATATTTTCTCATGATCTTGTAGAGAACTACTATAAAGAATTAGTGGTTATGACGGAAAAAAAAGACTTGCAGTTAAAAAATACAACTTTTTATTTACAAGTGGTTTATAATGCGCCGCCTGTTAGTTGGAAAAATAAAAACGAAAAAATGATAATCATATCTCCTGAAACAAAACGACCAACAGTAGATGAATTATATGACGCATTGTTCAATTAGTTAAAAACTTGTTATGAATGCATAAATGCACATATAAAAAGCCTACCATCTTGTAAATCATAGAGAGTGACCAAAAAAGTTTCCAAGGAGCAGGAACTATTATAATTTTCAATTTATTATATAAATTTAAATAAATTGAATTTGATGTTTCATCTTTTCGAATTTTTCATCAAAGGACCAAGTTGTTTTTCGACTGACGGAAGCAAGTCATAGACTTGTCTCCGTCAGTCGAAAAAACTTATAACAGATTTATGACCGGTTAGGTAACTATTCACCCCAGTGCTAGTGTATAAAAAAGCCCAGCACAAATAGGGCATTTCGGTCATAGAAAATGCCCTAGGTAGCGGAAAGAACTCGATCGATCGTTTCGCCTGCCAACAGAAGACATAAAAAAACAGACGAACGTCTCTCTTTCCTTCATTTCGTTCGTTCGCCGTTTTTTCTCTGGGCAGCTTCCTCTCGATTGGAAATCCGGGATGGCCGCTGCTTTGTTTGAGTATGCCCAAATTTATGGAAGACGTATGTCTAATTTTGGATAATCAACACTCGTGATCAAGGAATGATCTTATTAGCTGTATACGCCATTTCAGTTTTCTCTTCTTCGTATGTCGGAAGAAGTTTGGAAAGAAAAATATTCGAAGAGGAGAAACGCTTATTTGGCGGTATGGTGAAAATTAGTATAGCTGGGAATTTAGCGAAACTTATAGGATTTGGAGTAGGGGCTATCATTTTCAGTATTCCTTTAAGTATATACATTTTCTTATCATTCATTTTGTTTTTAGTCATGGCAAGTGTAAATGTTGAACACGGTTTTTCATATAGCAAGGCTTCTATTGCCGGTAAAAAGAAAGTAAATAGTTTATTTTTGTTACTATTTGTTGGGCTTATATCATCCATTCCCATTCTATGGATACCATCTTTAGTAGAAAGATTTAATGAGGCAGGCATGATCAAGTTATCTTTTATTCCATTTGTATTACCGGGAACAATGAACATTTTACCCGTGGTGCTAGATAAACTTGATCAAGCATAAAAATAGCCCTTGCTGGCGGATCTCCAGTAGAATGAAAGTGTCACCCAACATTCGAAAGGAGAGATCCCCCATGCAAGAGCACTTTCATTTTACTACAGATCCAGCCAAACTTCAAAAACAAGCATAAAAATAGCCCTTGCTGGCGGATCTCCAGTAGAATGAAAGTGTCACCCAACATTCGAAAGGAGAGATCCCCCATGCAAGAGCACTTTCATTTTACTACAGATCCAGCCAAACTTCAAAAACAATATGCCGCTATTTTCTGTTTTGTTTCTGCCCAACTGTCGTTGATTCAAATGGATCTTCATCGCCGCAACCGTCACTTGGTCAAGCAAGAAGACGAAGTGGTCATGGCGGTTCACCTTTTGGGGAAGCTGCTGGGCTTTTCTTCCGAACGAGCCTGGCATCGTTTTGTCACGGGAAATTTGTTCACAAACGGCTCGTTTCTTGAACGCTCCCGATACAACCGCCGCTGCCGGGCGCTTGGTTTCGCCATCAAATGGATCCGTCATGAGCTGGCGAAACGTGGCCAACACCATGCTTATGCGGTCGTCGACAGCTTGCCTCTTCCGTTGTGCCATCCCGTGAGAATGCAGCGCGTCAAGCGATTTCGAGGGATCGCAGATATGGGGTATTGTGCTTCCAAAAAGCAATGGTACTACGGTTTCAAGCTGCATCTTCAAGTGACCAATCAAGGGCTGGCCATGGGCTATGTCGTGACGGAAGCGTCCTGCCACGACGTCAAAGCCGCTGAAACGGTGATGACTCAAATCCCTCATCCCTACAACTTTGGGGACAAAGGGTACATCAGCCACGCTCTTCGAGAAAAGCTGTACGAAGAACACCAAGCCGCGTTCTGGACACCGTCTCGACACCATCAAAAGCACGGCCCATCCAAGGCATGGGAAGAATGGATCAGGAAAAAACGCAAAGTCATCGAGACGGTGTTTTCGATTCTCGTAGACCAATACCGGATCACCGACATTCGAGCGAATTCCATGGCCGGGTTTGAAGTGGCACTCGATGGCATCTTGTTGGCTTATTCCTTGGTCACACTAGGGCTGGTTGAGCGCTGAC
>NZ_NEWL01000004.1:0-2351 GCF_002217665.1 Geobacillus uzenensis
CTAGGATGCGATCATACACTCGTTCCCACCGTCTCGCTTCTTCTTCGGAAAGTGCACCGTGATGGGCTTCGACGGCTTGCTTGGCGGCTAACAGAAACGTGGTCATGCGCATCGCCCACGTATGCCCTTGTTCGATGAATCCTTTTAACTCACGCAAATGGTGGGCATGACAAAGGGCATGGGTGGCATGTGTGTATTTCGGATATGTACCGAACGCATCGTGCATCATCGTCCCTTCATATCGGGGAAGAATCCCGATATCATCGGTCGCTTTTTTTCCACGAGAAGCGTGAGGAGCCAAGTATGTATATCTCGATGTACACGCGACATGCACCCATGCGAGTTTCCCATTGATGCGCAAACTCGTTTCATCGACATGCAGGATGTTGGATTCAAGTAAGGCGTCTTCGATGATGTCCATATTTGATTCCAGCGCTTCGCGTCCTCGTTTCACCATATTGGCAAGGGTTCCCGTACTAATCGAGTGTTGATATAACGCTTCGATTGTATCACTTAAACGCTTGTACGGGATCAATTGGATATGATGTAAATAAACAACGAGCGCCGTGAGACGTGGACCGTATTGCACATGATTCGTGACATGTGATGGGAATTCGGCTTGTTGAACACATCGACAATGTGGACACGATTTCACTTCACGTTCATGTTGTGTCACCTCGATCGCCACAGGAGGGACATCAAACACTTGACGGATATCGACTTTGAACGGTTTGACTTCACGCAAAGAAGCTCCACATCCTTGACACGTATGCACACGGTGGACGACACGATGATGTGGATGTTCCACTTGACGGAGCGTCTTCCCCTCATGTCCCTCTTGCCCACCAGGCTTTTTGCCAGACGGCTCGCGGGAGGAACGCTTTTTCTCAAAACGGTCAGAAGATGGGGGCAAATGGCTATTGGAGCTGTTTTTTTTCGTGCGTGCTTCCAGCTCTTGAACACGGTACTTCAGTTGTTCATTTTCTTTGCGTAGTTGTTTGTTTTCGTGACGCAAATGTTCATTTTCTTGAATGAGTTGATGAATGAGCTGTTTTTGTTGTTGAACTTTGCCGATTAAGCTCTCAACTGTAAATACAGCTTGTTGTACCGTCAACATGTGATTCACCTCCTTGTCTATCAATATTCACATCATAGACAGGAAAAGCAAAAAATATTCAGCTCACTTTATGATGTGGCTGAATAGTTACCCGGTTAGAAGCCGAATCTTCAAGTTAAGCAATTGAAGCATTATCTAATGAATGGCTTCTTCTTTAGAGGTGTTATTTTCACCTGTTATGGTAATTTTGTGTAGTTTAGTCGCAACATCTATTCTAATCAAGGAATCGGTTCATGTCTCTCTTTTTTGTTAATTTATGTTAATAAATTTATTCGTGTAATTATTTAATACTCTCGGAGGGATTATATGTGTGAAGCAGCAGTAGAAGTCAAAAATTTAACAAAAAGAATTGGAAGTAAAACAATAATCAAAGGGCTTGACTTTGAAATATATCCAGGTGAAATTTTTGGTTTTTTGGGACCAAATGGTGCTGGCAAAACAACAACTATACGTATGATGGTTGGGTTAACGAAGATAACCGAGGGTGATGTGATAATTTACGGAAAAAGCATTAAAAAACAGTTTAAGGAAGCTATTGCTCAAGTTGGGGCAATTGTTGAGAATCCGGAAATGTACAAATTTATGAGCGGTTGGAAAAATTTACTTCACTATGCTCGCATGACACCAGGGGGAGTAAATCAAGATAAAATTGAGGAAATTGTACATTTAACTGGATTAGAAAATGTAATACATAAAAAAGTCAAAACTTATTCGCTAGGAATGCGTCAACGTCTAGGATTAGCACAGGCTCTATTGCACGAGCCATCAGTACTCATACTGGATGAACCTACCAATGGACTAGATCCTTCGGGAATTTATGAAATTAGAAGTTATCTAAGAAATTTAGCTCGGGAAAAGGGATTAACAATATTTATTTCAAGTCATCTCCTTTCAGAGGTAGAAATATTGTGTGACCGTGTTGGTATTATAAAAAATGGTGAGTTAATTAGTGTTGACTACATAAATAACTTTGTAAATGCAGGAAACGAAACTAAAATAAAGCTACAGTTGCAACCAATTGATGAAGCTTTACGGGTCTTGGAACAAAAGTTCAATTTATCTGCTATAGTTAACGAAAATAACCCGTGGTGCTAGATAAAACTCAGACAAGCATAAAAATAGCCCTTGCTGGCGGATCTCCAGTAGAATGAAAGTGTCACCCAACATTCGAAAGGAGAGATCCCCCATGCAAGAGCACTTTCATTTTACTACAGATCCAGCCAAACTTCAAAAA
>NZ_NEWL01000005.1:0-429603 GCF_002217665.1 Geobacillus uzenensis
GTTCGCCGTTTTTTCTCTGGGCAGCTTCCTCTCGATTGGAAATCCGGGATGGCCGCTGCTTTGTTTGAGTATGCCCAAATTTATGGAAGGCGTATGTATAATTTTGGATAATCAACACTCGTGATATTATATAATATATTTAGTGAAAGAGAGGTGAGACAAATGGACATGACGTTAACAGCCAAAATCAAAATTTACCCAACAGCGGAACAAGCAGAAGTATTGAAAGCCACCCTTTCCGCTTATCGACAAGCGTGCAACGCTGTGTCTGTTGTGATTTTTGACACAAAAGTGCTTGCACAAGCCAAGTTACACGACATGACCTATCGTCTACTTCGATCAAACTACGCTTTGCGTTCGCAAATGGCGCAATCTGTGATTAAAACGGTGATCGCTAGATACCGTTCCCTAAAAAGCAATGGTCACGAATGGACATTGGTTCGCTTTAAAAAGCCTGAATATGACCTCGTTTGGAATCGAGATTACTCCATTGTTCAAGGGTTATTTTCTGTCAATACACTAGAAGGACGAATCAAAGTGCCATTCGAACCAAAAGGCATGGAACCATATTTTGATGGCTCATGGACGTTTGGCACAGCCAAACTCGTCTACAAGCATAACAAATTCTTTTTGCACATTCCCATGACCAAAACGATTCCAACCGTGGATGAACACAACATCCGCCAGGTGGTCGGTGTCGATGTGGGTGTTAACTTTCTTGCAGCAGCTTATGATTCGCAAGGGAAAACCACCTTTTTTAACGGGCGAAAAATCAAGCATATGCGTGCCAAGTACAAACGAATGCGAAAAACCCTCCAGCAAAAAGGGACGGCTTCTGCGCGTCGGAAGTTGAAAACAATCGGACAACGAGAAAACCGTTGGATGACGGATGTGAACCATGCTGTCACGAAGGCACTCGTTCGTCAATATGGAGAACGTACCCTTTTTGTATTAGAAGATTTAACAGGCATTCGTGAAAAAACAGAACGTGTACGTATCCATGACCGATATGAAACCGTATCGTGGGCGTTCTATCAGTTCCGTCAAATGTTAGAGTATAAGGCACGTTTGCATGGGTCAAAAGTGATGGTGGTTGCTCCGCATTACACCTCTTTGACATGTCCAAAGTGTGGTCATACGGAAAAAGCCAATCGAAACAAGCGTACACACACCTTTTGTTGCCGAACATGCGGATACACCTCAAACGATGACCGCATTGGTGCTATGAACCTTCAACGAAAAGGAATAGAGTACATCGTTGAAGGAACGACACAGGCATGACCTGCGTCGTTGGGCAGTTGTCAACCTGCCCCTAATGCAACCCCAAGTCAAGGAAGGAGGACGAAGTCCGCTCGCACTTCTGGGGAGTTGCAAGCCCCCACTTCAAGCGTTAGCGAAGTGGGGGTAGTTGACAAAGAACGAAACGATATCATGCAAGCCTTTGATCGATGGCTTATATCCATGAACATCCGGAGAAGGTGCTGCAGCGCTTGGGGGATGGGGCGTGATGAGAAGTCCACTCTTCATGTTGCATGTATATACATAAAGAACGCCTGCTCGTGACGAAAGAAGCGGCTCTCTCACTAGTTCAGAGAGCCGCTTTTTTAGTAGAATAGAAGAAAAATAGAAACGAAGAATAACATTTCTATACGAAGGAGTTATTCCCATGTCATTGCACGATCTTTTCCGCCAAGTGATGGCCATTTACGAACAAGAAAAACGCGAAAAACTGTCAAAAGAGCGACGGTCGTTTCAGCTGGTGACACGAGCGATTCCAGAGGTGTTGAAAACATTGCCTTTCTTACCGCCTGACCGGTATGTGGTGAAAGGTTCTGTCGGTCAAGGGGTGTGGACCGACGTGCCGTGGGTGGCGGTGATGGATCAAGAGGTGACGGATTCGACGCAACGCGGGTATTATATCGTCTACTTATTCAGTGAAGATAGGCGCCGGCTCTATTTGACGCTCGCCCAAGGAGTGACGGAGACGCCGAGAGACGAAATGGAGCGGGTGAAGCGGGACATCCGCCAACTCATTCCCGCTGAAGACTTTCATTCTACAGGAGATCTGCCAGCAAGGGCTATTTTTATACTTGTCTGAGTTTTATCTAGCACCACGGGTTCAACTTGTTTGTCGAGTAATGTTGAATTTTTAGTAGCGATTCTTCTTGACTTTTTTTTTTTGGAAAATATAATTGTCAAAAAGCATTAGAGGAGGTGTATTTTCATGAGCGGAAAAATTATAGTTCGACAAAGGGGATAGCTGTAATAATGGTTTGGCTTGTTTAATAAGTTGGGACCATTGAACAAGGGATGTTCATTGTTCATTTACGGGAAGTTGATTTGGAATTCGAACAAGCGATGATCCCTCAACCAATGTGAAAGATGCTGCGACGTTTACCTGCCCTCATATACATGCAACACCAAGAGTGAACTTTCCATTCATTACAAACTCTAAACATTGCAACAATTCCTCCAGACGCTCATGGATATGCTCTAGGAACCGCTCAATCGCTTGGATGATATCCCGAAATGAGATTGGAGTGGGATTTCTTTTATGAAGAAAACGATTTCGTTAGCAACCATTATTATTTTATTATTATCTCTTGGCACTGTTACTAACGGTTTCTCGGATTATATTGAGGTGTATTCAATTGAAAAACACAAGGATAGCTTGCGTTTAACCTGGAAACAAATTTCTAATGCTAAGAAATATGTTTTATATGATAAAAATGGAGCAGTTTTGTATGAGGGAAATGAAAGGGAGTTTATTCACAAAAACCTAGTAATGGGTGAAATGTATGAGTATGTTTTAGCTGCATTTGATAAAGACGATCGTTTATTGACTAAAATGAATATTATTACAAACACATTACATCCTCTATCGAATGATAGTGTGAAGGTAGATATGTTTTTGAACGAAAGAATGATAAAAATTGATTGGTCAGATATACCACATATTCAAAATTATACAGTTTACCGTGATGGTGAGCCAATAATGATTGTTTCACAGAGTGAGTTTAAAGACTTTAATGTGTCTTTTGGTCGAGAATATATGTATACCATTGAAGGAATCGAAAAAGTAAAAAAATTTGACGAAGCAAAAGGCAAAGTAGTTGAAGATGAAAAAAATCATGTTATCCTAATCCCTTTGAGGCAAGTAATTGATAAGCGTAATACGCATTTTCAGGAATTCTCTAAGTCATTCTCAACATTTGCAGTTGACCCCGTAACTTCTTATCGCAATACCACATTCATTAAGCCTGCTAAAATATCCGCGCCAGACGGTTACTGCTATGGAGGAGATAATCGTAATTTTTCCGCGTCTGCTAGCACATATCGTACTCGAATTGATCTTTCGATTTATTGGCGGGATGGGTCCTATGGATTTTCAAAATATACAAGAGATTCTATCCGTTATAATAAAAACGATAATGGCACATGCGGTTCAAATGAATTGGCAAGGCAAAATGCTGGGACATCAGGTATAACGGCTGTAAAGGAATGGATTACACCGGGCGAAGCACAGTTTCAAATTTCTCATTCTGTTGGATTACCATTTTACATGGGGGCTCCACCAAATATTGATTACAGTTATAGTTTAAATATTCAAAAGAGTGGAGTTACTTATATTAGTGGTAGCCATGATCAGTATCCTTGGCATGAAATTTATAGATCAGATAACGGGGGAACGTGGAAAACTCTGTATCAATTTGATCCTGATGTTGCAGGTACAAATGTCAATTATTTATTTCCTTGGTACCCCAATAAAAAAATCGCAGTGGGCAAGTAATTTTGCATTTAAATAAAGAATTTTCGATATTGATGTCCCGTTTTTATCACCTGACAAGCGGGTACGTTGACAAGAAGGGCAAACAATGCCATGTAAAGCAAGATTGCAACTTTATATTTATATAATAAGGGGATAGTATGAGTGAAAAAATTTTTTGTAGAGGTTTTGTGGGCGTTTGTCATGTTCACGTTTTCTCTCTCTTTGTTTAGTGATTTTGCCTTTGTCATTGCCATTTTACCGTTTGCGGCATTGGCTATTTTTCTTATATGCGCAGTGACAGAAGTGTTTGTTTCTTATTTTGAGAGAAGATGGGGAGTGAAGTGGGGTTGGACAGTTGTTTTAGGAATTGCAATGGTTACGTCGCTTCCTTTTTATCCGTCTTTTGTCTTTATGATTCCCATTTATATTGGGGCAATGGGGTATTATGCAGGGAGGCGACTATTTACTAAATTTTGTAGGATGCAAGGAAAAGCTTAATCACTCACTTTTTGCACCCTCCCGACGAAAATCGGGAGGATTTTTTGCGCTCATCGTCGATGGAGACGCTGTATCTTTTGCGCCTGGACGTCGAATTCGACCAAAATGCGTGGGAACAGGCGAGACGGAAAGCGTCCCGGTTTGTCCTCGTCACGACCGTTCCGAAGGAATGGAAGGGCCAACCCATGGATGCTCAAGAGATCTTGAAGCTGTATAAAGGGCAAATCTCGGTGGAAATGAACTTCGCTTTTTTGAAAGACCCTTTTTTCACGGATGAGATTTACGTCAAAAAGCCAGAACGAGTGGCGGTATTAGGCTATTTGTTTCTGTTGGCCTTGGCCATTTACCGCGTTTTTCAGCGCCGGGTGCGTCAGTTCATTACACCAGAACACCCGTTGAAGGGTCCTGGAGGCCGCAAGCTGACCCGGCTGACGGGGCAGGCAATTTTTCAGCTGTTTCAATATGTGAACGTCGTCCTGCTCAAGCTGCCGGATGGACGCATCCAACGCTCACTGGATCGCTCCCTCACCCCTGATCAGCGAAGGATTCTGCAGGGATTGGGCATGGATGAGAGCATCTACGTGTAACGTGATACGGAACGACGAGCGATGGTAAAAAAGGATTACCATCGCTCGTCGTGTTGGCCAAAAAGTTATTCTGAAAAACTAAATAAAAAAATCCTTTGTTTTGACCTTGTTAAGGTGTGAAATGTGAGTTCAACTACCATTTTCGACGCCAAATACCGCCTGGACTTCGCCGTTTCGGGCAGCTCATACGAAAAACGGTACGGAATGCCGGGCCCGATGGAAGACGACATCAACACGATGCACCGCTACCGCGATTCGCTTGTCGCCCGCCGCGGCGGCCCATACGAGCGCACCGCCTTTGGCGCCTACGTGCTGTTCCCGTGGCATGACGAAGACAGCTACCAAGCGCACCCGCTGTACAAAAGCATCAACGACGTCAACATCGGCGGCCTGCCGTTTTTGCCGAACGCCACCCGCCTGGTCGAGCAGTTCATCGAGCGGCTGATTGAAAAGAATCCCGAAGAACTGCAAAACGAAGGCATTTTGCCGCAAGGGATCATCGAAGAATGGCGGTCGGCGTTCGATGAGCATGTGCTCGTCGGCATGGTGCCAAGCGCGCGGCATTACGAAGCCTATGTGAAGCATCGCTTCTACCATATCCCGGTCAAGCAGCTGAAAAAAGGCTGGCAAGACGCGCGCTACATCGCCCTTTACCCGAAACAAGGAGCTGCCCCGCAAAACGGGGTCACGTGCTTTGGCAAAATCACCGCTGTGAACATCGTCAAACGATCGGCCATCACCGAGCTGCCGAAACGAAGTGATGAGGAATACGTTCGCTTCGAAGTCGAAAGCTGGCACTTTCTCCAACACGTCATCCGCCCCGTCGGCTACGGCATCGCCGTTTATGCGATGACGACGCTCAACACGCTCAAACAGGCGAAAGAACTGCCGGAACTGTTCATGAAATCAAGCGAGGAAATCGCCCTTTGGCGCATACTGCGGCGGCTGTCCGACCGCATCCGCTTCGACCTTGACGCCCGCTACTTGGATCAGGCGTCCAAGATCACCGCGTACCGCGTCAAAAACGTGTCCATCCGCCTGGAAAGCGGCCGACTCATCATCACAAACGGCGCAAAGTACAAAACAATCCCCGCCGACCTGCTCCGCAAGCAGCCGTCGGCCGTGTTTCGCGAAGTGGTGGGGATGATGGGGGAGTGAATGATGGATGATCATGCGTTTATGATCGAGAAACGAGGCCGTGCCTCCATGAACAAGTCGTGTGCATGATGATCAATTTTTGTTTCGACAAATTTCGATATTGTTTTCCGGAATGTTTTAGTAAAATAGATGTGAGCCCATGGTCAAACATGCTTAGATTATTTCAACTGCGTTGAAAGAACGATTCTTTTTATGATTTTGAAACTAACAGGGGTGAACAGCATATGACTGTAAAAGCAGACATCGATTTTCAGAAGGATTTATTTGAGGCAGCCAATAAAATGCGTGGGAGTGTGGCTCCTGCTGATTATAAACACTATGTACTTCCGTTAATCTTTTTGCGCTATCTTTCCAATAAGTACGAACAGCGTCGAAAAGAATTAGAGCAAATTGTAAAAGATCCAAGCAGCGATTGGTATACAGAAGATGATGAAATGCGGCAAGTCATCATCACTGACCCGGACCAATATAAGGCAGAAAACGTCTTTGTAGTGCCTGAAGAAGCAAGTTGGTCTTATATTATGAAAAACGCCAAACAGCCGAATATTAAAGAGATTCTTGATAACGCAATGAAGCGTCTTGAAGAGGAAAACCCAGAACTGGAAGGCATATTGCCGCGAATTTACCAAGGTTCGAACTTGCCGCCTGAAAACGTGGCGGGATTAATCGAAATTTTTTCCCGTGATGTATTTAGCGCCAATACGGATGACAGTGTAGATATATTGGGCCGTACATATGAGTATTTTATTAGTTCGTTTGCCGCTTCCGAAGGCAACAGAGGCGGAGAATTCTTTACACCGTCAAGTATCGTTAAATTGCTTGTTGCCATGCTGGAACCGAAAAGCGGGATTGTGTTTGATCCTGCGTGCGGCAGCGGCGGGATGTTTATACAAAGTGAAGAATATGCGCCAAACAAACACGCTCTTTCGTTTTACGGGCAAGAAAATGTGGTAACGACCGTACGTCTTGGAAAAATGAACGTTTTATTGCATGGCATCAATGCGGAAATTCGTTTAGGAGACTCGCTGTTAAACGATCAGTTCCCTGATTTAAAGGCCGATTACGTGATTGCCAATCCGCCGTTTAACCAAAAAGACTGGGGAGCAGACCGTTTATCAAAAAATGACCCGCGCTTAATCGGGCCAGTTACAAACAGCAATGCAAACTATATGTGGATGCAGCACTTCCTATATCATTTAAATGATACAGGTACAGCAGGATTTGTCATGGCAAACGGAGCCATGACAACGAATGTGAAAGAGGAAAAGGAAGTTCGTCAAAAATTAGTGGACGAAGGATATATTGACTGCATTGTTCAATTACCTGAAAAACTGTTCTTTACCACAGGCATTCCATGCTGCTTATTCTTTTTAAGCAAAAACCGTGATGGCAAAAACGGCTACCGGGCAAGAAAAAATGAAATTTTGTTTATCGATGCCCGCAAAATGGGAACCCTCGTTAGTCGTAAGCAAAAAGCGTTATCTAAAGAAGAAATTGATAAAATCGCAGCCGTTTATCGTTCCTACAAATACGATGGGGCAGAAGGATACGAAGACATTGCCGGGTTCTGTAAAGTTGCCACAATTGAAGAAGTACGAGCCAATGACTACAAATTAACACCGGGGATTTACGTTGGGACGGAAGTATCCAATGAAGACGATGTACCGTTTGAAGAAAAAATGGCTGAATTAACTCAGCGTCTTTTAGAACAGTTTAAAGAATCGAATCGCCTTCAAGAAAAGATTAAGAGAGACTTGGAGGGATTGATGTGAGTGAGTGGAAGCAGATATCATTAGGAAATTTAGTAGAAAGTATCTCTAAAAGACATGCTTTTAATAAGGATCGTTTAATATTTCTTAACACATCAGATATTTTTAATGGAAAGGTTTTAAATAATGAATATACAGATATAAATACTTTACCGGGACAAGCAAAGAAGAGTATTCAAAAAAACGACATTTTATTTAGTGAAATTAGACCTGCGAATAGAAGGTTCGCTTACATTGATTTTGAATCAGAAGATTATGTAGTATCAACAAAACTCATGGTATTACGTCCTAAAAACAATGATATTCTACCGAAGTATTTGTACTACTTTCTAACTTCGGAAGAATCTCTGCGGCACCTTCAGGAAGTAGCGGAATCTAGATCGGGAACCTTTCCACAGATTACTTTTTCTGAAGTGAAAGAGATGGTTATAAATTTACCCCCACTAAAAGAACAGCAACGTATAGTTGAAGTTATTGATTCTCTAACAGAAAAAATTGAACTTAACTTAAAAATTAACGAAACTCTTGAAGAAATGGCCATGACGCTTTACAAGCATTGGTTTGTTGATTTTGGACCGTTTCAAGATGGAGAATTTGTGGAGTCGGAATTAGGGATGATTCCAAAGGGATGGGAAATTAAAAAATTATCTGATATCGTGGAAATTAGAACAACTTCAATAAATCCAAGTAAAACACCGGGTGAGTTTTATTACCATTATAGTATCCCAGCTTATGATGAAGGAAAACTCCCTTCATTGAACTCCGCTGAGTCGATCAAAAGTAATAAATATCTTATTGAAACTGATACAGTTTTAGTATCTAAACTCAACCCTGCGACTCCAAGAATATGGACTGTTTATTTTAAAAAAGAGTCAAAGAACAAACAAATCACTTCAACAGAATTTATACATTATGTTCCAAAGCAAAATATTAATTTTGCTTGGCTAAATTGCTATTTAAGATCAGATGATTTCCAAAATGAATTTAAATCAAATGCAACTGGAACAACACATAGTAGACAAAGAGTTTCTCCAAAAGTAACAAAGAATTTTTTAGTTGTAATTCCTCCTTTCGATGTTATGGCTAGTTTTAATAATAAAGTATCGAGTTACTTTAAATTGATAGATCAAAATTTAAAGTCAATAACTCTTTTATCAGAAACACGAGACTATCTCATTCCTCGTCTTTTATCTGGTGAAATTGATGTATCAAAAGCAGAAAAACAAGTAGAAGAAGTACTTTAAATTGGATATAGATTCGACTAGGAGGTGCAAGCAGCATGGCAACGAGACCTCTAGGTGAAACGGAATTTGAAGAGACGACGATTGAACGTTTAAAGCGGTTAGGTTATGACTATCTTCATGCGCAGGAATTGTTTCAGCGTGGAGAGCGTGACAGTCTTCACGAGGTAGTTCTTTACGGTCGGTTGGAAGCCTTCTTAAAGAAGGCTTATCCGGCCATACCGGAACAAGAAATCAAAAGGCTTGCTCAAATTTTGACGGCGCCGGATGGGGTAAAACTGATTAACCGAAATATGCATTTTCACCAAATGTTGACGAAAGGACTTGAATTTTCTTATGAGGTAAACGATGAAACGTACACGCCTCATGTTTTCCCGATCGATTGGGAACATCCGGAGAACAATGACTTTTTAGTGGTTAATCAATTACCGATTGAAGGGCGCATGTCCCGCCGGCCAGATATCGTTATATACATTAATGGTTTGCCACTGATTGTGTTTGAGTTGAAAAATCCGAACAACGAGCAAGCGACTGTTTATGATGCATATACCCAAATTCAAAACTATACGTATGATATCTCGCAATTATTTAACTACAACGCTTTTGTTGTCATTTCCGATAACGTGGAAACGAAGCATGGGATGCCGTTTGCCGATTACGATTTCTTTGCCTCATGGAAATCGATTGATGGACGAAGTGTCGATAACAACCGCGCCAACACGATGCGCACGCTGATTGAAGGATTATTCCCAAAAGACCGTCTGCTAAATTATATTCGTAATTTTATTGTCTTTTTGGAGGAAGGAAGCAAAATTACAAAAATTGGCGCGAAATATCACCAATTTTTTGGTGTAAACTTCGCTGTCAATGAAGCGATCCGTGCAACGCGTCCGGATGGAGATCGGAAAATCGGGGTAATGTATCATACAACTGGTTCGGGCAAATCGCTAAGCATGTTATTTTTCGCAGGAATTTTATCGCGCCATCATGAAATGGAAAACCCATCTATTGTCATTCAAGTGGATCGTAATGACTTAGATGAACAGTTGCATGATACGTTTGTGCAAGGGAAATCATACATCGGCCATGTGCACCACGCGGAAAATACCGAACAGTTGCGAACATTACTGAGAGGGGAAGCAGGGCAAATTATTTTCTCCACTATTGAAAAATTCCGTAAAAAAGAGGGAGAAACCCGACACCCTGTTTTATCGGAAAGACGAAACATTGTTGTGATTGCCGATGAAGCACATCGCACCCAAGCCGGTTTTGCGGGCGGATTTGCCGCTCAGTTGCGTTATGCTTTGCCGAACGCTTCCTATATTGGATTTACTGTTGCTGGACAAAAAGATTAAGCAGATTGAAATCATTCCTAAGCATCATGCCAGGTTCTTTGAGATTCAGTACAAATATGAAATGCCTGAAGATCAAAGAGAATTAAACGACCAAAAAGCACTGGCAATTGATTTAGGATTAAACAATCTTGCCACTTGTGTCACATCAGACGGCAGATCATTCATCATTGATGGGCGGAGATTAAAAAGTATAAATCAATGGTTTAACAAAGAAACAGGCTTTGCTTGCTATGAATCGCAATAATAAAGTGAATGATTATATCAACAAGACTTGCCGTTACATCATTAACTACTGTATTGAAAATCAAATTGGCAAACTTGTCATTGGCTATGCGGAAACATTACAACCGCGGGAGGAACGCTTTTTCTCAAAACGGTCAGAAGATGGGGGCAAATGGCTATTGGAGCTGTTTTTTTTCGTGCGTGCTTCCAGCTCTTGAACACGGTACTTCAGTTGTTCATTTTCTTTGCGTAGTTGTTTGTTTTCGTGACGCAAATGTTCATTTTCTTGAATGAGTTGATGAATGAGCTGTTTTTGTTGTTGAACTTTGCCGATTAAGCTCTCAACTGTAAATACAGCTTGTTGTACCGTCAACATGCGATTCACCTCCTTGTCTATCAATATTCACATCATAGACAAGAAAAGAAGAAAATATTCAGCTCACTTTATGATGTGGCTGAATAGTTACCAGGCAACAAAGACGCGACACCTAATATATTTCCTGCTTTTTTCTTGTCTAACACTACAAAACCCCCCTCTGTTGATAATAACTTTTTGAATTATAGCCATTCGTTAATTCAACAAGAAACCACCTTCGATTTCCAACATTATACATTATTTAAAGACCGGAGTAAAGTTAAGTCCATATAATTGTGTAAAAAGGGAAATAGAAAAAGAGCCATGTTGCTTCCCCTTTGGTAGAATAAATAGTGGACCAAAAACACCAAACATAAGGAGGAATGCAACCATGGCTCAATATCATATTACCCTAAATGATGAACTTTTGCACGGGTGATTCACCAGAGATGAGGGATTAGTGAAGCTGCTGGAACAAGCCTTAAACCAAATCCTCGAGGCGCAAGTGGAAGAACAGCTGGGGGCTCGCTGTTATGAACGAACGGAAGAACGAAAAGGTTATCGAAACGGTTCGTATCCACGCCAGCTGACGACCCGGGCGGGACGGTTGACCTTGCGCGTTCCACGAACAAGAGATGGAGAGTTCTCTACGGAACTGTTCCAACGGTATCAACGGAGCGAACAAGCACTGGTACTGGCACTCATGGAAATGGTGGTAAACGGGGTGTCTACTCGAAAAATCACCCAAATCACAGAGGAGTTGTGCGGCACCTCGTTTTCCAAATCCATGGTTTCCTCGCTGTGCAAGGGGCTGGATCCGATTATTCAAGACTGGAATTACCGTTCCCTTCATGAACACGTGTATCCGTTTGTACTGGTGGATGCGATTTATACGAAAGTCCGGGAAGATGGACGGGTACGTTCCAGAGCCGTGTTGATCGAAATCGATGAAAAATGGATGTCAGGGCGCAAATACTTGGATATGGCTGAATATTGGCAGTGGCGGAAAATGAAAAAGCAAGAAGCTCGATTGGTGAATCAGGAAGATTCGGAAATGAAAAGAGTGGGATAACCCCTTCGCTGTGTCAAGGAGAACGTGGAATACCGGAGCGAAGCGAGGATATGCCGCGAAAACTCCTTGACACACCTGTTCCTTGACAACATGATCATTTGTCCGGAAAGGCGACCGGCAGGGAGACTTGCCGGACTTACCTACCATACGTCAAGTCATCAGGTCCATGTTGTCTATCAAAGGGGAATTTACACAATCATTTGGACTTGACCGACCGCTGTTGCAGAGAACATGACTGTTGCTACGGATTAACAGGACAAGATTGGCCAAATGATGGTTGTGACGCAATATTATGTAGTTGTGTATATGCTGTTGATCCTTACGGGGTTGCATCAATGGCAATTCAAGCTGTTATGTGCATTTAATTCAAACATGTTTGATTCGTCTATATCTTCCATTCGTGGATAAGAAGCAAAAAAGCGGAGTGTCTATTGTTTATGTAAATAGGCATTCCGCTTTTCTTGTTTTTTATAAGAGAAAGTTGCTCTTCATGAAGTTTGTTCTTAAATTGTGGATTTACCCCACAATCCATTTATCAATATTACATATAAAGTAGGGACTATAGATGCAAGTAACATGAAAATAGGGAAAAGTTTGTAATAAGACTTTAAAAGGCGAATGGATTTAATGTAAAAATAGAGCGCTACAACTAATGCAGTATAATATGCTGGGAAGAATACCCAAGGATTAAGTTTATCTTGATGAAACCCGATTGTCCAACCAACCCCAATAACCAATAGTAATAAGTTAAAGCCAACAACGGATAAAGCAGCCCATTTTAAATCGCCTTTCGTCTTAAATACACTCGTTATGGCGATGCCTAATGTAATAAGGATTAACGCCATTAAAATAGATTTGTATATATCAGGATGATCATGCATTATTTCCACCATTCCAATGATCCAATATAAGATAGTAACCGCACAGCTGCACAAACTAATTACTATCCAACTTATCTTCTTGATTTTAACCACTCCCTTTAGCATATTACATAAATTAATTTTTTGGTTCAAAATATATTATATGTAAAAATAAGTTAATTAACAATAATAAATCCTAACAACCATATAATTGTCCTAATTAGTGAAGGATAACAAAAATTATGTAATAAGTTCTGTTGTAAGTTTGCACATCTTTTCAGTAACATACATAAAATCTGAAGAGGCTCTTTGTTGGGATCCGCTACCTTAAACGTTCTTCTGCAGCTATTCGAACGATTTTTTCATCGATTTGCCCTTTTCATTAAGTATTCGTAAAGGGGTAAGTAGTAGCGAGCGTATTGATTACCCTAGGATATCCTTGGAATTATAAAGCGATTACCTCCATCGCTGCTAGGGTGAATATCGGGATCTTCGTTTCGGCCATCTTCATTATATGTTTGACACATTTATTCAGTTCCTCTAAGGTCAGCGCTTTTATTTGATACCACCATAATAATTCGTTAGTTCAATGGCCGATGTTGGTTGAACTTCAGTCACGTTTTTGGTTAATATCAACGTATATATGTTTGCCGATACATTCGGCAGTTGAACATAAAATTAGGGATTTTCTGCGAGTAGCATTGTATGCTGTGGATATTAGACCATATCAGATATGAGGAGAAAAGTGTTTCTGATGTTTGGGAAACAGGATCAACCACCATTATCTAATGATCAAAGTTACACACGTTCTTTTCATCGTCAAGGGACCGCTTCGCTTATAAATTAAACATCACAGGCTATTAAAAAACTTGATCACCAAGGAGACAGAAGATGCTGTTCTTCTGTACATCGATGAAACCCATATCCGCTCTTACCATGTCTTGCAGTCCACATGGTCAGAAGTCGGCCGCCAAAAACAAGTGCCGACGTTCGGCCATCATGCCCACGCATCGCGGTTTGGCGCGGTCAACATCCACGATGGCGAAACGGTGCTTCATCAAACGACTGCTGCCAATGCCGCGACGTTCTTGAATTTCTTGAGAATGCTCAAAGAGCGCTATCCAGACCGTCTCATCGTCTTGGTGTTGGATCACGCCCGCATTCACCATGCCAACATGGTCAAGGAGTTTTTGCGGGAAGAAGGGCAGTGTTTTCACTTTCTTTCCCTTCCTCCCTATTCGCCACAGCTGAACCCGATCGAACGCTTGTGGAAATGGCTGAAAGACACCGTGATCGCCAATGTGTTTCACAAACATCGAAACGATATCGTCCAGACCTTTGTTTTTGCGTGTTACCCGCCGTATGTACATGCCTACATTACAAACGATATTCTGCTATTTTAAAAGTTTAAATTATTAATTCGTGTGTCTATGAAATTCGGCGTTTTTTTAGGATCCACATCGCGAAATCTTTGATATAACAGCACTTTGGCCAGTTTCATTTGCCTGAAATGGCCTTAAAACTGTCGAACTCGGGAACCAAATGGTAAGAAAAAGAAACAGAGGATGTCCTCAAAAGGTCGGTTTAACGACCTTTCGAGACAGCCTCCTTCTTTTTTTCGCCGCACTTGCCCGTCAGTCAATGCTGCACAGCTCGGGCGGGCAGCCTTCGCAGGCGATCTCATCGCGCAAGTATTGCAAATGGTGAACGCGAATTTTTCCTTTTTGCACGGAGATGACGCCTTTTTTCCGCAAGTCGCCGAGCATGCGGTTGACGACTTCGCGGGCGGTGCCGCAAAAGTTGGCAAGCTCTTGGTTCGTAAGAGGCAGGTCGATCAAAATGCCGTCTTCTTTCATCACGCCGTAGCTGTTGCAAAGGCGGATGAGCGTGGAATAGAGCGCCCCTTTTTTGCCATGTAAAATCAAATCGCGGAATTTCGTTTGCGTTTTGCGGAAATGGAGGCTCATCCATTTCATAAACTCAATCGCCAGTTTCGGGTTGTTGGCGAGCTCTTGTTCGAGCCTTTCGCGCGGAATGGCGGAAACGACGCCGTCTTCCAGCACTTTCGCCGTCAACATGTAGCGGGCGCCGGGGCAAAAGAGCGTCAGCTCGCCGATCAAATCGCCTTGGCTGCAAATGCGCAGCGTCAGCTCCTGCCCATCCATATTCGTCTTGCTAATTTGAATTTTGCCTGATTGAATATAGTAAAGTTCGTCTGCTTTTTCCCCTTCTTGAAACAAGTACGTTCCTTTTTTGACCGAAATCGTGCGGTAAATCGCTGCCAGCAACTCCCGCAGTTCTACAGATACATGATCCATCCCATCACAACCTTCTATATATCGTTATAAAAGATTTTACAGTAAAAAAAAGGGAAGTCAATATAAGGACAGTGGAAATATTGAAAAAATGTTGAACGTTTCGTTCGAACAACCGTCCGCTCTTTTCAATAATGGGGGCCGTGCCAACTGACGGGCATATCCATCTCGCAATTCCGCTGCGGAGCCCTTCCTTTTCCGATCCTTTAAGCGGGAAAAGGAGAAAAATTCCATAAAAATTATTAAATATACATTTGATTTTATTTTTATACAGTATTATAATGAGAACTACATGAGGCATACGGGTGAGGGGGAACGTCATGAAAGTGGCAATCATCGGGGCGACGGGGTACAGCGGCGCGGAGTTGTTCCGCTTGTTGCACGGGCATCCGCATGTGAGCCGCTGCGACGTTTTCTCGTCGTCGCAGGACGGGGTTCATGTATCGGAAAGTTTCCCGCACGTCGGTTCGGTCGATGGTGCGGTGTTGCATAAACTTGAAATCGAGGCGCTTTCCCGTTACGATGCGGTCTTTTTCGCCACGCCGCCCGGGGTGTCGGGGGAGTGGGCGCCGGCGCTCGTGGATCGGGGAGTGAAAGTGATCGATTTATCGGGCGATTTCCGGTTGAAAGACGGCGCGGTGTACGCACAATGGTATGGGCGCGAGGCGGCGCCATCTGCGTATTTAGAGCGGGCGGTGTACGGATTGACCGAGTGGAACCGCGAGGCGGTGCGCGGAGCCGTGCTCCTATCCAATCCGGGCTGCTATCCGACAGCGACGCTGCTTGGCTTGGCGCCGCTTGTCAAAGAAGGATTAATTAAGGAAGACTCGATCATCGTGGACGCCAAATCGGGCGTATCGGGCGCGGGGCGGAAAGCAGGGCTTGGGACGCATTTTTCCGAAGTGAACGAAAACGTGAAAATTTATAAAGTGAACGTCCATCAGCACATTCCGGAAATTGAGCAAACGCTGCAAACGTGGAATGAAGCGATGGAGCCGATTACGTTCAGCACCCATTTGATTCCGATGACACGGGGCATTATGGCGACGATCTATGCGAAGGCGAAACAACCGATTTCGCCAAACGACTTGGTAGATTTATATAAAACAAGTTATGAAGGTTCGCCGTTTATCCGCGTTCGCAAGGCCGGGCAATTTCCGGCGACGAAAGAAGTGTACGGCTCAAATTATTGCGACATCGGCCTCGCCTACGATGAACGGACGGGACGGGTGACGGTCGTGTCGGTGATCGATAACTTAATGAAAGGTGCTGCCGGGCAGGCGGTGCAAAACTTCAATTTGATAATGGGGTGGGATGAGGCAGCGGGCCTCCGATCCTTGCCGATCTATCCGTGAGGGAAGGGGAAAAACGATGACGATCACAAAACAAACGGGGCAAGTAACGGCGGTCGCCGATGGAACGGTCGTCACGCCGAAAGGATTTCAAGCGGCCGGGGTGAATGCCGGGCTGCGCTATTCGAAAAAAGATTTAGGGGTTATTCTATGCGACGTGCCAGCTTCAGCCGCCGCTGTGTATACCCAAAGCCATTTCCAGGCGGCGCCGCTCAAAGTGACGCAGGCGAGCCTCGCTGTAGAACAAAAATTGCAGGCGGTCATCGTCAACAGCGCGTGCGCGAACGCCTGCACCGGTGCGCAAGGGCTCAAGGACGCCTATGAAATGCGCGAGCTGTGCGCGAAACAGTTTGGCCTGGCGCTGCACCATGTGGCCGTCGCTTCAACGGGCGTGATCGGGGAATATTTGCCGATGGAGAAAATTCGCGCGGGCATCGAAAAGCTTGTTCCAGGGGCGACGATGGCGGATGCTGAAGCGTTTCAAACGGCGATTTTAACGACGGATACGGTGATGAAGCGCGCCTGTTACCAAACGACCGTCGATGGGAAAACGGTCACCGTCGGCGGGGCGGCGAAAGGATCGGGGATGATTCATCCGAACATGGCGACGATGCTTGCGTTCATTACGACCGATGCCAACATTTCTTCGGCGGTGCTGCATGATGCGCTCCGGTCGATTACCGATGTATCGTTCAATCAAATTACCGTCGATGGCGATACGTCGACAAACGATATGGTCGTCGTCATGGCGAGCGGCTTGGCCGGAAACGATGAACTGACGCCGGATCATCCGGAGTGGGAACACTTTTATGAGGCGTTGCGGAAAACGTGCGAAGACTTGGCGAAACAGATCGCAAAAGACGGCGAAGGGGCGACGAAGCTCATTGAAGTGCGCGTGCGCGGCGCGAAAACGGACGATGAGGCGAAAAAAGTCGCGAAGCAAATCGTTGGCTCCAACTTAGTGAAAACGGCTGTTTACGGCGCAGACGCCAACTGGGGGCGGATCATCGGCGCGATCGGTTATTCGGATGCCGACGTGAACCCGGACAACGTTGATGTCGCCATCGGGCCGATCGTGATGCTGAAAGGAAGTGAGCCGCAGCCGTTCTCGGAGGAGGAAGCGGCCGCCTACTTGCAAAATGAAATGATCGTCATCGATGTCGATCTTCATATCGGCGATGGCTTTGGGATTGCTTGGGGCTGCGACTTGACGTACGATTATGTAAAAATTAATGCCAGCTACCGGACGTAAGGAGAGAGAAAGATGAACAAAACGGTCGTCATCAAATGCGGCGGCAGCGTGCTTGATGAGCTGTCCCCTGCCTTTTTTGCCAGCGTCAGAACGATGCGGGAACAAGGGATGGATGTCGTCATCGTCCACGGCGGCGGGCCGGAAATCGGGCAAATGTTGAAAAAACTGGCGGTGCCGAGCGAGTTTGTCAACGGCTTGCGGAAAACGACGAAAGAGGTGCTTGCCGTTGTGGAAATGGTGCTCTCCGGCAAAGTGAACAAACAGCTTGTCGCGATGCTCAGGCAGCACGGTTTGCCCGCGGTCGGTGTTTCCGGCGTGGACGGGGGGCTGCTCGAAGCTGAACCGATTGACTTTGCTAAACTTGGCTATGTCGGCCGTGTGAAAACCGTTCGTTCCCAGCTGTTGCGCACGCTGCTTGCGGCGGGCTACATCCCGGTCATTTCCCCGCTTGGCATCGATCAAAACGGGCAAACATACAACATTAACGCCGACACGGCGGCTGGGGCGGTCGCAGCGGCCATCGGCGCCAGCCAGCTCGCGTTTGTGACGAACGTGCCCGGCATTTTGCGAGACGGCGCGCTCGTGGCCGAGGCGACGGCGGAAACGATTGAACGACTGATCGAAGACGGCGTCATCACGGGCGGGATGATTCCGAAAGTGAAAGCAGCGCTCTCCGCCTTGTCCGATGCGCTGCCCGAGGTGATGATCGTCAGCGGCAAAACGACGTTTTACCAGAACGGAACATGGCACGGCACAACGATTCGCAAAGAAGTGGGGGTATATTTATGAGCGCGCTGTTTCCGACATACAACCGTTGGAAGATCGCCGTCCAAGCCGCGGAAGGGACGGTTGTGACCGATGTGAATGGAAAACAATATCTCGACTTTGTCTCCGGCATTGCCGTCTGCAATCTCGGCCATCGCCATCCGCACGTCCAAAAGGTGATTGAAAAGCAGCTGAATCAATATTGGCACGTATCGAACTTGTTTACGATTCCCATTCAAGAAGAGGTCGCGTCCTTGCTTGTCGCCCACAGCGCCGGCGACTGCGTCTTTTTCTGCAATAGCGGAGCCGAGGCGAACGAAGCGGCGCTGAAGCTGGCGCGCAAACATACTGGGAGACACAAAGTCATTACGTTCCGCCAGTCGTTTCACGGCCGCACGTTCGCGACGATGGCGGCGACCGGGCAGGAGAAAGTGCATAGCGGTTTTGGTCCGCTGCTTCCGGAATTCATTCACTTGCCGCTGAATGATGTCGACGCTCTCAAGCAGGCAATGAACGAAGAAGTGGCCGCGGTGATGCTTGAGGTCGTCCAAGGGGAAGGCGGCGTCCGCCCGGTGGATCCGGCGTTTTTGCAAATAGCGTCGGAGCTGTGTCAACAGCACGGGGCGCTTTTGATCATCGACGAAGTGCAAACCGGCATCGGACGGACCGGGAAGCCGTTTGCGTACCAGCACTTTGATGTGGAGCCGGACATCATCACCGCAGCGAAAGGGCTTGGAAGCGGCATTCCGGTTGGGGCGATGATCGGCAAAGCGTTTTTGAAAGAGTCGTTTGGACCTGGGGTGCACGGGTCGACGTTTGGCGGCAACCCGATCGCGATGGCCGCCGCCAAGGCGACGCTTGAAGTTGTGTTTGATCCGGCGTTTTTGCAAGATGTGCAGGAGAAAGGCCGCTATTTGCTTGCACGCCTCCATAACGCGCTCGCTTCGCTTGACATCGTCAAGGACGTGCGCGGGCTCGGGTTGCTGGTCGGAATCGAGTGCCAAACGGACGTCGCACCGCTGTTGCCATTGATTCACGAAAACGGCTTGCTCGTCCTTTCGGCGGGGCCGAACGTGATCCGCCTGTTGCCGCCGCTTGTCGTGACGAAAGCGGAAATCGATGAAGCGGTGGACATTTTGATAAACGTGTTGAACAACGCCAACGCCTCAGCCGTCTTGTAAACGGACGGCCGACGGCTTAATTTTTATTCCTGTTCATGCATAAAAATTCTTGAACGGTTATAAAAACTCAAACGATGAGGTGGCGCCAATGAAAGCGTACTTGCATGTGGCGAGCGGAAAAACGTTCAGCGGCGAGCTCGCCGCTCCGCTTGAAGAAAAGGTGAGCGGGGAGATCGTTTTTTTCACCGGCATGACCGGTTATCAAGAAGTGTTGACCGACCCGTCGTATAAAAACCAAATCATCGTTTTTACGTACCCGCTGATCGGCAATTATGGCATTAATGAAGACGATTTTGAAAGCAAGCGGCCGCACGTCGAAGCGGTCGTCGTCTACGAAGCGAGCGGCACAGGATTTCATTACGGGGCGAAATACAGCTTGGCAGAATACTTGCAGCATTGGAACATTCCGCTTCTCACGCATGTGGACACGCGCGCCCTTGTGAAAGAAATCCGCACCGCTGGGACGATGATGGCGGAATTAAGTTTGTCGCCGATTTCAGCCGTTGGAGGCGAGGAAGTAGTATTTCCCGTGCGTGCGGTGTCAACGAAAACGATCGAAACATACGGCGAAGGCGGCCCGCATTTGGTGCTCGTCGATTTCGGCTATAAAAAATCGATTTTGCAGTCGCTTCTTGCGCGCGGCTGCCGGGTGACGGTTGTGCCGCATGATACGGCGCCGGAAGCGATTGACGCGCTGAAACCGGACGGGCTTGTCCTCTCGAACGGCCCGGGCGATCCGAAACAGTTACGCCATCAGCTTCCCGCTATCCGTCAGCTGATCGACCGGTATCCGACGCTTGCGATTTGCCTTGGCCATCAGCTCGTTGCCTTGGCGTACGGGGCGGATACGGAAAAACTCCGCTTCGGGCATCGCGGCGCCAATCAACCGGTGTGGGACGCGGTGAAACAAAACGTGATGATGACATCGCAAAACCATAGTTATGTCGTCAAAGAAGGCAGTTTGGTGGGCAAACCGTTTGACATTCGTTTCATCAACGTCAACGACGGTTCGGTCGAGGGCATCGTCCATCGCCATAAACCGATTTTGTCGGTGCAATATCACCCGGAGGCGCATCCGGGGCCGCACGATACCGGCTATATTTTCGACGAATTTTTGCAAACCGTGTTCAAGGGAGAGAACGTGTATGCCTAAAGATTCTTCGCTTCAGTCGATTCTCCTGATCGGGTCGGGGCCGATCGTCATCGGCCAGGCCGCCGAGTTTGATTATTCCGGCACACAAGCGTGCATCGCCTTAAAGGAAGAAGGATATCGCGTCATTTTAGTGAACAACAATCCGGCGACGATCATGACCGATGAAGTTCATGCCGATGCCGTGTATTTTGAACCGCTCACCGTCGATGCGGTCGAAGCGATTATTGCCAAAGAACGCCCGGACGGGCTGCTCGCCACGTTCGGCGGCCAGACAGGGCTCAACTTGGCGTTTCAGCTGCATGAAGCCGGCGTGCTTGAAAAGTATGGGGTGAGACTGCTCGGAACACCGATTGAAGCGATTAAGCGCGGGGAGGACCGCGAAGCGTTCCGCGCGTTAATGCACGAGCTTGGCGAACCGGTGCCGGAAAGCGAAATTGTTACAAGCGTCGAGGAAGCGGTCGCGTTCGCCGAACAAATCGGTTTTCCGATCATTATTCGTCCTGCGTATACGCTCGGCGGGACGGGCGGCGGCATTGCCGAAAACATGGAGCAGTTTCTCGCGCTCGTAGAAAAAGGATTGAACGAAAGCCCGATTCATCAATGTTTGATCGAACGGAGCGTCGCCGGATTTAAGGAAATTGAATATGAAGTGATGCGCGACCAATCGAATACGTGCATCACGGTTTGCAATATGGAAAACGTCGATCCAGTCGGCATCCACACGGGCGATTCGATCGTCGTCGCACCGTCGCAGACGTTGACCGATGAGGAGTACCAAATGCTCCGTTCGTCGGCGGTGAAGATCATTTCCGCCTTAGGGATCATCGGCGGCTGCAACATTCAGTTCGCCCTTGACCCGAACAGCAAACAATATTACTTGATTGAAGTCAACCCGCGTGTCAGCCGCTCGTCAGCGCTGGCGTCCAAGGCGACCGGCTACCCGATCGCCCGCATTGCGGCGAAGCTCGCGGTCGGCTATACGCTTGCGGAACTCGTCAACCCGGTGACGAAAACGACGTACGCCAGCTTTGAACCGGCCTTGGACTATGTCGTCGTCAAGTTTCCGCGCTTGCCGTTTGACAAGTTTCCGCATGCGGATCGGAAACTCGGCACGCAAATGAAGGCGACCGGGGAAGTGATGGCGATCGACCGCAACATGGAGCGGGCGTTTCAAAAAGCGGTGCAGTCGCTCGAAGGCAAAAACAACGGACTGTTGTTGCCGGAGCTTTCGGTGAAAACGAATGATGAGCTGAAACAGCTGCTTGTCGACAAAGACGACCGCCGCTTTTTCGCGATTTTGGAACTGCTCCGCCGCGGGGTGGCGGTTGAAGCCATTCACGAATGGACGAAAATCGACCGCTTTTTCCTTTGCTCGTTCGAGCGGCTTGTCGCCCTTGAAAAACAGGCAGCGGCTGCAACGTTGGACACGATTGAGGAGCAAACGTTCCGTTTCTTGAAAGAAAAAGGATGTAGCGACGCCTTTTTAGCTGAAACGTGGGGCGTGACGGAGCTTGACGTGCGCAACAAGCGGAAGGAACTTGGCATCGTGCCGTCATACAAAATGGTCGACACGTGCGCGGCCGAATTTCATTCAGAAACGGATTATTACTACTCGACTTATTTCGGCGAAGACGAGCGAAAACAACCGAGCGGCAAAGAGAAAGTGCTGATCATTGGAGCCGGACCGATCCGCATCGGCCAAGGCATTGAGTTCGACTACAGCTCTGTTCATAGCGTGTTCGCCTTGCAAAAAGAGGGCTATGAAACGGTGATGATCAACAACAATCCGGAAACGGTGAGCACCGACTTTGCCGTCGCCGACCGTCTGTACTTTGAACCGCTGACGCTTGAGAGCGTCCTCGATGTTATCGAAGCGGAACAAATCAAGCATGTCATCGTTCAATTTGGCGGTCAGACGGCGATCAATTTGGTCAAAGGGCTTGAAGAAGCCGGCGTGCCGCTGTTGGGCGTCACGTACGATATGATTGACCAGCTCGAGGACCGCGATCGTTTTTACCAGTTGCTTGAGGAGCTTGACATCCCGCACGTACCGGGCTTGATGGCGAACAACGCCGAGGAGCTCGCCGCCAAAGCGGCTGAGATCGGCTGCCCGGTGCTGCTTCGTCCGTCGTATGTCATCGGGGGCCGCGGCATGTTTATCGTCCATAGCGAGGCGCAGCTCGCTGCTTTGATCGAGCAAGGCGAGTTGACCTATCCGATTTTGATTGATGCGTATTTGGACGGGAAAGAGGCAGAAGCGGACATCGTGACGGATGGAACAGACATCGTGCTGCCGGTCATCATTGAACACGTCGAAAAAGCCGGCGTCCACTCCGGTGACAGCTATGCTTGGCTGCCGGCGCAGACGCTCACAGACGAAGAAAAAGCGAAAATCATCGACTATGCGGGCCGGATTGCGAAAAAACTCGGCTTTAAAGGAATTATGAACATTCAATACGTCATTGCGGACGGCAATGTATATGTCCTGGAAGTGAACCCGCGCGCGAGCCGGACGGTGCCGATCGTCAGCAAAACGACCGGCGTGCCGCTGGCGCAAATTGCGACAAAATTATTGCTTGGGAAATCGCTTGTCGACATCGTGGACGAAAAAGCGCGCGGCTTGGCGGTCATGCCGTACGCCGTGTTAAAGTATCCGGTCTTTTCGACCCATAAGCTGCCGGGGGTTGACCCGGTGGTTGGGCCAGAGATGAAATCGACCGGCGAAGGCATCAGCATCGCCGCAACGAAGGAGGAAGCGGCGTATAAAGCGTTTTATCCGTATTTGCAAAAGAAAGCGAACGCGAACGAGGTCTATGTCATTGGCAACATCGACGCCGAGCTGGAGGCGGAGATGACGGCGAAACAGCTGACCATCGTCGCTGATGTCCCGTTTTCCGATTGGGTGAAGCGCGACACGGCGCTCGCGGTGATCGACTTGGGCAAAGAGGAAGGCGAAGCGAACAAACGAATGACTGCGTTGTCCCGACAATTGCTCGTCTTCACGGAACGTGAGACATTGAAGCTCTTCTTGCAGGCGCTCGATGTCGATCATCTTGATGTGCAGCCGATCCATGGCTGGTTGGAAAAGAAAAAACAGGCAGAACAGGCGGTGATCGCATGAATGCAGTGATGTCATTAAAAGGGAGAGATTTTTTAACGCTTCTTGATTTCTCGACAGAAGAAATTTTGGACTTGCTGGCGTTAGCAACTGATTTAAAAGCGAAACAAAAAGCCGGTGTATCGTATACGCCGCTTTCCGGGAAAACAATGGCGATGATTTTTGAAAAGCCGTCAACGCGCACGCGCGTGTCGTTTGAAGTCGGCATGATTCAGCTTGGCGGCCAGGCGATGTATTTAAACGGAAACGATTTGCAGCTTGGCCGCGGCGAAACGATCGCCGATACGGCCCGCGTCTTGTCGCAATACGTCGATGTCATTATGATTCGCACATTTGCCCATCAAAAAGTCGAGGAGTTGGCCGAATATGCGTCCGTTCCGGTCATCAACGGCCTGACGGACGACGATCATCCGTGCCAGGCGTTGGCGGATTTGCTGACGATTTATGAAGTGAAGAAAACGTTCCAAGGCGTCAAGCTCGCCTATGTCGGCGACGGGAACAACGTCGCCAACGCCTTGCTTGTGGCCGCGGCGAAAGTCGGCATGGATGTCGCCATCGCCTGTCCGCCGGGCTATGAGCCAAGGAAAGAATATGTCGAGGCGGCGTGCCGGATCGGTGAACAGACAGGCGCCGCCGTCACGGTGACGCACGACCCGCTTGTGGCGGTGGCGGGGGCGGATGCGATTTATACGGATGTCTGGACGAGCATGGGCCAAGAAAGCGAAAGTGCTGAGCGGCTACAAGTGTTTCAGCCGTATCAAGTCAACGAAGAGCTCGTCAAAGCGGCAAAACCGGATTATCTCTTTTTGCATTGTCTGCCGGCCCACCGCGGCGAAGAAGTGACGGCCGGCGTCATGGACGGTCCGAACTCGGTCGTCTTTGAGCAGGCCGGCAACCGGCTTCATGCGCAAAAAGCGATTTTGTTGTCCGTTTTATAGCAAAGGGGGAATTCCCGTTTCGGGAGTTCCTTTTTCACTTTGAAAAGGATTTCGAGGGGAGAGCTCCTTTTCGTTGTGAACAGCTTGGCGTTCCGTTTGCGATCTTCCATCATTTTCCTTCTTATGAACAGCGATGAAACCGGGCATGATAACAAATGCAATCGAAGCAAGGGGGATGAAACAAATGGGCCAACCGCGCCATTTCAAACCAGGCGATAAAGCGCCGAACAACGGCGTGTATATTGAAATCGGCGAAACGGGAGACAATGTAAAGCACCCGAAAAAGCTGAAACTGAAAGCCGGCGATACGTTTCCAGAAACGTCGAACCATAACCGGCATTGGACGTATTTGCGCAAACCGTGAAGCAGAACAAAAGCCATTCCAAGCATGGAGTGGCTTTTCATTTGCCGTGCGCTTTGCGATCCGCTATAATGATTTATGGTCAAAGAAGGTCAAATGGAGGGGACGGCATGGACGCAAGCCGTTTGACGGAAAAACTGCAAGAGGCGCTTATGGCGGCGCAGTCGATCGCCAAAGAGCGGCATCATCAACAGCTTGATGTCGAACATCTTCTGCTGGCGCTCCTCGAGCAAGAAGATGGCTTGGCGCCGCGGCTGTTTGCCCTTTGCGGCGCCGACCGCGCTCAGGCGATCCGCTGGCTGCAAGACCGGCTTCGCCAAAAGCCGGAAGTGCACGGAGCGGGAGAGGGACAGATGTACGTTGCGCCTGCCTTGGCGCGGCTGCTTGAGGAGGCGGAAAACGAAGCGAAGCGAATGCAAGATGAGTACATATCGGTCGAACATGTGCTGCTCGCGCTGTCTCATGGCGCCGAGCCGGTTGCCCGGCAACTGGCATCGTTTGGCTTGACAGAGGAAGCACTGGTAGAAGCCGTGAGAAAGGTAAGGGGGAATCAACGCGTGACGAGTCCACATCCGGAAGCAACCTATGAAGCGTTGGCCAAATACGGGCGCGATCTTGTCGCCGAGGCGAAGGCGGGAAAAATCGACCCGGTCATCGGCCGCGACAGCGAAATTCGCCGCGTCATCCGCATTTTGTCGCGGAAGACGAAAAACAACCCGGTGCTGATCGGTGAGCCGGGCGTTGGGAAGACCGCTATTGTCGAGGGGCTCGCCCAGCGCATCGTGCGCAAAGACGTCCCGGACGGGTTGAAAGACAAAACGATTTTCGCTCTTGACATGAGCGCGCTCGTCGCCGGAGCGAAGTTTCGCGGTGAGTTTGAAGAGCGGCTGAGGGCTGTATTGAACGAAATTAAAAAAAGCGAGGGCCGCATCATCTTGTTTATCGACGAGCTGCACACGATCGTTGGCGCCGGCCGGGCCGAAGGGGCGATCGACGCCGGCAATATGTTAAAGCCAATGCTCGCCCGCGGCGAGCTGCGCTGCATCGGGGCGACGACGCTTGATGAGTACCGACAATACATCGAAAAAGACCCAGCGCTCGAACGCCGCTTCCAGCAAGTGCTCGTCCAAGAGCCGACCGTCGAGGATACGATTTCGATCTTGCGCGGATTGAAAGAGCGATACGAAGTGCACCATGGCGTGAAAATTCACGACCGGGCGCTCGTCGCGGCCGCGGTGTTGTCCGACCGCTACATCTCGGATCGCTTTTTGCCTGACAAAGCGATCGATCTCGTTGATGAGGCGTGCGCAACGATCCGGACGGAAATGGAATCAATGCCGTCCGAGCTTGATGAAGTGATGCGCCGCGTCATGCAGCTGGAAATTGAAGAGGCGGCGTTAAGCAAAGAGACGGATGAAGCGAGCCGCGAGCGGCTGGCGGCATTGCAAAAAGAACTCGCTGACTTGCGCGAAAAAGCGAATGCCATGAAAGCGCAATGGCAACAAGAGAAAGAGGCGCTTGACCGTGTCCGCCGCGTGCGCGAGGAACTTGAGCGGGCGAAGCGTGAGCTCGAGGACGCGGAAAACGACTACGATTTAAACAGGGCGGCCGAGCTGCGTCATGGACGGATCCCGCAGCTTGAGAAGCAGCTCAGGCAGCTCGAGCAAGAAATCAGCGAGCAACGGGAAGGAAAATTGCTGCGCGAGGAAGTGACGGAAGAAGAGATTGCCGAAATCGTGTCGCGCTGGACAGGCATTCCGCTCACCCGCCTTGTCGAAGGGGAGCGGGAAAAGCTGCTGCGGCTTCATGAATGGCTCCATAAGCGAGTCATCGGCCAAGACGAAGCGGTGGAGCTCGTCGCCGACGCCATCTTGCGGGCGCGGGCCGGGATGAAAGACCCGAACCGTCCGATCGGCTCGTTTTTGTTCCTTGGACCGACCGGCGTCGGCAAAACGGAGCTGGCCAAAGCGCTGGCCGAGGCGCTGTTTGACAGCGAGGAGCAGCTCATTCGCCTCGATATGTCCGAATACATGGAAAAACATGCTGTCTCCCGTTTGATCGGGGCGCCGCCCGGCTATGTCGGCTATGAGGAAGGCGGCCAGCTGACCGAGGCAGTGCGGCGCAAGCCGTATTCCGTTCTATTGTTCGATGAAATCGAAAAAGCTCATCCGGACGTGTTCAACATCCTGCTGCAGCTGCTCGATGACGGACGGCTCACCGACTCGCACGGGCGGACGGTCGATTTTAAAAACACAGTCGTCATTATGACATCGAACATCGGCTCGCCGCTGTTATTGGAACACAAAGACGGCGACATCGATGAACAGACGCGCAGCCAAGTGTTTGACCAATTGCGCGCCCATTTCCGCCCAGAATTTTTAAACCGGATCGACGATATCGTCTTATTTAAGCCATTGTCGATGAATGAGGTGAAAGGCATCATCGAAAAGTTCGCCCGCGAGCTGTCGGCCCGTTTGGCCGATCGGCATATCGAACTCGTGCTGACCGAAGCGGCGAAGCAATACATCGCCGAAGCGGGCTTCGATCCGGTCTACGGCGCCCGCCCCTTAAAGCGGTTTATGCAAAAGCAGATCGAAACGCCGCTTGCGAAAGAGCTGATCGCTGGGCGGGTGAAAGATTACAGCACCGTCACGGTCGATGCCGAAAACGGCCGGCTTGTCATTCGCCCGTCAGCATGAAACGAGTCGAAGAGGCGGGGGATAGCCGGGGGAAGAGACGCGCTTCTTGCTGGCAGCGTCAAACGTTTTTATGCCCCCATAAAGCCCATCCCATTGAGCATTGTGGGGCACGTGGCCGGCTGCAGAAAACACCAACCTACACCCATCAAGATGGAATCCCTCCTCGACTTACGCCTATATACGTGTTGGAATGGGGCTTCTCGATGACAAAAACAACGCCTTGGGACTTTCAACCCAAGGCGTTGTCTTATGAGGAGAATGATCAATGGCGATGATCCCCAGCCGGCTCGTCCGGAATCAAAGCGGCGACGACAAGGACTAAAACGGTCACGATCACGCCGAGCAAGGCGCCGGTTGTGAAGTTGTAGCCGATGCCTTGCATCGAGCCCATGACGTACGTCGCCATTTGCACAAGCAAAAACGTCCAAAAAAACGTCCAAAACAAGCGCATCCCATTTCCTCCTATCTTCGCATCATTCCTTTTCCTATCATATCATAATTTGCTCGTTTAGGCATATACCCGGGCGTTTTTTTCTGCCCGGCATATCGTATACTGTACAATTATGTATCGTCAAACAAGGGTGAATGGAAACGATGGCAGGACAACGACGGTTTTTCCAACTCGATGAACAATGGTGCATCGTTCACGTGCCGGAGCGCCCAAACGGGTTTGCCCTTTTTTTAATGGGCGATGGCGACCATTTCGTGAATGAACAGACGAGTTTTTGGCTCGAGCATCCGAGACGGCGCCAGTGGCTGGACGAGTGGCTTGAACAAGGGTACACGGTGTTTTCATCTCATTTGTACGGCCGGCATTGGGGAAGCCCGAAGGCGGTCCGGCTGGCGCGCCAACTCATCTACTCGGTATTGAAAAGCGAGATCGTCAACCGACGCATCTATATCGTCGCCGAAGGAATGGGCGCGCTCGTCGCCCTGCAGTTGCTTGGCGTCATGCCGAGGCAAATCCGCGCCGTCGCCATGCTCAACCCTTGCCTTGATGTGCGCGCCCAGCTTGAACACGAGCGGGGCCACCCATTCGTGTATCGGCGGATGGTAAAAGAAATCGCCCTCGCTTACGGATTGAAGGAAGAGGAAGTGCCGGAGGGTGTCCCGTCTCTTTTCCTTAGCCCGCACGATGTCCCGGTGATGATTTGGCAGCTCGCCGGCGTGAGCGAATACCCGTCCGCATTGCATAGCCGGAAGTACGAACAATGGATGAAAACAACCAACCACCGGGTGCGCATCGTCTACCAGCTGCCGGAAAAGCGGCGCCAGCTTGCTTGGCAGATCGGGCAATTTTTTCGCCAATATAACGAACTCCCGTAAAGAGCGAAGGCAGACGCATGAGGTTGTTGCGTCTGCTATTTTTTCAATCCATCGATGAGCGAGGAGATTTTTTTGATGAGCGGTTTCAGCTGCTGCAACGAGTCCGTCAGCGTACCGACGTTTTCGACGAGTTTCATCAAATCAATGTTTGGCAGCGGGAGCGGCTCCGTTTTTGTTTGTTCGTCCCGCTGGCCGGTCCGTTTTGGAGGAAAGGGGCCGAACATGAGGTGGGAGAAGCGGTCGCGCTCTTCACGGCTTTGCCGGGATGATGGGACGTTCGCCATAAAATCAGTCCTCCTTTTTTCCTCATCGTTTGCTTGTCATTGTATTGTATGGCGGAGGTAAAACGTTGGTTTGGACAAATGCCTTCGGGCGGGAAGAAAGCAATAGGATTCCGGCCGGGAAGGCGCGCTTTTGCTATTGCGCATATGCGCTCTTTCCGTTAAAATTAGTACCAAGTAATAATAATTGGTTATGTGGACTGATTGTACGTTGACAATTGTGCTGTACTTGGGAGGCTTTTCGGTTATTTTGGAAGAAAAAAAGGAGATGAATGGTATGGGAGCAGGAATTATCGGGGTCGGCCGCTATGTGCCGGAAAAGGTGTTGACCAACGCCGACTTGGAGAAAATGATGGATACATCAGACGAATGGATTCGGACGCGCACTGGGATTGAGGAACGCCGCATTGCGGCAGATGACATCGATACGTCCGATATGGCGTATTTTGCTGCCGAAAAGGCGCTTGCGGATGCCGGTGTCGAGGCGAAAGACATCGATCTCATTGTCGTTGCTACCGTAACGCCAGACCGTTCCTTTCCATCAGTTGCTTGCATGCTGCAAGAGCGGCTTGGGGCTGTCAACGCCGCGGCAATGGATCTCAGCGCCGCCTGCTCCGGATTTATGTACGGAATGGTCACGGCTGCCCAATTTATTGACACGGGGGTTTACAAGTATATATTAGTAGTGGGGGCCGATAAGCTGTCAAAAATCACCGATTGGACAGACCGCAATACGGCGGTGTTGTTTGGCGATGGAGCCGGTGCGGTTGTCATGGGCCCAGTGTCGCCAGGGCGGGGCATTTTATCATTTGAATTGGGCGCTGACGGAACAGGAGGAAAACATTTATACAAAGACGAATATATCGTGATGAACGGCCGGGAAGTGTTCAAGTTCGCCGTCCGGCAGATGGGAGAGTCAAGTGTGCGGGTGCTTGAAAAAGCGGGGCTGACAAAAGAGGATGTCGATTTTCTCATTCCCCATCAAGCGAACATCCGTATTGTGGAGGCGGCGAGACAGCGGCTCGAGCTGCCGGAGGAAAAAATCTCGACAACGATTCGCCGCTATGGAAACACATCCGCGGCCTCCATTCCGATTTCGCTCGTGGAGGAGCTGGAGGCAGGAAACATTCGCGACGGTGATCTCATCGTCATGGTCGGGTTCGGCGGCGGGCTGACATGGGGCGCGATCGCCTTGCGTTGGGGCCGTTGATGTTCTGTATCCCAACATCATTATCCAGAATAAAGGAGAGGCAGAGGAATATGGAAAAAAGACGAGTCGTCGTGACCGGAATAGGCGCCGTCACCCCGCTGGGGAATGACGCAGAAACGACGTGGAAAAACATTGTCGCCGGCCAGTCCGGCATCGACATTGTCACCCGCGTCAATCCAGATGATTTTCCAGCGAAAGTGGCGGCAGAAGTGAAAGATTTTGATCCGTCGTTGTTTATGGACCGCCGCGAAGCGCGGAAGATGGACCGGTTTACGCAATACGCCGTGGCGGCGGCGCTCATGGCGGTGAAAGATGCGAATTTGGAAATCGGTGAGCATAACGCCGAGCGGGTCGGTGTTTGGATCGGCTCTGGCATCGGCGGTATGGAGACGTTTGAGCAGCAGTTTGAAATTTTCCAGCAGCGCGGCTATCGCCGGGTGAGCCCGTTTTTCGTGCCGATGATGATTCCGGATATGGCTGCGGGGCAAGTCTCAATCATCCTTGGGGCGAAAGGAATGAATTCATGCACGGTCACCGCTTGCGCGACGGGCGCAAACTCGATCGGCGACGCGTTTCGGGTCATTCAGCGCGGCGATGCGGATGTGATGATCGCGGGGGGAACGGAGGCGCCGATTACGAAAATGTCGTTTGCCGGCTTTTGCGCGAATACGGCCCTTTCGACCAATCCGGATCCGAAAACGGCAAGCCGCCCGTTTGATAAAAACCGTGATGGCTTTGTCATGGGGGAAGGGGCAGGCATTATCGTGCTTGAAGAGCTGGAGCATGCGTTGCGCCGCGGGGCGAAAATTTACGCGGAAATTGTCGGCTACGGCGCGACGGCTGACGCATATCATATCACTGCACCGGCGCCGGGCGGTGAAGGCGGCGTGCGGGCGATGCGACTGGCGCTGCAGGATGCCGGCTTGCAGCCGGAGGACATCGACTACATTAACGCCCACGGCACAAGCACGGAGTACAATGACAAATATGAGACGATCGCCATTAAAGAAGTGTTTGGCGACCATGCCTATAAGCTTGCGATCAGTTCTACAAAATCGATGACCGGTCACCTGCTTGGCGCAACCGGCGCGGTGGAAGCCATTTTCTCTGTGTTGGCGATCCGCGATGGTGTCATTCCACCGACCATCAACTATGAAACGCCGGATCCGGAATGCGACTTGGACTATGTGCCGAACGAAGCCCGCCGGCAGACTGTGCGCGCAGTGTTAAGCAATTCGTTTGGATTTGGCGGCCATAACGCGACATTGATTTTCAAAGCGTATGCGCAATAGATAGCAATGAAGGCCATTAGCCTCGGCCGGACGAACCCGGCCCCGTTGGAAGACGGGCGCCGGGCTTCACTCCGGACGGGGCTTTTTTCGTTCACCGTCCCGGTTGCCTTGACATAAGGTAGCAAAAAGGGAGGGAAGACGATGGGACTGGCTCCAACTGATCGTTGGCTTGAACAAGATGAAGGCGATCCGCTCCGTGTTTGCGCCCGGCTGGCGCCGTTTTTTGCCGATGCACCAGCGCGCGCCATTCATCGTTATTTATGCTTATATGGCATGTATCGAAGCGCCCGGCAGGCCGTTCGCCTTTTGCCGGAGATGAAGGCAAAAGGCCTTTGGGAGCGGCTTGCCCGCTTATATGACGAACAGCGGGTGAGATGGAAAGGGCCTGACGTTCCGGTGTTTTTGCTGCCGGCCGATGATGAAAACCGGAAACTTTTGCGCGAGTTTCGCGGAAAAGGAGGAGTGGCGTTTGCCGATAAGCTCGTTTTCTTTTTGCTGCCCGATCATCGCGACGAGGAGGTCGCGGCATTGGTGGCGCATGAGTACAACCATGTTTGCCGGCTGAAGCAGCTGCCGTATGGCGGCAAAGAGGCGACGCTGTTAGATGCGGTGATTATGGAAGGGCTGGCAGAACATGCGGTCGCTGAAACAGTCGGACCGGAACAATGCGCCGACTGGACGTCGTATTATACTGACAGGGAGATCGAGCGGTTTTGGCGCCGCTACATCGCCCCCAATCAAGATGCCGCTGTTTCGCACCCACTCAGCTCCCGCATTTTATACGGCCTTGGGTGGTATCCGAACATGGGCGGCTATGCAGTCGGTTATGCCATCGTCCGCCGCTGTTTGGAGCGGGGGTATTCATTGGCTCAATTGATGGCGATGGAGGCGAAACAAATGGTTGCTTTAGCCGGTCTGGACAGCCGCGGGTAAGGCGGGATGGACCAGGGGCGATGATAGGCATCTTGTCCACCGAACAGGCATATACGTAAAGAAAGGACGTGGACAAGAAGGAAGGGAAGCCCGATGGTCCGCCTGTTTTTTTATTTGGTCGGCTTTGGTTTTTCGGTCGTCGGCGGCATGATGATGATCGTCTATTTAAACATCATCACCCCGGAGCACGGGTTTGGTGAATACGCTGCTTATATCGCGACAAGGGCGGAATGTTATTTATTGCCGCTCGGCTTGTTGCTTATGTGGGCGAGCTTGTCGTTTCCAAGCCGTGGCTCATAGTGGGGAAAAGAGGGCGAAATGGAATAAAATTCTGCCCCTCTGCCTATACTGATGGACAAACACGTCTGGAAGTGAGGGGTATCACATGCTTTACCTGCACGACATTTGGGTGAACTGGTTTGAAGGTGAAGAGAACGGGTACAACGTCTGCCATTTTCACGAATGGCGCAAAGACGACCAAATTGAGTTGCTTGACCAAGTACCGCTGTTAAAAGTGTCCCCGGCTCTATTCCAATATATTGAAAACAGTTTATCCGACCTTCCGAAGCCGCTTTTGGACGATGTGTACCAAAAAGCCTATGTCCGCAAAAACCATGAACGGATTCAGCTCGATTATTGTTTCGTTGTGACCGACGGAGCTGGCATTTTGGCCGTCGATACGATCGGCTATCATATTCCGATCCGCAAAAGCCGCCTCATTCCGCGGCAAGAGCAGCTTGTGTACGAGATGGCCGCCGAGACGGAAGAGCGGGCCTACCCGCTGCCGAAGTACGAAAAAGAGTACCACATTTTGTCGCCGGCGCCGGAGTTGATGTGCGGATTGACACGGAAAGAGCGGCAGTTGAAACAGCTGTTGTTTATGGCGCTTGACCAGCTGCATTCAACGAAAAACAGCGCCGAGGTGCGCTACTGGTATACAGAATGGGCCCCGGAAAAGTACGCAGATATTCAAAAAATGTCGTTTGAGGAAGCGTGGGAACGGCTGTACGAAGAAACGAAACACGGCTGGTCTGCACGGCACGAGCAGCTATGTGAAAACTTAATTAAAGGCCAGCCGTTTTTCGAAAAGCTTTGGGAAATGGAGCAAGAGCCGAAAGTGAATTAAAAAACGGGCCAGGGCGCTATGCGCCCGCCCGTTTTTTGTATGGCGCCTTCTTACCGCCGCCCGAGGCCCATCGCTTTCTCCATTTTGCGCACCATTTCTGAGGCGACGCGGTTCGCTTTTTCCGCTCCTTCATCCAATACGCGGTCAAGCTCCTCGCTTTCCATCCAATGGTGATACCGTTCTTGAATCGGCCGGAGCGTTTCGATGACCAATTGGGCCAGGTCGGCTTTGAAGACGCCGTATCCTTTTCCTTCGTATTGCTGTTCGAGCTCCTCGATCGATTGGCCGGATAACGTCGAATAAATATTGAGCAAATTTGAAATGCCCGGTTTTCCTTCTTTGTCGTAGCGGATCGTTCCTTCCGAGTCGGTGACGGCGCTTTTGATCTTCTTCTCGATCGTTTTTGCATCGTCAAGCAGTGTGATGTATGCTTTTGGGTTCGGATCGGATTTGCTCATTTTTTTCGTCGGGTCGACAAGCGACATGATGCGGGCGCCGACTTTCGGAATGCGCGCCTCAGGGATCGTAAACAGCTCGCCGTACCGTTTGTTGAACCGTTCCGCCAGATCGCGCGTCAGCTCGATATGCTGCTTTTGGTCTTCGCCGACCGGGACGATGTCGGTGTTATAAAGCAAAATGTCAGCGGCCATCAGCGGCGGGTACGTGAGCAGCCCGGCGCTGACCGCCTCTTTGCCGGCTGACTTGTCTTTAAACTGCGTCATCCGCTCGAGCTCGCCGATATACACAATGCACTGCAGCATCCACGCCGCTTGGGCATGCGCCGGCACTTCCGATTGGATGAACAGCGTCGCTTTTGTCGGATCGATGCCGACGGCCAAATACAAAGCGGCAAGGCGGCGGATGTTTTTCCGCAGTTCGTGAGGGTCTTGCGGAACGGTAATGGCGTGTTGGTCAACGATGCAAAAATAACAGTTGTATTCATGCTGCAATTCGACAAACTGCCGCAGCGCCCCAATATAGTTGCCAATGGTGATGACGCCGCTTGGCTGAATGCCGGAAAAAATGGTTTTCATCGATCTTCACTCCCTCAAGCCAAAAATAAAAAAGGCCCTGCCAGCCCTCTGATAGGGACGGTAGGACCGCGGTGCCACCCTACTTATTGCGCGGAAAAGCGCAATCGCTCAGCCCATGCTTTGCGCATGGCCCCCTGTAACGCGGGGAACGTCCTCGCCTACTGCGTCGCCGGTTCGGCGGGAAGCTCGAAAGCCCATTCCATATGGCTAGCCGCTTGTTCGCACCTTCCACAAGCTCTCTGAAGGCATCGCCATATGTACTTTTCTTTCTCATCGCTCGGTCTATTCTAAACTTGCCTTATATTATACGGAAAACATTCAGCTGTTGCAACCTTATTGCACGGCATATCCGGCGGCGATCATCGCGAGAAACAAAAGGAGTCCGGCAAAAAGGAGCGGGTACGTGATGGCGAAACGCCGCGGACCGGGCTGTTCCTCCGATTCATGTTCTGCTGCCGCTTCCTCAAGATACCGCTCCACCCTCGTGCTGCTTCTGCGCAATCGGCGAAACCCGTATGCAAATCCGCTGAAAAACCCGCGTTCATAAACAAACAAAAGCCCGCCAGCCGAAAGCGGCACAAGAGAGAGCAAAAAGGTGGTGTTAATAAAGGCAACCGCCGTCCATGCCCCTTGCCAGAAAACGATAAGCGCACTGGCCGCCAGCATAGCGGCCACCATCCACCCTGTTCGAACGGCGATCCGTTTCATTTTGTCTCTCCCGCCTTTCCAATTCGTTGTTTTTATTTTAACATATGTAAGAGGAAGGATTGTCAATGTTATTAACAACGTTATATCAGAAAATTTGTATTCATCTTGGAAACAGAGGAACAATTTGCTTTACAATAGGGATGAGGGGCGAAAAACCTATGTTGTAAGCGTTTTCTAATATATTGACAGAAATTTTTTATTTACAACAGCGTCAAAAGTCGGTAAAATGCAGATGTAAATACAAGCCGATCTTCCTGTCTGTTTTAAGTAATTAGAAATTTTTTATTTAACAAAATAAAAAAATCCTTTTCAAATATACTAATACAGGATATAATAAGCGATGTAAGTGCAATCTTCTGAAATCAAATCATTCAGAAGATTTGCAATACGCTACATAAATTTTAAGGGGGGTTTTTAGTGAAGAAGCGATTTTCTTTATTCCTCGCTCTTCTTCTGGCGCTGTCGACGTTCCTTGCAGCGTGCGGCGGAGGCGGGGACGATAATGCCCAAGGCGGCGAAAAGCCAGCCGAGAAGAAAGAGCAAGTATTGAACTTGCTTGAAACATCAGAGATTCCATCGCTTGATCCGGCGCTCGCTACGGACCAAGTATCGTTCATCGTTTTGAACAACGTCATGGAAGGTCTTTACCGTTTAGGGAAAGACAATAAGCCTGTGCCAGGGGTAGCGGAAAGCTACACGGTAAGCGAAGACGGCAAAACGTATACGTTTAAGCTTCGTCAAGATGCGAAATGGTCAAACGGCGATCCGGTGACGGCGCACGACTTCGTGTTCGCATGGAGACGAGTGCTTGACCCGAAAACGAAAGCGGAGTATGCGTACATTATGTACGACATTAAAAATGCTGCAGCAGTCAATACGGGCAAATTGCCAGTTGACCAGCTCGGCGTCAAAGCTCTCGATAATTACACGCTCCAAGTCGAGCTTGAAAACCCGATTCCGTATTTCATCAGCTTGACGGTATTCGGTACGTTCATGCCGCAAAACGAAAAATTCGTTAAAGCCCAAGGCGACAAATACGGTTTGGAAGCCAATACGACGCTGTACAACGGCCCGTTCGTCTTAAGCGAATGGAAGCATGAGCAAGGCTGGACGTATGCGAAAAACCCGAACTACTGGGATAAAGATACGGTCAAGCTGGAAAAAATCAACGTCAAAGTCGTAAAAGAGACCGCAACAATGGTAAACCTTTACGACACGAAAAAAGCGGATCGCGTTATCCTAAGTGCGGAGTTTGTTGATAAATGGCTCTTCACCACAAGTTGTACTTGATCATTTAAGGTAGGTGTGCATAGAGGGTACAAAAAATGCGAATTTTCCTGTATGGTAAAGGTGACCAAACCAAACCATGGAGGGAAATTCGCATGTACTCTAAGATCAAGCTGATGAAACGTCGGGGATACGGATACCGAAATATCCAGCGTTTTGCACTGCGGGTTCGGCTGGAAACAGCTAACATACTTTCATGACAGGTGCAAGTACATCTTTTGGTGATGAACCTGATAAATATAAAAACGACAAAAATTTCCACACGTATCTTGAACCATCGATTTTCTGGCTGCGCATGAACACGAAGAAAGAACCGTTGAACAACGTCAACGCTCGCAAAGCGATCGCGATGGCTATCGATAAAGAGGCGATGGTGAACACGTTGTTCAACAACGGCTCGGTTGTGGCCAACTATGCGGTTCCGAAAGACTTCGTCACCGGTCCGGACGGCAAAGACTTCCGTGACGCTAACGGCGATTTAGTGTCGTACAATGTGGACGAAGCGAAAAAATTGTGGGAGCAAGCGAAAAAAGAGCTTGGCAAAGATAAATTCACTATTGAATTGTTAAACTATGACGACGACGTCGCGAAGAAAGTCGGCGAATACTTAAAAGAACAGCTTGAAAAGAACTTGCCTGGCCTTACGGTCAACATTAAACAACAGCCGTTCAAACAAAAACTTGAGCTAGAAAGCAATATGCAGTATGAACTATCCTTCTCTGGCTGGGGTCCGGACTATCAAGACCCGATGACGTTCCTTGATCTGTGGACGACAAATAACCCGCACAACCAAACGGGCTGGTCGAATGCTGAATATGACAAGCTGATTAAAGATGCGAAAACGACGCTGCTTGGCGACTTGCAAGCCCGTTGGGACGCAATGTTGAAAGCAGAAAAAATCCTCTTTGAAGAAATGCCAATTGCTCCGCTGTATCAACGCGGCCGTGCGTATTTGCAACGTGAATACGTAAAAGACATTGTTATTCATTCATTTGGTGGAGATTATAGCTATAAATGGGCGTATATCGAGTAACCGTTCTCTAGGAGGTGCGGAGGAGAGTATATGCAAGGGCATATACTCTCCTTTTGCCTGCCAAGGCGAAAAATGTCGAAAAAACTTGAAGATTGAAATACCATTGGTATTAAACAGGAAATAAACAGAGGAGGTGCAGCCATGGCGCGGTATACGATTCAGCGGCTCGTATATATGGTGATTACGCTGTTTATTATTGCGACCGTGACGTTCTTTTTGATGAAGCTGTTGCCCGGTTCGCCGCTGCAAAACCAAGAAAAATTGACCCCAGAGCAGCGAGCCATCATTTTGAAAGAATATGGGCTCGACAAACCAGTGCCTGTCCAATACGTTCAATATTTAGGCAACTTGTTAAAAGGAGATTTGGGTGTTTCGTTCCAGTATGACAACCGGCCGGTAACAGAGTTGATCGGCGACCGGATCGGCCCGTCGGCCCAGCTTGGGTTCCAGGCGATCGTCTTGGGCACGCTCGTCGGTTTAGTGCTCGGCATTTTGGCGGCTATTCGCCATAACAGTTGGGGAGATTATACAGCCACGGTCATTGCAGTCATCGGGATTTCCGTTCCGTCGTTCGTGTTGGCCGGATTTCTGCAGTATTTCATCGGTGTTAAACTGCAATGGCTGCCGGTCGCGTTTTGGGAAGGGTTTAAGTATACGATTATGCCGACGTTGGCGCTGTCTGTCGGCGTCATTGCCAACACCGCCCGCTTTATGCGTACGGAAATGCTTGAGGTGCTGTCATCCGATTATATTTTAACAGCCCGCGCGAAAGGGATTAGCAATGCGGGGGTCATCATCAAGCATGCGATCCGCAACTCGCTCATTCCAGTTATCACAATTCTCGGACCGATGGCGGTCAACTTAATGACGGGAACGCTCGTCATCGAGAAAATTTTTGCCGTTCCCGGTCTCGGCGAGCAGTTTGTCCGTTCGATCGAGCTGAACGACTACCCTGTCATTATGGGCACTACGTTGTTTTATTCGGCGTTATTGATTTTTGTCATTTTTATCGTTGATATTCTCTATGGGATTGTCGACCCACGCATTCGTTTAGCGGGAGGGAAAAAATGATGGCGAAACAACAATACGACCAGCTTTCACCGGAATGGTTTCAGCCCGCCCCGCCGAACGTCGGCGAGCAGGAAAAAATCAGCCGCCCAAGTTTGACGTTTTGGCATGACGCTTGGCTTCGCCTGCGCGAAAACAAAGCGGCGATTGCCGGGCTGACCATGATTATCATTTTAGCGTTATTGGCGATTTTTGCCCCAATGGCAAGTGAACGTTCCTATAAAGAGCAAAACTTAAGCCATGCGAAACTGCCGCCCAAAGTTCCGGTGTTGGAGCATATTAGCTGGCTGAATTTAGACGGGAAGGACGCCAATGGCGTTGATGTATATAAACAGCGCGGCGTGAAAGAGTACTATTGGTTTGGCACCGACGATTTAGGCCGCGACCTGTGGGTGAGAACATGGTATGGCACGCGCATCTCGCTGTACATCGGTTTGTTGGCCGCGTTGATCGATTTGTTCATCGGCATTGCCTATGGCGGCATTTCCGGCTATTATGGCGGCCGGGTCGACAATGTGATGCAGCGGATCATCGAAATTTTAAACGGGATTCCGTATTTGATCGTCGTCATTTTATTTATCTTAATTTTTGAGCCGGGGATTATTTCGATCACGCTGGCGATGGTCATCACCGGCTGGACGACGATGGCGCGCATTGTCCGCGGGCAAATATTGAAGCTAAAAAATATGGAATATGTGCTGGCCGCACGGACGCTCGGGGCGTCTAATTCACGGCTTATTTTTAAACATTTAATCCCGAACGTGATGGGGCCGATCATTATTACGACCATGTTTACGATTCCTACGGCGATTTTTACCGAGGCGTTTTTAAGTTTTATCGGTCTTGGCATCCGTCCGCCGGAAGCGTCGCTCGGTTCGCTCGTCAGCGAGGGATTTAAGTCGATTCAGACATATCCGCATTTGATTATTATCCCATCGATTGTCATCAGCTTGCTCATTTTAAGCTTTAACTTAGTGGCCGACGGGCTGCGCGATGCGCTCGACCCGAAAATGCGCAAATAACGGACGGAAGGGGTGAAACCGATGGAGAAAATTTTGCAGGTGAACGATTTGCATATTTCCTTTGACATCCACGCCGGTGAAGTGCAGGCGGTTCGCGGCGTCACGTTCGACTTGTATAAGGGAGAAACGCTGGCGATCGTCGGCGAGTCGGGGTCTGGGAAATCCGTGACATCCAAGGCGTTGATGCGCCTGTTGCCGACGCCGCCGAGCCGAATCAAGCAAGGGGAAATTTTATTTGAAGGAAAAGACTTGACCAAGCTGTCGGAGAAAGACATGCAATCGATCCGCGGGGCGAAAATTTCGATGATTTTCCAAGATCCGATGACGTCGCTCAACCCGACGATGACGATCGGAAAGCAAATTATGGAATCGATTTTAAAACATCAAAAGCTGTCGAAAGAGGAAGCGCGCAAACGGGCGATTGAACTATTGCAGCTGGTCGGCATTAAAAACGCCGAGCTGCGCATGAAGCAATACCCGCACCAATTTTCCGGCGGAATGCGCCAGCGTGTTGTCATCGCCATCGCCTTGGCGTGCAATCCGAAAATTTTGATCGCCGATGAACCGACGACCGCGCTGGATGTGACGATTCAGGCGCAAATTTTGGAGCTCATGAAAGACATTCAGAAAAAGCTCGGCATGTCGATTATTTTCATCACCCATGATTTAGGGGTTGTCGCCAACATGGCCGATCGAGTGGCGGTGATGTATGCCGGGAAAATCGTGGAGATCGGCACGGTGGATGAAATTTTTTACAATCCGAAACATCCGTACACGTGGGGATTGCTCGCCTCGATGCCGAGCCTTGATCATAAAGATACGGAGCTGTATTCGATCCCGGGCTCGCCGCCGGATTTGTTAAATCCGCCAAAAGGCGATGCGTTTGCGCCGCGCAATCCGTATGCGCTCAAAATCGACTATGAGCTCGAGCCGCCGATGTTCCAAGTGTCTGATACGCACTATGCGGCGACATGGCTGTTGCATGAAAAGGCACCGAAAGTGGAACCGCCGGCGATCGTGCGCGAACGGATGAAACGGTTTGCTGACATCGTCGCCCGGAAAGGAGGGAAGCCGCGTGGCTAAGCAAAAGCTGCTTGAAGTGAAAAACTTAAAACAATACTTCCCGGCCGGCCGCGGCGAGGTCGTCAAAGCGGTCGACGGCGTCACCTTTGACATTTATAAAGGGGAAACGTTCGGCCTTGTCGGCGAGTCGGGCTGCGGCAAGTCGACAACGGGGCGGACGATCATTCGGCTGTATGAGGCGACAGACGGAGAAGTACTGTTTAACGGCGTTAACGTACACGGCAAAAAATCAAAAAAAGAGCTGAAAGAGTTAAACCGAAAAATGCAAATGATTTTCCAAGATCCGTATGCGTCGCTCAATCCGCGGATGACGGTCGCCGACATTATCGCTGAGGGCATTGACATCCACGGATTGGCGAAAACGAAAGAGGAGCGGATGCAGCGCGTCTATGAGCTGCTTGAGACGGTCGGGTTGAACCGCGAGCATGCGAGCCGCTATCCGCATGAGTTTTCCGGCGGGCAACGCCAGCGGATCGGCATCGCCCGGGCGCTCGCCGTCGAACCGGAATTCATCATCGCCGATGAGCCGATCTCGGCGCTGGACGTTTCCATTCAGGCGCAAGTCGTCAACTTGCTGAAGCGCCTGCAGCGTGAAAAAGGGTTGACGTACTTGTTTATTGCCCATGACTTGTCGATGGTCAAATACATCAGCGACCGGATCGGCGTCATGTATTTCGGGAAAATGGTCGAGCTCGCTGAATCGGAAGAGCTGTACCGCAATCCGATCCATCCGTATACAAAGGCATTGCTCTCCGCTATTCCGCTTCCAGATCCGGAAACGGAGCGGACGCGCAAGCGGATCGTCTACGACCCGGCGCAGCACGGCTATAAAGACGGGGAAGAGCTCGAATTTCGCGAAATTACACCGGGTCATTTCGTGCTTTGTTCAGAAGAGGAGTATAAGCAATACCGGGCGATGTATGCCTAAACAGCCTGCTTGGCGGAAGGAATCGTTCCGGTGGGCATGGACAGCGCCGTCTCTTCACCGACGCTCAATGCGAACGGAGAAGCAGACGGCGCGATGTCATGCGTCCATTTCCGGGCGTTATTTTTTTCCTCCGACGAAATTCCACCCTTGTTGGATGCGGCGGGAAGCCTCAACATGCTTCTCTCTCTTATTTCGGCCGAATAGCCGTTCTCCAATCGTGTTGCCTATGCTCCCCATCAAGGCGGTGATGCCGACGATCAATGCTGAAGCAATGACAAAGTCAACGAAATAGCCGGCCATAGTTCTTCCTCCCCTTTTTCTCTTCTACTTTGATTGTAGAGGATTTTCCTCCCTATTGAAAGAGGGAACGAAGAAAATTGCATTAATCGTTGAAAAACTATATCTTTCTCCACTGATTTATTGTATAATATATCATGTTAAAGTCATTTCAATTTGCAAATGATTAACAAGACGGCCGACCGCCCGGCAGGTGGGATAGGCCGTATCGCTATGCCGCCAAGCGTGTGAAAGCAGGCATAGTTGCATGAGCCCGTCAGCTCACGGGCACGGAAGCAAGGGATTCCTTGTAAAAAGGAGTGATCAAAATGGTCAAGCTATACACATCACCGAGTTGCACGTCGTGCCGGAAGGCGAAGGCGTGGCTCGAGAAGCATGATATTCCTTATGTTGAACGCAATATTTTCTCCGAGCCGCTGACGGTCGAGGAGATTAAAGAAATTTTACGGATGACGGAAACGGGGACGGATGAAATCATTTCGACCCGCTCGAAAGTGTTCCAAAAGCTGAACATTAACCTTGAATCTTTACCGCTGCAAGATTTGTACGAGCTTATTCAAAAAAATCCGGGCATTTTGCGCCGGCCGATCATCATCGATGAAAAGCGGCTTCAAGTCGGTTATAACGAAGATGAAATCCGCCGCTTCCTGCCGCGCAAAGTGCGGGCGTATCAGCTCCGCGAAGCGCAGCGGTTAGTGAACGGGTGATCAAAAAACTTCTACATGGCACGCCATGTAGAAGTTTTTTATCAGCGTCCGGTCAGTGCCATTTGACAGTGCGCGCCCGGCGGTTGGCCGCAAAGCCGAGCACAACGGCAAGAATGGCCGCTGAGAGCGGGAAGAGGAGTTCCCAACGCGGATCATAAAACGGGCGCAGCTGTTCTTCGGCGGCGATCATTTTTCCGGCGGTGTAAGCCAATAAGGCACCGCCGATATAAATGAGAAACGGGAACCGTTCCATGGCATAAAGAATGATTTTGCTGCCTACAATGATGATAGGAACGGAGCAGAGAAAGCCGAAGACGACAAGCCCGATATGGCCTTGGGCCGCCCCGGCGATGGCGATGACGTTGTCCATGCCCATGACGATATCGGCGGCAACGATCGTCCGCACCGCTTTCCAGAGCGATGGTTCCGCCTTAATCGTGGCCGGTTTTTCGTCTTTTTGCCCAATCAGCTTCAAGGCGATCCAAAAGAGGATGAGGCCGCCGGCAAGCTGCAAAAACGGAACAGTCAACAGCCACACAACGGCCGCCGTCAATAAAATACGGACGGCGATCGCCAGCGCCGTACCGAGGACGATGGCGATGTTCCGCTTCTGTTCCGGCAAATTGCGGCTCGCTAACGCAATGACAACCGCATTGTCCCCGCCGAGAATGACATCGATGCCGATGATTAATAAGATCGAGACGATATATTCATCCACCATAGGCGTCCCTCATTCCGTCCGTGTTCATCACCATTATAGTAGGGCATGGCCGGTTTCATAACCAATTTTTAAAAACGCGTTTTTTTATTTCCCTTCCTTCGCTTTTTATCATAAAATATAAAGTACAAGATATAAGTTTTCATTAATAAAGAGAATGTCTAGGGGCACGATCCCTTCCCTTTTTTATTTCTTTGTTTAGAAGGGAGAGTTGAGAAGATGGAAATTGAACGCATCAATGATCATACGGTAAAATTTTATATTTCGTATGTTGATATAGAGGAGCGCGGTTTTGACCGTGAAGAGATCTGGTACAATCGGGAACGGAGCGAGGAACTGTTTTGGGAAATGATGGATGAAGTCCATGGTGAAAGCGATTTTTCGCTCGACGGCCCGCTTTGGATTCAAGTGCAGGCGTTGGAAAAAGGGCTTGAAGTTGTCGTGACGAAAGCGCAGTTGTCCAAGGACGGGAGCAAGCTTGAGCTGCCGCTTCCGGAAGAAAGATGGCGCGAGTTCTCGGTGTCGGCCGATGAGAAGATCGAATCGCTGTTTGGCCACCATTTCCATTTTGGCCGAAGCGATGCCGCCGAAGGCAGCGGGGAGCAGGACGTCCTCCAGTTTGTCATTTCGTTTAAAGATATCGAGGACGTGATCTCCTTGGCGCATCGCGCGGACTTTTCCAGCTTGTCGAACCGCCTGTTCCAGTTTGAAGGGCGCTACTATTTGTTTGTCGAATTTGACGAACAATATAGCGAGCATGAAGTAGACAATATGCTCAGCCTCCTTCTGGAATACGGAAACGATTCGCAGCTGACGATTTACCGTCTGGAAGAATACGGGATTGAAATTATGGGCGACAACGCGCTCGAAACAGTAAAAGGATATTTTCCAGCCCCATAACGTTTCCATTTCGCCGATTTCGCTGCCAGAAATCGGCGTTTTCTTCGTTAGAAAGGGAAGGGCAGTCATCATGAAAAGCAGGTGGAGGGGTTTCGTTGAGAAACGCGTCTAGGGTGGCGATTCTCGTTGTTCTTGTCGGCGTGCTGCTGGCATTGACGCACGATTATTGGGGAGGGAAGCTGCTCGGCATTTTCAGTGTGCTCATCTCGTGCTCGGTCGTCTTTATCGCGTTTGTCATTTCACTCGAGAACCGAAAACCATCGCAAACGATCGCCTGGCTGGCAGTGTTAGGCAGCTTTCCGTTTGTTGGGTTTTTGTTTTATTTATTGTTTGGGCGCAACTATTGGCAACAGCGGCGCTTTAAAAAGAAGGCGGAATCTGATGAGGCGGTGTTGCTGAAGTTTCAAGAGCCGTCGCCGATCGCCATAGAGCGGCTGCCGATGGCACCCCATCAGCGCCCGCTGTTGCATCTCGCCTATCGCATCGGCCAACATCCGGTTTCATTGGCGTCGCAGACGGCGGTGTTGACGAATGGCGAAGAGACGTTTGCCGCGATTTTTAACGAGCTGGAAAAAGCGGAGCACCATATCCATTTGGAATACTATATCGTCCGCCATGATGGAATCGGCCAAAAACTGAAGCATGTCCTGATGGAAAAGGCGCGCCAAGGCGTGCGCGTTCGTTTTTTGTATGATGCCGTCGGCAGCTGGAAGCTGTCGAGCGCCTACATTGAAGAGCTGCGCGCGGCTGGGGTGGAGATGATTCCGTTTTCGCCGGTGCGTCTGCCGTTTTTGAGCAACCAAATCAACTTCCGCAACCACCGGAAAATCATTGTCATCGACGGGGGCGTCGGTTTTGTCGGCGGATTGAACATCGGGGATGAATATTTAGGGAAAGACGAGTATTTTGGATTTTGGCGCGATACCCATTTGTTGATTCGGGGAGAGGCCGTCCGGACGCTGCAACTCATTTTCTTGCAAGACTGGTATTATATGACGGGTGAACGGTGGTTGACGCCGGAATATTTATCACCGCCGCTCATTGTCGAAGAAGGCCAGGGCGGGGTGCAGCTCATCGCCGGCGGTCCGGACCAAAAGTGGGAAGTGATTAAACAGTTGTATTTTGCCATGATTACATCGGCGAAACGGTCGATTTGGGTCGCCTCGCCGTACTTTGTGCCAGATGAAGACATTTTAACGGCGCTGAAAGTAGCGGCGCTAAGCGGCATTGACGTCCGTCTGCTGGCACCGAAGCGCCCGGACAAAAAAATCGTCTTTTACGCCTCGCGTTCGTATTTCCCAGAACTGCTGGAAGCCGGGGTGAAAATTTACGAGTACGAAAAAGGGTTTTTGCACAGCAAGGTGATCGTCGTCGATGGCGAGCTCGCTTCGATCGGCACCGCAAACATGGATATGCGCAGCTTTCATTTAAACTTTGAAGTGAACGCATTTTTGTATTATACGGACAGCACAAACAAACTTGTGCGCGACTTTTTGGAAGATTTCCGCCATGCTTCCCTCATTGATTATGAGCAATTCCAGCAGCGTCCATTCCGGGTGCGGATCGTTGAATCGGTCTCTCGCCTGCTGTCGCCGCTGTTGTAGAACCGTGTTTTTGATCGCCTCTGATGCAAGCCCGCCGATTCGGCGGGCTTTTTTATTGACACGGCTAAAGTCGGCAGGAAAATGAGGGGCGTTTGTCGAAACGATAGGCGGACGAAGACAGAAGGGATGTCTTCGAAAGGACAGCAACAAACAAAAGGGAGGGAGCATCTTGTTTGTCGCCATTTCAGCCGATGGCCGGCCCATTTCGCTCGCTGGGGCGGAAAGGTGGAGCCCGGAGCGGCTTGTGGAATTGAGGAACGATGAACCGTTTTTTTGTCCGGCTTGCCGGAAGGAGGTTGTGCTGCGGTCCGGCCGCCATCGTCTGCCGCATTTCGCCCATCGGAAAGGGACGGTCTGTCCGTTCGAGCATGAACCGGAGTCGGAGCGGCATTTAACCGGAAAGCGCGATTTGTTCGCATGGCTCGTCCGCCAAGGGGTCGAAGCGAAGCTTGAGCCATATTTGACCGCCATCGGGCAGCGTCCTGATGTGTTATTCCGCTATGGCCCCCATCTGTATGCCCTCGAATACCAATGTTCCCCGATCGATGAATCGCTGTTTTGCGAACGCAATGACGGCTACCGTCGCCTCGGCATCCGGCCGCTTTGGGTGTTAGGGGCGCATCACTTGCGGCGCTCGCCGAAACGCCCGAATGAAGTGTCGCTCTCCCGCTTTCAATGGCTGTTTGCCCGCCGTGTTCCGTTTTCCGTTGCCCCTCATGTATGGTACTATAGTCCGGAAACGAAGCGTTTTATCTTTCTTTCTCGACCGTTGCCGCTGTCGGTGCGCCGCACGTTGGCCACCATCGATTCGCTCCCGCTTTCCTCGCTGTCGTTCGCCGCTTTGACTGCCGCCCATCCGCAGCCGCTTCCGCCGACATTTTGGGAACAATGGCTTGAAGGGAAAAAACAATGGCGCCGCACGTTCCCGCTTTATCCGAATAAGGCGGTGCGCCGCATTTGCGCCGATTTTTATCAAGCCGGCATCGTCCCGTCGCTATTTCCGACTGAAGCCGGCTGGCCATTGCTGCGTGGCTATTTATGGGAGACGGCCCCATTCATTTGGCAAACATACGTCCTTCTGCCGCTCCTTCGCCAGCAGGGAAAGCCGCTGCCGCTGGCAGCGCTCTTTCGGTGGATCGATGGGAAAATCCGCACCGGGCGGCTCGCGCCGCGCCGCCTGCCGCTTGTCGGTCAGGACACTTACCGGCAGGCCGTCCGCGAATATTTACATTGGTTACGTTTGCTCGGCTATCTCCGCTGCGAGAGAGGGAGTGGGGTTTGCTTGGCCAAGCCGCTGTCGTTTCCAGCGACGGTCGAGGATGTCATCCGCCAAGACGCCGCTCTTCTTGAGCAAATTCACCGGACGCCGGCGCTGGCGACATATCGGGTGACGCTCGAATTTGGAACTGAAGGGAAAAATGAGCAAAAAACAGGAAAAGAGGGGGAAAATAGTGAATAATAATTCCTGTATCGATTGTTTAAGGAGGGACTATAGTGGTGGAAGAGAACAAGGCAACGAAATCGCTTCCGTCCCGGAGCGAAATCCCTGTCGAGGAAACGTGGCGGCTCGAGGACATTTTCCCGACCGATGACGCTTGGGAACAGGAGTTTCAGCAAGTGAAGGCGATGATTCCGAAGATCAGCGAATACAAAGGGCGGCTTGGCGAATCGCCGGAAGTGATGTATGAAGCGCTGCAATACCAAGATGAAGTGTCGATGCGCCTCGGCAAGCTGTATACATACGCCCATATGCGCTATGACCAAGACACGACGAACGCGTTTTACCAAGGGATCAACGACCGGGCGAAAAGCTTGTACAGCGAAGCGTCGAGCGCGATGGCGTTTATCGTGCCGGAAATTTTGGACATTGATGAAGCGGTGTTGCGTTCGTTTTTGGAGCAATACGAACCGCTCAGGCTGTATCAACACGCGCTAGATGAAATTACGCGCCAGCGCCCGCACGTCTTGTCAGCTGAAGAAGAAGCGCTGCTGGCACAGGCGGCTGAGGTCATGCAGGCGACATCATCGACATTCAGTGCGTTAAACAACGCTGACTTAACGTTCCCGACGATCCGCGACGAAAATGGGGATGAGGTGGAAGTGACGCACGGCCGGTTTATCCGCTTTTTGGAAAGCACCGACCGCCGCGTCCGCCGCGATGCGTTTCATGCGGTATACCATACGTACGAGAAGTTTCAGAATACGTTTGCCAACACGCTTGCGGGCACGGTGAAAAAAGACAACTTTTTCGCCCGTGTCCGCCGCTACAGCTCAGCGCGGGAAGCGGCATTGGATGCGAACAAGATTCCAGAGAGCGTCTATGATAATTTGATTGCCACGATTCACGAGCACTTGCCGTTGTTGCACCGGTATGTGCGGCTGCGCAAAAACGTGCTTGGGCTCGACGAACTGCATATGTACGACTTATACACCCCGCTCGTGCAAGATGTAAAAATGGAAGTGACCTACGGCGAAGCGAAGCAATATATGCTTGACGGGCTGGCGCCGCTTGGCGAGGAATATGTAGCAATCATCAAGGAAGGGCTTGAGAACCGTTGGGTCGATGTGCGCGAAAATAGAGGAAAGCGAAGCGGAGCCTATTCATCAGGGGCGTACGGCACGCATCCGTACATTTTGCTGAACTGGCAAGACAACGTAAACAACTTATTTACGCTCGTGCATGAGTTCGGTCACTCGGTCCATAGCTACTATACGCGCAAAACACAGCCGTATCCGTACGCCCATTATTCGATTTTTGTTGCTGAAGTGGCGTCGACATGCAATGAGGCGCTGTTGAACGATCATTTGTTGAAAACGATCGATGATGAGAAAAAACGGCTATACTTGTTGAACCATTATCTTGAAGGGTTCCGCGGCACCGTCTTCCGGCAGACGATGTTTGCCGAGTTCGAGCATTTGATCCATCTGAAAGCGCAGGAGGGGGAAGCGCTGACGGCAAAGACGCTCACGTCGCTCTATTATGACTTGAACAAAAAGTATTTCGGCGAGGATATGGTGGTTGATGAAGAAATTGGCCTTGAATGGGCGCGCATCCCGCATTTTTATTACAACTATTACGTGTATCAGTATGCGACCGGCTTCAGTGCAGCGACGGCGCTCAGCAAGCAGATTTTAGAGGAAGGCGAGCCGGCGGTGAAACGGTATATCGACTTTTTAAAAGCCGGCAGCTCCGATTATCCGATCGAGGTGTTGAAAAAAGCGGGCGTCGATATGACAAGCGCCGAACCGATCCGCCAAGCGTGCCAAGTGTTTGCGGAGAAATTGGAAGAAATGGAACGCTTGCTTGGAAAGTAAAACGGATGCGGCGTTATAGCCACATCCGTTTGGACGGAAACCCCTTAAACTGGTGGCGGCGATTCCAGGCTGCCACCAGCCCAAGCAACGAGAAAAACAAAAGCGGCATCGTCACCCAAAGCGGGATCAGCTGCATAAGCCCTAAAAGGTTGAGGAAAAACGAAGCGACGGCGGCCGCAATCCAAAGGAATAAACCGATTCGTCTTCTCATCAACGCCGCCTCCTTTTCGTCTGCTTTTAGTTGAATATATGTACATGGCCTGCGTAATCATGACAGGTGCCAAAGGTGAGGCGAATTATGACAATAATGTGAACAAACGAGCAAACGGGTTGTCAACGGGTGTGGCTGTTTGTTAAGATAAAGATGTGAACGGAAGACAAAACTGATACCCCTTTGTTTGACCGTGAACAATTTCTCCCATCCCCTTTGTTGTCTTGACAACAAGAAGAAAGCCCGGCGTCAGCCGGGCTTTCTTCTTGTTTTCTAAGGCAGGGCGTCTTCAATATAGCGCCAAAACGTTCCGTGTTTGACAGGCACCCGCTCTACTTTTTGCTTCAGCTGCAGCTTTTTCAGTTCCGTTTCCGCTTCCTGGATGGTCCAATTGTACACAACGGCAACTTCTTTCGAGGCGACGAATTTAAAATGGCTTAAAAATGACTCGAGCGGAGGAGGAGGGGACGGCTCGGGATGGAAGCCAAGCATTTCAGCGATTAGTTCGACGTAAATATCATACGGATAGCATCCGGAAATTTTAATGCCTTCGTCTTCAATGTTTTCATTAAACAACACGAGTGTCGGCGTTTCGTCGACATCCATTTCCGAGGTGATTTTGACATCACACTGAAGCGCTTTTGCGGCCCCTGGCGAATGCATGTCGCGCAGGAATTCATCGACATCCAGCCCGGCTTCGGCGGCGCATTCCGCCAGTACAGCCAAGTCAGCGACGTTTTGTTTTTCGAGAAACAGCTGTTCTTGCAGCTTGCGCAAAAAGCGAAGGCCGGCTCGTTTTCCTTGCATTTCTGCCGCTTTAATGGCGAGTGATGGGGCAAACGGGCTCGAGACCGGGTTCTCAAGCCAGACGCTTCCGTCGCATGACATGCCAGAACGATTGGCTGTCCATTCCCACGCCTTCGCCATCGCTTCCGGTTTCGCTCCTTTGCGCGTGTTCCATGTCGCCCATTTTCCGCTCAATACGTATCTTATAGTAAAAAAATGGCCGTATTCAATCGTCAGCTTTTTGATGACCGGTTCAAGCCCCCAGCATTCCGGGCATAACGGATCGATAAACAAATACAACTCAAGCGGTTTGTTCGTGTTGCCTAACGGCTGGGAGGAGGCGCAAGGCGGCGCCGCTTTCCCAGCAAACTTCTCACTCAAGGGAATGCTCCTTTCTGTCCAAATGATCCGGGGTATTGATCATATGGTGGGCGGTGAGCACAAGACGGTGATAAAATTGTTCGCGCGCTGGCCCGGACAGGCCGATTTCATCCATGGCCGCCCGCATACAGGCAAGCCACGCTTCTGCCCGTTTCGGTGTAATTTCGAACCGAAGATGGCGCGCCCGCATCATCGGGTGGCCATGCTCGGCGGTATAAAGCGGAGGCCCGCCCAAATATTGCGTTAAAAATTGTTTTTGCTTGCGGGCGATTTCCGTAAAATCGTCAGGGAAAAGAGGGCGCAAGTCCGGGTGTGCGGCCACGCGCCGGTAAAACGCTTCGACAAGCTTCGCCACCGTTTCCTCTCCGCCGATCGCCTCATAAAGGGTTTGCCATTGTTCTGCCATTGCGGATGCTCCTTTTGCTTGAAAATCATTCGTCGTCGTTTGATTGCTATTTTATCAACAGCGGACATTTATCTCAAACAAAGTGACTTGAACACCGCGATTTACGAGCGGTAGCTTCGCAGCACACGCTCAACGTATGCCTTCGTTTCCGCAAACGGCGGCACGCCGCCGTAGCGGTCGACGCGGCCTGGTCCGGCGTTGTAGGCAGCCAAGGCGAGAGCGGTGTCACCGCCATAGCGGTCAAGAAGCTGACGCAAATAGTTTACCCCGCCGTCGATGTTCTGCGCCGGATCAAGCGGATCGTCAACGCCGAGCATTTTCGCCGTGCTCGGCATGAGCTGCATCAACCCAAGCGCCCCGGCCCGGCTTTTGGCATCCGGGCGGAAGTTTGATTCGTGGCGAATGACGGCACGGACGAGCCGCGGATCGACATCATATTTTTCCGCCGCAGCGGCAATGAGGGCATCAATAGAAGACGGCGCGACGGAAGCTGCCGCCGCCTGACTGTCTAATTTAGCGGCGCCGTTGCCGGCAGGGGCCGGATTCCGAAGCTCGTGGATCGTTGGTTCCGCTTGACTGCCAAGGTATTCGGCAAGGAGGCTGGAAAACAGCGATGGAACGGGCGATGGTAATAAGTTTGCGCGTCCAGGTGAGAACGTCTGCAACGCTTGCCATTCGACAAGCAATTTTAACGGTGAAACGGTCATCCTCTTTCCCCCATTTCATACTTGCGGGCGTAAAAGCGGGCGATTTTATTCGGCGCCGGGCGACGCGGGATGCCGAGCGTCCTGAGCAGGCGCAAAAACCGCTCCTCGCCCGCTTTGGCGTTGTCTGTCTCATATTCGAGTTCATAATCTTCGCTTTCTAAGTAACGGTTATGGTCAAGGCATAGCATGCCGCCTTCATATGGCCACTCGGCACGGTCCGTGACGAGGGAGCCGAAGCAACGGACAGCGCGCGGATCGACGTCCATTTCCTTAAGCAGCAACGCGACCGCCCCCCGCGGGGCCGCCCCGGCGAGCAACGCCTCCGCTTCAGACGGAGCGAGCGGTTCGTGTGTTTCTAAGAGCGATCCGTCCGCTTGCGTTTGTTTCAATGTCAAGGTGAATCGCCCCTCTTTCACCCGGATGCGCAACGCGGCTGCCTGTTCTTTCAAGGCGAACGAAGGGGTGTCAAAGTAATGGTTTTCCTGGCGGCGGAAAGCGCCGTCATCGAGGCGGAAGGCGGAACGAACCGCGTCAAACTCCGCTGCAGTCAACAAGTTTTTGAATTCAATTTCTACTTCTTGACGCATGATAGTTCTCCTTTGGGCAAGGCATCGTCTCTTTCTATTATCAGTTGTTTTTCGGCGAATATCAATTATTTCGTCTGCATAGGGTGAATATGGTAAAATAAAGGGCGGATGGTTGATGCGGAAGGAGAGAAACCATGAATAACAAAGTGACCGTTGAACGGGCGGAGCGGAAAGACGGCCGGCTTTGGCTGCATGTTGACGATGTTCCGGTTCCGCTCGCGAACGTGACGCCAAAACGCCATATGCTCGTCGATTCGGATGGACTGGCGTTTGTGTACATTTTGGAAACGGCTGACCGCTTTCTTTACGTCATCATCCCGAGGCAGTGGTGGCCGGAGTTGAAAGCGGCGTTTGCCAAGGAAGAGACGATCTGGCTTGAGAGCGGGGGGACGGCGGTCGAACTCGAACAGTTTGGCGAAGAATTAGCCTACTTGCTTGAAAATATTCGCGGCAACGCCAATTATGGCGAGACGCTTGAACGGTCGGTGCAAGAAGTGTTTTTTGCTGAATAAGCGAGCTGGGGCCTGCCTTTAAAAGGGGGAACAGGGGGAGCGGAGGCCGCTAAACCAGCCGGTGGATGCTCCAACGAGGGCGGCGGAGGCCGAAGCAGACTGAAAACACGCAGGCAGGTGATACGATGGTGAAACATTGGGACTTGTTTTTAGCTCCGTATAAACAGGCGGTCGAAGAGCTGAAGGTGAAACTAAGGGGGATTCGCGCCCAGTTCGAGATGATCGAGACGCATTCGCCGATCGAATTTGTCACCGGGCGGGTGAAGCCGATTGCCAGCATTTTGGATAAAGCGCAAAAGAAAAACATCCCGCTCGACCGCCTCGAGGAAGAGATGCAAGATATTGCGGGGCTGCGCATTATGTGCCAGTTTGTTGATGACATTAAAACCGTCGTCAAGCTGCTGCGCCAGCGCAACGATTTTACGATTGTTGAGGAGCGCGATTATGTCACGCAAAAAAAAGAGAGCGGCTATCGCTCATACCATATCGTGATTCGCTACCCGGTGCAGACGATCCACGGGGAGAAAAACATTTTGGCCGAAATTCAAATTCGGACGTTGGCGATGAATTTTTGGGCAACGATTGAACACTCGCTGAACTATAAATATAGCGGCCGTTTTCCGGAAGATATTAAAGCACGGCTGCAGCGTGCGGCGGAGGCCGCCTACCGCCTCGACGAGGAAATGTCGAAAATCCGCTTCGAGATTCAAGAAGCGCAAGCCGCTTTTTCACGAAAACAAGAAGCAAAAGGGGAAGGGCAATGAAACGAACGGACGCGCCGCTGGCGTTTGCCATTATCTCAAAAGGGGATGATACGTCGAACGCCCTCGCGCAAAAGATGAAAACGTATTTGCTTGATTTCGATTTGCGTTACGATGAAGAAGCGCCTGATTTGGTCGTTTCCGTCGGCGGGGATGGAACGCTTTTATACGCGTTCCACCGCTATTGCCACCGGTTGGACAAGACGGCGTTCGTCGGCGTTCATACCGGCCATCTCGGCTTTTATGCTGACTGGGTGCCGGAAGAAATTGAAAAGCTTGTCATCGCCATCGCCAAAACGCCGTACCAAGTCGTTGAGTACCCGCTGCTTGAGGTGACGATCCGCTATCTTAACGGCGGAAGCGAGGCGAAGTATTTGGCGCTCAATGAATGCACGGTAAAATGCGTCAGCGGCACGCTCGTCATGGATGTGGAGATCCGCGGCGACTTGTTTGAACGGTTTCGCGGCGACGGGCTGTGCATTTCGACGCCGACCGGCAGCACGGCATACAATAAGGCGCTCGGCGGAGCGATTTTGCATCCGTCGCTTGAAGCGATTCAAGTCACGGAGATGGCGTCGATCAACAACCGCGTCTTTCGGACGATCGGCTCGCCGCTCGTGCTGCCGGCGCACCATACGTGCCTGCTGAAGCCGGTCAATCATGTTGATTTTCAAATTACGATCGACCATTTGTCGCTGTTGCATAAAGAGGTAAAATCGATTCAGTGTCGGGTCGCCGATGAAAAAGTGCGTTTCGCCCGCTTCCGCCCGTTTCCGTTTTGGCGGCGGGTGCGCGATTCGTTTATCGCCGATCGGTAGCGGGCGTTCAGCCCTCCTCGGGCGGCGTGCCGCTAGTGCGCTGCGGGCGGATGTGCCCGTTGCCGAACGATGAAAATTTGCAACGATGAATAGAGAGGTAGACGACCATTGCCGCCATTTACGCTGACATTTTTAATCGATGAACAGCATGATGGAAAACTGCTGCGCCAATTTTTGCAAGAGAACGGCATTTCGCGGACCGCGCTCACCGATATTAAATTTCACGGCGGGGCGCTCTATGTGGACGGCCGGCCGGTCACGGTCCGCCACGTGTTGCGCGCGGGCGAGATGCTCACGGTCGCCTTTCCGCCGGAGAGGGCAAGCGACTGGATGGCTCCCGAAGCGATGCCGCTACATATCGTTTATGAAGACGATTACGTCCTTGTCGTCAACAAACCCGCGGGGCTGGCGACGATTCCGTCGCGCCATCATCCGGGCGGGACGCTGGCCAACGGTTTATTGCATCATTACCGGCAGCAGCAGCTTGATTCGACCGTCCATATTGTGACAAGGCTCGACCGCGACACGTCCGGGCTCGTGCTCGTCGCCAAGCACCGCCACGTCCATCACTTGTTGTCGGCGCTGCAGCAGGAAGGAAAAGTAACACGTACGTACGAGGCGATTTGCCACGGCGTCATCGCTGAAGACGAAGGAACGATTGATGCGCCGATCGGCCGGCAAAACGACAGCATCATCGCCCGTGAAGTGCGCGAGGATGGAAAGCGGGCCATCACCCACTTCCGCGTGCTTGAGCGGCTTTCTGGCTATACATACGTTTCGCTTCGGCTTGGGACGGGGCGCACGCACCAAATCCGCGTCCATTTGGCTTATCTTGGCCATCCGCTCGCCGGCGATGAGCTGTACGGCGGACGCCGGGAGATGATCAGCCGCCAGGCGCTTCATAGCCGGCAGCTGTCGTTTTTTCATCCGTTTGCCCAGCGCCTATACACGTTTGCCGCTCCGCTTCCCGATGATATGGCGCGCCTCATTAAGGCGATGCGCCCATAAACGGTTGATCAAGAAAACGTGCGGAATTTTTCCGGTACGTGGGGCATCGACGATGGAACAGAAACTGTCTCCATTTCCGGGTAGCGCAGCGCGGTCAGCGCACCGCCAAACACACAGCCGGTGTCGATGTTGACGGTCTGGCCGACAAAGCGCGGCTTTTCCACCGGCGTATGGCCGTAAACGACCCATGCGTCGCCGCGATACCGTTTCGCCCAGTCGCGGCGCACGGGCGTCCCATCCGGATTCGTTTCGCCCGTGATGTCGCCGTAAAGGACAAACGTCTTCACTTTTTTGTCCATCCGGCCGATATAATCGTGGCGAATGCCGGCGTGGGCGATGACGAGGCGGCCCTCATCCAAAACTGCATAGAGCGGCGCTCCTTCATACAGGCGAATGAACTTGCGGCGGATCATCTCCTGTTCGCTCGGAAGCAATGCATGGTACTCGGCGACCGTCGTCTCGAGACCGTGGGCGATTTGCACATTTCGGCCTAAAAAAAAGCGGTATAATTTATCTTAATTAGGCGAGAAGACTCCCACTTCAACGAAGCGAAGCGGAGTAAGTGGGAGATGAATCGCCTTAACTATATTTTGCTGAAAATAGGATAGATTCAGTAAAATATAGTATCATATAGTTAGATGGGAGGTGAAAACATGTATTTTTGTATCAAACAACAGCTAAATGGTTTGACCAAAGAAGAATACTTGACTCTTCGAGAACTGTGCCATATTGCCAAGAACATGTACAACGTCGGATTGTACAATGTCAGACAATACTATTTTGAACACAAGGAATTTCTTAATTATGAGAAAAACGATCATCTTGCAAAAACTAACGAAAACTATAAGCTGTTAAACAGCAACATGGCACAGCAAATTTTAAAAAAGGTTAATGAAGCCTTTAAATCTTTCTTTGGTTTGATCAGTCTTGCCAAACAAGGAAAAACGCAATATTAATCTAGGAAAAAAGACAAATCAAAACTTTGTCAATATTCCTCTCGGTAACATAAAAGAAAAACTAGAATATCTTTGTGAATTTTACGGCATTGAATTCTTGAAACAGGAAGAATCCTATACGTCTCCAACGCAATATGAATCTAGGAAAAAAGACAAATCAAAACTTTGTCAATATTCCTCTCGGTAACATAAAAGAAAAACTAGAATATCTTTGTGAATTTTACGGCATTGAATTCTTGAAACAGGAAGAATCAATCTAGGAAAAAAGACAAATCAAAACTTTGTCAATATTCCTCTCGGTAACATAAAAGAAAAATTAGAATATCTTTGTGAATTTTACGGCATTGAATTCTTGAAACAGGAAGAATCATATACGTCTCAAGCCAGCTTTTTTGACGGCGATGAGATTCCTGAATATAATGCCGACAATCCAAAAGAATATAAGTTCAGCGGCAAACGTATTAAGCGCGGCTTGTATCGAACAAAGTCTGGCAAACCTATGAATCGCAATAATAAAGTGAATGATTATATCAACAAGACTTGCCGTTACATCATTAACTACTGTATTGAAAATCAAATTGGCAAACTTGTCATTGGCTATGCGGAAACATTACAACGCAATATGAATCTAGGAAAAAAGACAAATCAAAACTTTGTCAATATTCCTCTCGGTAACATAAAAGAAAAATTAGAATATCTTTGCTGTATTGAAAATCAAATTGGCAAACTTGTCATTGGCTATGCGGAAACATTACAACGCAATATTAATCTAGGAAAAAAGACAAATCAAAACTTTGTCAATATTCCTCTCGGTAACATAAAAGAAAAATTAGAATATCTTTGTGAATTTTACGGCATTGAATTCTTGAAACAGGAAGAATCATATACGTCTCCAATGGCGCATTAAACATCTTAAAGAAAAGTAAAGCTGTAGACCTGAGTGTCTTATGCTCTAGCGGCGAAGTGGACACGCCTCAAAGAATAAGGATTGCTTGAAGCAGTCAAACTTCTTTGGAAGCCTCCACTTCAAATTTTCGCTAGAAAATTAAGTGGGGGTAGTTCACTGCAATGGTTGCCGGGCACATAGTGGGCAAGCTTGCGGTCGACAAGGGTGCAGACGATGTCAATCATTTTTAGCGACTCAGGGCCGCGGTCAGTCAAGTCACCGACAAAACCGAGCTTCCGCCCGTCCGGATGGATTGGAATTCCCTCGTCCCATACGTAACCGAGTTTTTCTGTTAAAGCGGTAAATTCACGGCAGCAGCCGTGAATATCGCCGACGATGTCGATCTGCATCTTGTACGCTCCTTTCTGACCACGTATAAGTTATTAACAGCGTACCCGCCCGGCGGGGGAAACAGACATCGGCAGCCGGGCAAAAAAACAAAGCCGCTTACCGGCAGGCAGCAAGCGGCTATTCGTCGCTGGCGAACATAAATTTCCTTGTCCGTGAATGGACGTTTAAGATGAGTCCAATCGCCAGCATATAAGTGGCCAGCGAGCTTCCCCCGTAGCTGACAAACGGCAGCGGCAGTCCGGTGATCGGCAAAAGCCCAATCGTCATGCCGATGTTTTGGAACACTTGGAACGTGATCATGCCGGCGACGCCGGCGCATAAATAGCTGCCGTACAAATCGTTGCTCTCGAGCGCAATATGGATCATGCGGTAGATAAGCAGGAAAAAGAGCGAAATGACGATGCTCGAGCCGACAAATCCGAACTGTTCGGCGATGACACCGAAAATAAAGTCGGTATGCGCCTCAGGCAAGTATACTTGCAAATTGCCAAGCCCTTTCCCGTACAGTTCCCCCGACCCGATGGCCATAAGCGAACGGATGAGCTGGAAGCCTTGCTCGTTTGAATATTCATACGGGGCAAGCCAGCCATAAAACCGATTTAGCTGATAATCTTCTTTAATGATATATTGATGAAAGAAATCAGGAAAATAAAAGAAAATAAAGACGACCGTCGCCACGACCGCCACCCCGGAAAAGACGATGCCGAAAAGAATGCGCCAGCGGATGCCGGAAACGAGCACCAAGGTAGCGGTGATGGCGGTAAATACCATCGACATTCCCAAGTCCGGCTGTTTGGCGAGCAAAAAGAGGGGCGGCAGGACCGCGAGAGCGATTTTGCCGAGCAGTTTAAAATCATCTTGAACCGTCGGTTCAGGGTATTTTTCCCGGTGGTTGACGATGATGCGGCTCAAAACGAGAATCATAAAAATTTTCATTAACTCGGATGGCTGGAAGTTTCCGCCCGGGAGGCTGTACCAGCTGGTTGCCCCTTTGATCGTGACGGTTCCGGGAACGTTCAGCTCAAGCCCGAGCAACAGCAGCATGCCGAGTCCGTATAAATACCAGGCGATTTGAAACAGCCGATCGTAGTCGATAATCATCGTCAAGGCGATGACGACTGCGCCAACGGCGTACCATTGCAGCTGCTTGGAGGCGAAGTTGACGCTTTGCAGCTTCTCTGGCAGCATCGTTTCCGCACTGTGAATGGCGATGGCGCTGATGACGGCCATTAAGAATAAAAGAAACAACAAATGGTAATCGAGCTTCGATTGGGAAAAACGATCATGATCCATGGAACGATCCTCTCCATTCAAATGTACCATATACCATATTAACGAATTCGGCTTGTTTTGCAAAGTGGGAAAAACCGCCGCCGGCGTTAAGAAAGCGGGAGGCAAAAGGACGGCGGTGCATTTACATTGTCTGCCGCATATCATATAATGGAATTAACACCTGGTGCTAATAATAAATAACAATTAGGAGGATGAGCGAATGACATTATCATTGGAAGGACGTACATATGTCGTCATGGGAGTGGCAAACAAGCGGAGCATCGCTTGGGGCATCGCCCGCTCGCTCCACGCCGCCGGCGCCCGTCTCGTGTTTACATACGCCGGAGAGCGCTTTGAAAAGGAAGTGCGGACGCTTGTCGACACGCTTGAAGATGAACGTTCGCTTCTGTTGCCGTGCGATGTGGCAAACGACGAGGACATCGCTCAATGCTTTGCGCAAATTAAAGAACGGGTCGGCGTCATTCACGGTGTCGCCCACTGCATCGCCTATGCCAATAAGGACGACTTAAGCGGCGAATATATGAAAGTGAGCCGCGACGGCTTTTTGCTCGCCCATAACATCAGCGCCTATTCCCTCACCGCGGTGGCGCGCGAGGCGAAGGAGCTCATGACCGAGGGGGGGAGCATCGTCACTCTGACGTACTTAGGCGGCGAGCGCGTCGTGCAAAACTATAACATCATGGGTGTGGCGAAAGCGTCGCTCGATGCGAGCGTTAAATATTTGGCAAACGATTTAGGCAAATACGGCATTCGCGTCAACGCCATTTCTGCCGGACCGATCCGCACGCTGTCAGCGAAAGGGGTCGGCGACTTTAATACGATTTTAAAGCAAATCGAGGAGCGCGCCCCGCTCCGCCGGACGACGACCCAAGAAGAAGTCGGCGATGCAGCGCTGTTTTTGTTCAGTGACCTGTCGCGCGGCATCACCGGGGAAATCATCCACGTCGATTCCGGGTATCACATTTTAGGATATTAAAAATGAATGAGGCAGCCGTCCCGACCGATGGGACGGCTGTTTTTTGTCCGTCGAGGGGCAATTATTGGAATCAAAGGCATACATATATAAGGGAAGGCAAGCATGGAAGGAGGATTGGCGTGCGGAAACAAAAAGTGGTAGAAACCGAGCCGTTGCTTTACATTGTGCAGCCAAAGGCCATGCGGGCTGCGGCGCATATGCAAGAAACGTTTACATGGACGAACCGCCCCCAACAGAAAGAAACGACAGATGACACCGAACAGATTGAAGAGGGGGAGGAACAGAGGGCGTTTTTCATTAAAAAGGAGTTTCAGGCGATGACGCTTGATGAGCAGCTCGCTTTTTTAACGAGGCTGCCCGCCCATTTGCCGCCGCTTAAATGCCAGTTTGCCACGAAAGAACAAAGCTATGAAGGTGTGCTGAAACGATGCACGGCGACCGAGTTGACGGTCGCCGATGAACGAGGAAACGAAACGGCCATCGGGCGCGCACAACTTCTTTCTGTGACGATGATCGGGTTTATGCAATAAAGGCACTTCGAACAAGTCATTTCCCGATCAGGCGACCCTCTTCGTCCGGCTGCCATTGTTGAAGACGTGAAGAAGCCGGCGGGCATCAAAGGTTGCTGCTGCACATGCCCGCCGCGTCGACTTGCGTCGGCCGCGTTCCTGGGGCCGTCTGCCGGCCTGGAATGCCCGTTTTTCTACAACGAAGCGAGCCGTCTCTCGATTTCCCCCCATTTGGCCTGTTCGTATGCCATTGCCTCGGCCAGTTCCGTCTCGGCGAGGGGCACGTTCCGGATATATTTTTCCACTGCCAGCTCATGCAAATCGTACGGAAACAGCAGATCGATCAACAGCACTTCTTTTTCCTTTTTTGTCAGCGGACGCACTTCCTCATACGCTTCGAGCACGATATCGGCTTTTGTTTTCCCTTGCGGGTCTCTGTCAAACAAAAACGGAGCCATCATTTTACGGACATCGCGAATCGGCAAGTCAAAGGCAGCTGTATCGAGGTCGATGATCCAGACGTTTCCGTCTTCTCCGCGCAGCGAGTTCCCTGTCCCATAGTCTTGGTGGCAAAGCGACGGCCGTTTCTTCAGCTGCTCCACCCATGCCTCGTAATGAGAATCGAGGAGCTGCTGCAACACTTCCTCTCCTTTTTCAATAAAGCGGTCGATTTCGGCTAAATACAAGCGGGAAAACGGATCGTCGCGATCCAACTCGGCGAGCTGTTTCCACGCCTCGAGCTGCCGGCAGCGCTTCATGTAATGCTTTGGCCATTTGCCGAGTTTGCTGAACACCGGCACGCCCGGCGGCGGTTCGTAACCGGACGACTGCGCATGAAAATGGGCAAGGGCGCCGATCATGGCGGTTAAATCGTCGCGGATCGCCAAATCAAACGGCGTTCCTTCGATCCAGTCGTACAGCACAAACAAAAACGGTCCGTACTTTTTAAATAGGCGGTGGTCGCGTGTCTCAATGATGCGCGGGACATAAAGCCCCTTTTTCGCCAAAGCGTCTTGCGCGTAAATCGAGAAGAGCGCCTTTTTTTCCGGGCGGCGAATGCGCTTTAAGCATTTCGGTCCGCCATCGGTATGCACTTTCCAGACGAGCGCCATTTGCCCGCTTTGCACGACGTCAATCGCTTTGGCTTCTATGTCCCACTGCTTTAACAGCAGACGCGCCATATGGACGAGCCGTTCAGCGGCGGCTGACGGCGCGGTGGAATAGACGGTTTGATCAGCCATCGTCAGTCCCTGCTTTCCTCTTTTTTTCTACTGTATGGCGGGCGCCGGCTGCTGTCCATAGCCGTTTATCCCGAGACGAAAAAAACGGGTGAACGTCCAGCCTGTTCTCCACCTCGAAGGGCGTTTGACGGATGCCCGTTTGCTTCACGGGCATGCACAGTAGGGAAGGAGCACACGTATGATATAAAAACAAGCTTTTGCCTGAACTTTTCGAGAAGATGGGGGAATGTCATGAAAATCGCCATGATTGCAACGGAAAAACTGCCGGTGCCAGCCATCCGGGGAGGGGCGACACAAATTTATCTCGATGCAACAGCGGCGATCATGGCGCGAAAACACGACGTCACGGTGTTGTCGATTCGCGACCGTGAGCTGCCGGATGAGGAGAAGAACAAAAACGGGGTCGCCTATCGTCGCTTCGCCCAAGAGACATACGTACAAGAAGTAGCCGCCCATTTGCGCACGGAAGCGTATGACGTCATTCACGTATGCAACCGGCCGCGCTGGATTCGCCACATCCGCGAAGCTTCGCCAGACAGCGCCATTGTGTTGAGCGTCCATAATGAAATGTTCCGGGACGATAAAATTTCGTATGCCGAAGGGATCGATTGCATTAATACGGTTAAACAAATTGTAACCGTGAGCGACTATATCGGGGCGACCATTTGCGACCGCTTCCCGCAGGCGGCTGGAAAAGTGGCGACTGTTTATTCAGGGGTCGATGGGAAGACGTTCCAGCCGAAATGGACGGCGCAAGGAGCGAAAATCAATGCGGCTGTCCGCCGCGAGCTCGGGCTCGAGGGGAAAAAAGTCGTGCTGTTTGTCGGGCGGTTGAGCAAAGTGAAAGGCGCCCATTTGCTTCTTGAGGCGCTGCCGTCAATCACCGAAAAGCATCCGGAAGCGGTGATCGTGTTTGTCGGCTCGAAATGGTTTGGCGCTAATGAGGTAAACAGCTATGTCCGTTACTTGTATACGCTCGGAGCGCTGTACGAAAACAATGCGATGTTTATTCAGTTCGTCAAACCAGAGCAAATTCCGCAGCTGTACACGATGGCTGATCTGTTCGTTTGTCCGTCCCAGTGGCAAGAGCCGCTGGCGCGCGTTCATTATGAAGCGATGGCGGCTGGGCTGCCGATCATTACGAGCAACCGCGGGGGGAACCCCGAGGTCGTTGAGAACGGCAAAAACGGCTACATCGTCAACGACTTCAGCAACCCCGAAGCGTACGCCGCACTCATCAACAAACTGCTTGACGAACCGGCTTTTGCCAGTCAAATGGGCAAATACGGGCGGCAGAAGGCGGAACGCGAATTCAGCTGGGAAGCGGTGGCCGCAAAGCTGTTGCGCGCTTACGGGGAAGAAAGGGGGTAAAGCGGTTGCAGTCACCATGGATTGCTGCCAAGGTGCTTGAGCTGTATCCGTACCAAGTTGAACAAATAGAGCTTCAATCGGTGCGGCCGAAGGAAACGGTCTGGACGGTTGCGACAGCTGAGGGAGAGAAGATGCTGCGGCAACGGGAGGCGGTGCCGGGGCGGATGCTGTTTTATGCCGAGGCGCATCGGCATTTGCAACAGCGGCAGTTTCCGATCGCCCCGTTATGCCGGACGAAAAACGGGGGGCTGTGCGTCGCCGGCGGAACGCAGGCGTACGCGCTATATGATGCCGTCAGCGGCAAGGAAGTGAGTTATTACGATGTCGAACAGCTTGAACATGTGTTTGAATTTCTCGGTTTGTTCCACGTTGCCTCACAACAGTTTTCTCCAAGCCCGAAGGCGAAAAAGCGAAACCGGCTCGGAAAGTGGCCAAAGACGTATACGTGGAAACTGCAGGAGCTGTCCGGCTACAAGAAAATGGCGGCTTCGTTCGTTGATGATCCGTTTTCCATCTTGTTTTCCGAGACGGTCGGTGCGATGCTCGACGCGGGCGAGGAAGCGGTCGAGCAGCTAGACAGCGATGCCTACGCCGAATGGACAGCTGGTCCGAACCGATGGACAGGGTTTATTCATAAAGACATTTCCTTGTCACACCTCGTCGAAACGGAAGAGACGATGATGATGCGCTATCTGCCAGCGGTCGTCATCGACTTGCCGGTGCGCGACATTCAAGTGCTGCTCCACAAAGTAATGAAAAAGATGGCGGTGTGGGATGAAGAATTGGCCGCGCGGCTGATTCAGGCGTATCACCGCACCCACCCGCTCACCGACGAGCAGTACAGGCTGCTTGAGGCGGAGCTGTTGTTTCCGCACTTGTTTGCCTCCGTCGCCCGCAAGTATTATTTAGGGGCAAAAGACAATTGGTCAGATGAAAAATATATGTGGGAGCTGCAGACAGCCATTACGGTCGAGCGGACAAAACAAGATGCGCTTCGCCGTACGCCGCTGCCATCGCTACTGTAAAGAAGGAGGTGCCTAACGTTGGATCACATTCCGAAACTCGACTTGCAGCCGTTTCGTTTTTCCCCGCCCGGACCGATGGGGTGGGGATGGATGGAAGACGGTGAGTTTTTCGATCAGCTATTGCTCGGCGTAGTGGAAGCGGAAGAAGAGGAAACGGACGCTGACGTGCCGCCCGTCCTTGTCGAGCTGGCCGGAGAAGGGGAATGGCAAGAAGCCGCTGTCCCGCTGCCGCCAATAGTGGAACACAAAAAAGAAACGCGTTCGTCCGCGCCGAAAAAAGAAAAACGTCTAAAACGGCGAGAGGAGGCAAGCCAAAGCGAACGTTCGAAACGGCGAGAGGAGGCAAGCCAAAGCGAACGTCCGAAACGGCAAGCGAAGGCAGCCCGGGACGAACAATCGGAACCGTCGGAGAAGCCGGCTGCCGTCAGCCGTCCAAAACAGCACGAACCGGCGGAACAAGAAAGAGAAAAGCCGTCCGAGCGACGGATGGCCGTCTCGTTCGCCATTTCTTCCGCCCGTATTCCCCAGCCGAAAGCGGTGGGAACGCATAAAAAAGGAAACGTATTTACGATCGGATAAGGAGAAGGATGCCGCATCACAGGCATCCTTTTGTGATGACTCCGGCCGCCCGGCTGCTAGAGGCCGGCGGTTTGCCGCTGATGGGCGGCGAGCGCCTCGTTATAGACCGCTTCAAGGCGGCCGGCGACGTGTTCAAATTGGAAGTTCGCCTCCACCCTCTCCCGCGCTGTTTCAGCCATGCGCCGGGCGTGTGTTTGTTGTTCAAACAGATAGCTGATCGCTTCCGCGAACGCCTGCTCGTTCGCATAATCATCAACGACAAGCCCAGTTTGGCCGTGACGGACGATTTCAGTGTTGCCGCCGCGGTTGGTCGTCACAACCGGAATGCCGGCGGCCATGGCCTCGTAATGGACGCGGGCGAGCGGCTCGTGCCATTGGGAGCTGCACACAAACACGTCAGCCATTAAAAGCAGTTTCGGAATATGGCGGTGCGGCACGTAGTTCGTGAAGATGACGTGGTCACTTAGCGGCGCGGCGAGCTGATGCAGCCAGTCGATGTATTCGCTTCGGCTGTTGTCGCTAAACCATTTTCCGCCGGCGATGACAAGCACTGTCTCAGGATGGCGGGCCAACAAGGACGGCAAGGAGCGAATCAGCACATGCGGCCCTTTTGTTTTGCTAAGCCGGCCGATAAATAACACTACTTTTTTATCGTCGAGTCCATGCGCCCGGCGCTCGGCTTGGCGGATGCGCGCCCCCTCTTCCGTCCAAACCGGGACGTATTGCTGCAAGTCCACTCCGGAATAAATGACATTGATTTTTTTTGGATCGACCGGATAGCGGCCTGTTACCGTCCGTTTAATATATTCGCTGACGGCAGTCAGCCGCGTGCATGCCGCCAGTGCCCGCTCAGCTTCTTCCGGCGTGATTTTCAGCGGTGAAAACATGTCGTTATGAAGGCTCAGCACAAAGGCGCTGTGCGGCGCCGCGGCCTGGTAACTAGCGAGCGGCGCAGGGCGATTGAACACATGGACGACGTCGAAACGGTTTGCGGCCAGCGCACGCGCCACATCAGCTTCATATGTCATCTTCGGAAAGCGGATGTAGCGGATGTTTCCAGTTGTCTCTTCATGCGGCAAGAGCGGATCGGCGACAGAGAAAATGGTCAGTTCGTGGCGGCGGGCAATGAGCGGAGCGATTCCGTCAATCATCACTTGAATCGCACCGCCCTTTATTGCCGGTGAAGGCAGTTTTTCTGTGCAAACGTAGGCGATGTTCATGTCTGACCACCTTCGTATAATGAACGGATGTATTCGATTTCTTTTTGCAGTCCATCGATAAGCGTGACCGTCGGTTCGTATGCGAGCAGCCGCTCTGCCTTCGTCAGGTCGGCCCATGTCTGTTTCGGCTCCCCGCGGGCGGCTGGCGTATAATGGATTGTCGCCTTTCTCCCGGTCAGCGCTTCAAGCAGGCGAATCACCTCATTGACGGATGCCCGTTCTTTTCCGCCGATGTTGATCGTTTCTCCGACTGCGCGGTCCTGCTCAAGCGCGGCTGCTGTCCCGTTGATACAGTCGGAAATATAGGTGAAGTCGCGCGACTGCGTGCCGTCGCCGAATACGGTGAGCGGCTGGCCGGCGAGCAGTTGGCGGATAAAGCGGTGGAACGACATATCGGGGCGCTGGCGCGGACCGTAAACGGTAAAATAGCGCAAAATGACGACCGGCACAGCAAACTCGCGGAAATAGACGCGGCATAAATGCTCACCGGTAAGTTTCGTAATGCCGTATGGGGAGAGCGGAACCGGTTCGAGCGTTTCGGACAGCGGGCCGCTCCGCTCGCCGTAAACGGACGAGGTTGAAGCATAGATGAACCGTTTGAGCGGCAAGTCTTTGCACGCTTCAAGCAGCCGCTGCGTAACGGAAATGTTGTGCACCGCATAAGCGGCAAAGTCCGTTCCCCAGCTCGTTCGCACGCCGGGCATGCCGGCTAAATGGTATACGGCATCCACATCTGTTAACAACGCGGGCAAGTCGGCGGTCAGCAGATCGGTCTCAACGAATGTAAACCGCGGATGGGCTTGCAACTGGGCGATGTTTTTTGCTTTCAGCGGCGCCGGTGTCGGGCCGAGAAAGCCGTCGACGCCGATGACTTGGTGCCGGTCGTTTTCGAGCAGTTTTTCACATAAATGGGAGCCGATAAACCCGGCCGCCCCGGTGACGAGGATGTTCATGGACGCCCCACCCCCATGTAGCGCAAACCGCTCTGTTCGACAGCAAGGCGATCCAAACAATTTCGTCCGTCAAAGACGAGCGTCCCGTTCATCGCTGCTTTCACCTCTGACCAGTCAAGCGTGCAAAATTCGTCCCAGTCGGTGGCGATGACTAAGCCATCCGCTCCTTGGATCGCTTCGTGCACCGACCGCACTTGTTTGACATTGGCAAGGGGGGATGTCAGCGTCGCCTTCGGGTCGTAGGCGGCGACCGTGCAGCCCGCTTCGCTTAATCGACGGATGAGCGCTTCGGCGGGGGAAAAACGGGTATCGTCCGTGTTCGGCTTAAAGGCGATGCCAAGCACAGCGATTTTTTTGCCGTGCAGCGGGGCAAGCACTTGATTCAGTTTGTCGAGGCAAACGTCGAGCTGGGTGGCGTTGACCGACTGCACTGCTTGCAACAGGTGCGGCTCGACATGGCGCGAGCGCGCCGCATGTTCGAGCGCTTTCACATCTTTTGGAAAGCAGGAGCCGCCATAGCCGAGACCGGCTCGCAAAAAATGCGGGCCGATGCGCGGATCGAAGCCGATCCCGCGGGCGATGTCGTTGACATCGACGGCAAACGCGTCGCAAATGCGCGCCATTTCGTTGATAAAGGATATTTTGGTTGCTAAAAAGGCATTGGCGGCGTATTTGATGAGTTCCGCTCCAGTGAGGCTCGTCGTGACGTAAGGAGCGTTGATGCCGGCGTACATTGCCTGCACGACAGCGAGCGACCGATCGTCGTCCGGCTCGAGGCCGACGACGATTTTGTCCGGGTGAAACATATCGTAAACGGCCGACCCTTCGCGCAAAAACTCCGGATTGGACACGATGCGAAATAAATGCGGCGCCATTCCTTTCCGGATGAGCTCAGTACGCATCCATTCATTCGTTCCCGGCGGGACAGTGCTTTTCGTGATGATCGTTTTGTATGATTCGACCGTTGCGGCTAGGCGTTCGAGCACCGCTTCGATATAGCGCAAGTCGGCGCTGCCGTCCGGCCGCGGCGGAGTGCCGACGCAAATGACAATGACGGCCGCCCGTTTAATATAATCCCAGCGGCCGCTAAATGTTAAATAGTTGCAGTTTTTAGTGACCAACTCTTCTAACCCCGGTTCATAAAACGGGATTTCCCCGTTGTTGAGCAGGCGAATTTTCCGTTCATCTTGATCGATGCAATGCACCTCATGCCCAAGTTCAGCAAGGACGGCTGCAGTGGTCAGTCCGACGTAGCCAGCGCCGATGATGCAGATGTTCATGCTAATAGGCCTCCTTCGCGAAATCTCCGGCTTTTATAGCGTATTAACGGACAAGCTTTGTTTGCTACATGACAAGCGCCTAAAACGCCGGAAATCAGACGGCCTATTTTCGGGGGACAACCTTCCCTGCCATTCGGAACCGAATACGATAAAGATATAGAAGACAAGGGGGGGAAGCGATGGTCAAAAAAGCGATCATCCCCGCGGCCGGGTATGGGACAAGAGGCTTGCCGGTGACGAAAGTCATTCCGAAAGAGATGTTTCCTATCGGCGCTAAGCCGGCGATTCAATATATTGTGGAGGAGGCGTTTGCCTCGGGAATTGAGGAGCTGCTCATTATTGTCTCGCGGGCGAAAAGCTTAATCGTCGACTACTTTGACCGCTCTTTAGAGCTCGAGGCGTTTTTAGAACGGCGGAATAAGACACATTTGTTGAAGGAGGAGTTCATCCCTTCCGGACAAATTTATTATACGCGCCAGCCGTATGCGCGGGGATTAGGGGATGCCGTCCGGCTTGGCAAGTCGTTTGTCGGCGGCGAGCCGTTTGCCGTGCTGTTGCCTGACGATATCGTGTTGCATGAAGGGACTCCGGCTATTCGGCAGCTCATTGAGCAGTACGAACGATGTGGGCAAAGCGTTGTCGGTTTAAATCAAGTAGGGAGAAACGAATTGCATAAATACGGCGTCATCCGCGGTGAACCGCTCACCGATGGCGCGTATAGCATCACCGATATGGTGGAAAAGCCAAAAACGAACCCGCCGTCCGACTTGGCCGTCATCGGCCGCTACGTGTTCACGCCGGCCATTTTTTCCTATTTAGAGGCGCTGCCAACCCTCGGAGACGAAGAAATTCAGCTGACCGAGGCCATCCGCCGTCTGGCGGCCGCGGAAGGATGCCAAGGGAAACTGATCGCCGGAACACGGTTTGATATCGGTACAGCTGACGGCTATATGGCGTTGCTTTCGGCCGTTTGGAAAGAAAATTAAACGCTCCTCCGCCTACGCGCATAGTTGGAAATGAGGGCGGTTCGGAATGAAAAAACCAGGTGCAAACTACCTGGTTTTTTTTCTCAGCCAATCGTACAGCCGTTCTTGCTCTTTAATTTGTTTGGCGACGTCAAACCGCTGCTCAATCACTTTGCGCGCCCGCTTTGTAAACAGCGGAATCTGCTCTGGGTGTTCAAGAAAAAAGCGGATGCCGTTCGCCAGCTCTTTGTCGTCTTTCTCCGGGGCGAGGTAGCCCGTGCGCCCGTGTTCGATCAGTTCAGGGATGCCGGCATGATTCGTCGAGATGACTGGCAGCCCGCTCGCCATCGCCTCTTTCAGCACGTTCGGGATGCCTTCGATGTCCCCGTCAGAGGCCGTCTCGCTCGCTAGGCAAAACAGATGGGCGCGGTTCATTTCTTGAGCGATGGCGGCCGCATCCATGGCGCCAAGCAATTCGACAAATGGGGTCAGCCCGAGCTCATTGATGAGCCGGCGAATGTTTTCCTCATCTTTCCCGCTCCCGATAATGCGGAGGCGGCAGCGGGGATGTTTCGCATGCACGTGCTTGAAGGCGCGCACGAGCGTTAAAAAGCCTTTTTTCTCGACGAGCCGGCCAATCGAAAGAATGACGATGTCCCCATTTTCCGGGATCGTTCGTTCCTGATAAGGAAATAAATCGAGTTCAATGCCGCCGTAGAGGACATGGATTTTTTCTTGAGGAAACCCTAAAGTGATCAGTTCATCGGCTAAGTAACGGCAGACGGGAAGAAAGAGCGCCCCGTGCTGTTTGAGCAGGCTATACCGCTTTTGGTTGCGCCGCAGGCTGTTCCCTTTTGCGGAGCCGTCACGGCCGCGGATGCTGACGACAAGCGGAATGCGATGGGCGATGCAAAGCGGGAGAATTTCAATGGCGTGTTTGCCGTGATGAGCATGAATGGCCACGATATTTTGTTCTTTGACGAAACGGTCGAAATTGTTGATATCGTTGAGGTGATAATAATTAACGAGAGGAAACGGGTGGCTGCCATCATCAGCGAACGACCCGATCATGATCGACCGGTATTTTTTTAGATGAACCATTTGGTTGTAAATAAAGCGCTGGTTAATTTTCATTTTTTCATGGATAAAGTGGGCGATCGTTTGTTTCATGTTCTCGATCCCTCGCTTTTTAGTAAATCGGACAAAAAAGCGAATTTTTTCGTTTCCTGTTCGGCGAGACGGGTGAGCAAGTCCAAAGACGATGGGTTGCTTGCCGCCCGTTTTGGCTTTTCAAGGCTCACCGCTTCGTTGTAAAACACGTGCGGAAACATGGCATCGGCCAAGTAGACGCTTTTATACGGAACGTACGGCAGGCAGATGGAAAAGTAAAGTTCAAACAACGGTTGAAGCCGTTTGATGACATTGTTTTTCGGGTTTTTCGTCAAAGAAATGAGCAAAAAACGAAAATCGTCAAGCGGAAGGCCGTAATAGGCGCGGTCAAAGTCGATCATCACCACATTGTTGTTTTCCGCCAATAAAAGATTGTTGCTGTTATAATCCCCGTGGCAAATGGCTTTTCGCTCCGCCGCCTCACGGCAAAAGCCGGCCAGGTTGCTTTTTTCAAGCAGCGCATAGCTCTGGTCAGCAAGTCGCGTCATCTGTTTCATTATATGAGAAAGAGCCGTCCCATTCGCAGCTGTTTTCGCCAGCTCTTGCAATTGTGCCACTTTTTGACGGTGTGCGCACAGCACCTCTTTCGGCTCCGGAAAGGAAGGAGAGCCGGTGCCGATCCACTCGGTAAACAGGCTGTCGGCATGGAAGCGGGCCAATCCCTCGATTCGTTGCTGGAAAGATGGCCTTGTTTCGCTTAAGGGGACATAATCCATTAAATAGTAATAACTGTTTTTTCGGTGAACGTAATATTGTTTTGTTTTAGTCTGGAAAATTTCCGGGACGTGAAATCCTGTGTCGTATAGCTTGGAATGAAGCAAGATCGGAAAATTGGTTTTCTCTTCATTTAGCCGCTTGAGCACGTACCGCTGGCCCGTTTTTTTGTTTTGTACAAGCCATACTTTTTCTTCCTTCAGTTCACCGATGACGTCGGTCTCGGTTTCCGATAGGCCGTAATGGTTTAACACGTCAAATAGCAGGCGAGATCGTTTCGAAGCCAAGGTCAGTTCCTCCTAGCATCATTGTCGATTAGTAAAAGTGTATGTAAGAGAAAAAGAGTTGGTATAGACAAGCGCACCAGCTAACGAGAAAACGGCGCCGTCAAAAACTAAAGCGCCGGCTGCGCTGTTTGGGCGCCAGCCGGCGACGCTATGTTCCTGTTATTCCTCCTCGTCATCCACATTGGTTGATGAAGCCGGCCGCATGGAAGCAGGGAGATCGATTGCCGTGATCGCCGTCGCATTGAGGGAAAGCGGGCGCCCCCCATCTTCGTAAAAACGGTCAACCAACAGCGAAACGGTGTTCGTCCGCGGCTCGAAATCGAGAAAAAGCGCGTTGTAATATGTCTCGTTGGCGGTGTGTACGTTCACTTCTGTGTTCGGCGGAAGTGCCGTCAGCTGTTCATAAAGAGCGCGGGGAAGGCGGGGGCGGGTCGGCCGCTGATCGAAAAATACATGATACATTGTGTCGCCTCCTTTCTTTCTTATCTCTTGTGTTAAAAACCTATACTCCATCATATGATTGGCGTAGGAGAGCGTTTGGGTAAACGTCCGCACGAAGGCGAATTCGCCCGCCGCTAGATGAAGCAAAGAGGAAAAGAGACCTCCTTTTGCGGCCATGGGGAGCGGAAAGGGGAGAGGAATGTGGATGATCCGTTTTCGTTTGTTCTTCTTTGTCTGGCCAGCTTCCGCCTGACGAGGCTCATCGCATATGATGCGATCATGAACTGGCTGCGCCGGCCTTTTCACGAGTGGGTCGAAGAGGAGCTTCCAGACGGAAGAAGGGAAGTAGTTCTCGTTTTGAAGGGAAGCGGGCTGCGGCGCTGGTTCGGCGAATTGTTGAGCTGCTACTGGTGCACCGGGATATGGTGTGCGGCGTTTTGTTACGCCGGCATGATGCTTTGGCCGACCGTCTTTCAACCGTTCATCGTGCTGCTTGCCATTGCCGGCGGTGCGGCGCTCATTGAGACGATTGTCAGCAGATGGCTGTCATAGAGAGGCATGGCTAGTGATCGGCCAATGCGGATGGCCCATCGATGCTGCTGGCCAATCGCTGCTTTGCAAGGCCCGGCGTCGCTTAGGCTGTCGTTAGCCGTCGGAATGAGAACACCGGCCTAAGAGCAGGCCGGCGAAGAAAAGAAAGCGCGCGGTTGGGCGTGCGAAACGATGGAAAGGACCGGTTACCATTGGATGGCGATATGGTTGGCCGCGGGAACGCCTTTTGGCAATTCGGCGCAATACACAAAGCCGTCGACCGTCAACGACCGGGCGCTGCCCGACGGGCGGACGGCGATTTCAAATTGGGAGAAGCGCCGCTCTTCACCGGGTTCAAGCGGGGAGCCATGGAGCGGGGCGATCCAATATTCGCCGTTTTGCCGCACTTTTTCCCGCCAGTTTTCTTGGGTGAACGTCCAGCTTTCTCCGCTGCTTGCGGCAAGCAGTTCTTGTTCAGCACGGGCGCTTTGCGGCAGCACAATTTTTCCGCTCAGCACCGCTGTTTTGGGCGGGGAGAGACGGAGACAGACAATGAGATGGTGAAGCGGCGTTGTTCCGCTGTTGCGAATGATGAAATCGCCGATTACGGTCATCTCTTCCTCGTCAAGATGCGACGGAATGACGACAGAATAGTGGAACAGCGCCAACACAGAGGCGGTCGGCTCGGCGGTTGTTTGTTTTCCTTCGGAGCGATGATGTTCCGCCTCTTCTAGGGCGATTTCGGATAACAACAATTGGCGTTCCAAGGCAGCGATTTTTTTCTTATATGTTTCAACGTTGACGGTTTCTGCTTCGCGGAACTTTTCTTTCCAATAGGCGCTGCGCATTTTTTCCTTGGCCAGCTCGGCTTCTAGTTGCTGCAACTGTTGCTTGCATGAGGCAGCTTCCGACCGGTAGTGGATGATTTGCTGCTGCAGGCGGAGGTGTCGGTCATCGTTCGTGTTTTTCACTTGCTTTCCACCCCTTCCATTTTTATCTTATGTACGCACAGCGGGCAAATGCCATATAAAAAAGGCTGTTGTTGGGAACAACAGCCTGAACGGTGCCGGACGTTACATGGCCGGGAATACGTCTGGGCATTGCGGCGGGAATTTGTTCGTCGGGCAAAGCACGGCTTCAGCAAGTTCTTCCCGCGGCTGGCAGAAACGGGCTTCGACTTCGATTTTGACATCGGCTTCCATTTGGACTTCAAGGCACAAGGTGATGGAAACGTCGAGCTGGGCAAAGTTGTCCGTGCAAACGAGGCTCGTGTCGCATTCGAAGAAAGAAATATGGCAGTTGAGTTGCGTGCCTTCTGGAGCGCATAAGATGAATGTTTGCGCCGTGGCAAACGGAATCGGTGACGACTGGCAAATGACCGTGCCGGTCGGGCTGACGATTTGCACGACGACGTGCCCTTTGACGAGCGCTTTGACTTTTTGCAGCGTGACGATCTCACCAGAAGGAAGCGTGACGTTTACAGGCTGCCGGCCGTTTGGTTGCGTAATTTCCTGGCAAATCAACGCGTCCTGGTCAACGACTGGATCGATCGGGTTTCCTGCAGCATCGGTTAAGAAGCAGCGGATCGTCAAAGCTTGCGGGTCCATCGCTTGCGCCGTCAAGAATTCACACATTGTTCCTGTCCGCTGGCAATTGGTCGTTGGAAAAATCATTTCCAAATCGTCGCCGCTGAAGCTGCGCAACGGTACATCAATTTGGCGCGTCACCCAGTCGTAAACTTTGCGGGTTCTGATGCATACTTTTTCTTTATCGCGACGATGATAATGGCCCATTTTCTTCGTTCCTCCTATCGTTCATTTGTTCCCCAACGCCTGATGGTTTGGGACTACTGTATACTATGAACGACATGGGTAAATGTGTTGGGACAGATGCGGATTTTTTGCCGACGGACGCATGCCGGAGACGAAACAAAGGGGGAGATGACGAATGAAAGAAAAACAAGGGACGATCCATACGGAAAAAAGAGGAATGGATGAACGGCGGCTGATGGAACGGATCACCGAGCTGGAGCGCCGGCTGAAAGAGGTGGAAGCGGAAAATATTGTTTTGCGGGAACTGGCCTACCAAAGCGAACAGCGTTACGAACAAATCAAACAGCTCATGAAAGAAAACGACGAACTGCGCCGTCAATTGCAACAGCTGCCGCAGCCGGAAGCGTCGGGCGATGTTGACAAGGAAGAACGGCCGGACAGTTGGTTTTTCCATACGCTTAGGCAAGAAAACGCGATTGCGCCCCGTCCGGAGCGAGGCAGCAAAAAATGAGAAGCACCCTTGGCCTATACGGCCATACAATAGCAATAGCCATACATTTTTCTATACGGGGGGATGAAGCCATGATGAAACCAACTCCGCCGAAACCGACGACGTGGGCGCTTTCCTCGACAACCCAGCCGGTGCGGCGCCCACGAGGCTGCGGCTGCGGCCGGCCGCCGGTCGTAAAGAAATAGCAAGAGGCCGTGAGAGACGCCTATACTCCGTTTCCTTTCCTTGCATAGTCTAACAGTGCAACTAGGCGAAAGGAAGGGGGGATGGGGATGTCGGATCGAAAAAAAGCAAAAGTCATTCACGTTGATAAGCTGATCATTCACGCCGATGACGTCGTGATTGTGCCGCGCGGACGCATTCGTGATCCATGGCTGTTCCCGCATCGTGCTGATGCCGAGATCGAAGCCATTGAAGATGTGCGGGATGGAGCAGGGCGCGATGAGGGAGGACACGATCGGGACGAAGGGGAACGGAGGCCGTTCTCATGGATTTAGTCATGAGGCAAATGGGGGATATGAACAGTGGAGCGTTTTAAAAATTACGGGCTTTGGCTTGGAATTGGGTCGTTTGTCGTATTGGCCCTTGAGACGTTCGGCGTCGATATCGACCTTGGCAAATACGAGCAGCTGTATCACGCGCTGTTAAGCGTTTTAGTGATGGCCGGCATTTTAAACAATCCATCGCTTGGCCGCGGTTATTCTGACAAAGTCGACAAACAGTCATAAACGGCAAGGGCGCCTGTGGCAACGGCGCCCTTTTTGCGCCCGAAAAACCGGAAGTGCGGCGGACTGTTTTACAGTAAATGACAATTATAATTTGCCGGGGAAAAACCATTCTAATCATTGTCACCACCAATTCAACCACTTAAGGGAGGACATGAATCATGACTGTTGCTACACAAGTGAAACAAACGTTAGCTGGATTAAAAACCGCCCAAGCGAGCTTCGAAACGTTTGCGCTGCAAACGGAAAACCAAGCCGCGAAACAGCTTTATCAGCAAGCTGCTCAACAAACGCAAGCGGTCATCGATTTAGTCAACTCGCGCGTGCAAGAAATCCAAAACGAAGAGCCACAATATAAACAGCAGTAACATTTGCGGAGGCAGATGTTGCGGTTCGGGCGGAAAGGTTGGCGGCACGCCAACCTTTTCCCCGCCTGACGGAAATACATAAAACGAATGGGTTGATGACGATGAAACAATGGTGGTTGGCGGCGATGGCTGCCTTCATGGTGGTCAGCGGCTGCGCGAAAGAGGAAACAGAACAAAAACAATCGCTGCAAGGGGCGGATTTGATGCGAGCCCAAACGTCTGGGACGGCCAAAGGGGCTCGGCTCGACCAAGGACCGGCCGAGCGGGCCGCCGCCTATTTACGACAGCGCCGGGACATCCGCGATGTGGTGGTGGTCAACAGTGGAGACCGGCTGCTCGTCGCGTATCAAATTCCCCATATGCAGCGATGGAACCGAAAGAAGATCGAAAAAGACGTTGAAGACCGACTGCGCGATATGTTTCCCGGTTACCAAGTTGTTTCCTCAAGCGATTTAAAAATCTTTTGGAAAACGCAGCAATTAAAAACAAAGATGGTCAACAAACGCTGGGATCAGCGGGAGGTCAACCGGGAAATCGGGCGCATTGAAAAGCTGAGCAAAGAGCAGACATAAGAGGTGTCATTATGGCGAATGAAAAGCGGAAAAAGTTAACTCCGGTTCAACAAGAGTATCACTTATTTGAAAAAGAACGGGAAACAAAGCGCCCGATCGTTCGCAACTGCGCCTGCGCCTTTCTCGTCGGCGGGACCATTTGTGCGATCGGACAGGCGATCTCTTATTTTTATATGTATTTCTTTGACTTCACCGAGCAGACGGTAGGGAACCCGACGGTGGCGACCATGGTTTTTTTGTCAATGATTTTAACCGGCCTTGGCGTCTATGACCGAATCGCTCAGTTCGCCGGAGCGGGGAGCGCTGTGCCGGTGACGGGGTTTGGCAACGCCGTCATTTCCGCGGCGATTGAACACCGAACAGAAGGATTCGTGCTCGGCGTGGGTTCCAACATGTTCAAGCTCGCCGGCTCGGTCATTTTGTTCGGTACGTTTGCGGCATTTGTCATCGCCCTCATCAAAACGATTGCCATACAGTGGGGGGGATTGTAATGCTGAAAGGGCATCGCACTTGGGTATTTGCGAACAAACCGGCCATTGTTGCGACCGCCGCCGTCGGCGGGCCGTTTGAGGCCAACGGCCGCCTCGCCGACGATTTCGATCTTCTTCACGAAGATTTATGGCTTGGCGAGGAGTCGTATGAGAAAGCGCACCGCGTTTTGCTTGAGGAAGCGGCATTTCAAGCGATGGAAAAGGCCGGTTTGGAGAAGGAACAGGTGCAGTTTTTCATCGCCGGCGACTTAATTAATCAAATGACGCCGACTAGCTTCGCCGCCCGGACGCTCGGCGCCCCGTATCTCGGCATTTTCGGCGCTTGCTCCACATCAATGGAAGGGCTGGCGCTCAGCGCTTTTATTACAAACTATGGCGGGGCAGACTATATATTGACCGGGGCATCGAGCCATAACACCGCCGTCGAAAAACAGTTCCGCTATCCGACAGAGTACGGCGGACAAAAGCCGCCGACGGCGCAGTGGACCGTCACTGGCGCCGGGGTCGCCATCGTCAGCCCAAAAGGGGACGGGCCGCGCGTGACGGCAGCGACGATCGGCCGGGTCGTCGATATGGGAATGGCCGATCCGTTTAATATGGGCGGTGCGATGGCACCGGCGGCGGTCGATACGATTGAAGCGCATTTACGCGATATGCAAATCGATGCATCGCACTATGACTTGATTGTCACCGGCGACTTAGGGAGAATCGGGCGTCAAGTTTCCCTAGATTTGTTGCGTCAGCACGGCATTGAGATTGATGAGGAGCGTTACCAAGATTGCGGGCTCCTTATTTACCGCGATGGGCAGCCCGTGCTGTCCGGGGCGAGCGGGGCGGCTTGTTCCGCTGTGGTCATTTACGGCCATTTGCTCAAACGGATGCGGCGCGGCGAGCTGAAGCGCATTTTAGCTGTAGCGACCGGTGCGTTATTGTCGCCATTGTCGTTCCAGCAAAATGAAACGATTCCGTGCATCGCCCATGCGGTGGCGATCGAGTATGGAGGTGAGGCGTAGCGTGCTAGCCATGTTTTTTTGGGCGTTTGTCGTCGGCGGGTTGATTTGCGTCATTGGCCAGATTTTGCTGGATGTTTTTAAGCTCACCCCCGCCCATACGCTGACGATTCTCGTTGTCACTGGAGCGATTTTGGATGGATTTGATTTGTACGAACCGCTCATCGACTTCGCCGGCGCCGGGGCAACGATTCCGATTACAAGTTTTGGAAACTCGCTCGTCCACGGGGCGATGCAGGAAGCGGAAAAACACGGCATCGTCGGCGTGTTGACCGGCATGTTTGAAGTGACAAGCGCCGGCATTTCCGCTGCCATCGTCTTCGGATTTCTCGGCGCGCTTTTGTTCCGCCCGAAAGGATAGGAGGGACGTTCATGACCGTTGCTTCGCAAGTGAAACAAACGTTAGCGAGCCTAAAAGGCATTCACGCTGGGCTGCAACAGTTGGCGCTCACATCGCAAGACGAAACAGCGCAGCGGACGTTTCATGAGGCGATGCTCGCCACCGAGGAGATCATCGCCGAACTGAAAGACCGGGTCGGCCGACTCGAATTCGAGGAGCCGCAATATCATGGAAAGTAAGGAGCATGATCCATGCCTGTATGGTTAGAAGCCGCCATTCGTTCCGTTTGTATTTTGATCGGACTGTTTATCATTACTCGCATTCTCGGCAAGAAGCCATTGGCGAAGCTGTCATTTTTCGAATATATTGTTGGCATTACGGTCGGTGACATTGCCGGAACAATGTCTGTCGATTTAGGGATTTCCCTCGAGGAAGGGGTCACAAGCATTTTAATTTGGTCGCTCATCCCGGTGCTGGCCGCCCGCATTTCGCTGCGCAACAAAAAGTTCCGCGATTTCGTCGAGGGCAATTCGACCGTCTTGATCAAAAACGGCAAAATTTTGGAGGAGAACTTAAAGCGAGAGAAATACACAGTTGACGAGCTGCTTGAGCAGTTGCGCAAAAAAGATGTGTTTCGTGTCGCGGATGTCGAGTTTGCCTTGCTTGAGCCGAATGGCGATCTGAACGTCTTGTTGAAGCGGGAAAAGCAGCCGCTTACGGTTGGCGATATGTTTCCGAACCCGCCGCGGGAAAAAGAGCCGCAAACCGTCATTATGGATGGCATGATTTTGGACGAGCCGCTTGCGACGATGGGGCTTGGCCGCGGCTGGCTGAAAGAACAGCTTGATAAGCAAGGAGTAGCGGTCGAAAACGTCTTCCTCGCCCAAGTCGATTCATATGGACAGCTGACGATTGATTTGTACGATGACAAAATTCAAGTGGCCGAGCCGCAGGAGAAAAAGCTGTTGTTGGCTGCAATGAAGAAAGTGCAAGCCGACTTTGAGCTATACGCGTTGCAAACCGATTCGGAAGAGGCGAAGGCGCTGTACGAAACCAATGCGGCGAAAATGACGGAACTCATCCAAAAAGTCGAGCCGCTATTGCGAAACTAATGTTGAGGAGGATCCGATCATGGAGAAGAAACGGACAAAAACAACGGATGAAGAAATTCAGATTCAGCTGAAAACGGACGGCCGCCCTGAACGGACGCGGACGACCGATGAAGAAATTTCGATTGAATTTATGTTCGATAACGGCCGTGTGACGCCCCAGCCGCAAGATTACGACGAAATCGAATATTAAGCGTCTGATGATCGGGAAAGGTGTCCCCCAACATACCGGGACACCTTTTCCTGTTGTTTCCTCTCCACCAAAACAATGGTTCGAAAATGATTACAGCGCCTTGTTTTTCCATGCCGCCGGGAGAAGGGAATTAAACGGGCAATAATTGCAAAAACGCGCGCACCTCTTCCGGTGTTTTCGCGTTGGCGCTATGCAGATGAGCGATTTTTTCCCCGTTTTGGAACACAAGCAAGCTCGGAATGCCGAGCACTTGATATTTCTCGCCAAGCTCCGGAAATTGGTCGCGGTCGATCTCAAACCAATCGTATTGCCCGTAATCGCGAATGATGTCATCGATAAACATGTTCAAGCGCACACAGTCAGGGCACCAAGTCGTGTAAAATTTGACGACAGCCGGCTTGCTGCCGGAGATGGCCGCTGTAAACTGGTCATTCGTTTCAATGGGTTTCATGCGTGTTTCCTCCATTCCATATTGTCGTTCATCTTTACTTTACCATATGGTGCGGCAAAAAAAGAACGGCAACGCCTTCACCTTCGGACACCGGTGTTGCATACAACAGAAAGAAAGGGGGGGAAAGTGTGAGCAAAGAGCTGGAAAAGGCGCTTGAAGCATGGGTTGCCTCAAGAAAAGAAGGACATGAACAATTCATTCGTCTGTTCGAACAGTGGGGGAACGATTTCAACAAACAGCTGCAGGAAATCGAAAAACTAAACAATGGATTTTTAAAAAGCGTACAAGGCAACTTACATTACGTTGAGCAATGGTTTACAAAAAAAGAAAAAGAGTTTGCTGAGCTGTTTCGCCTATTTGGCTGACAAAATGGCACGTGCGCCCATACGCCGCCTTGAGGTGATGAATACGATACAGTAAACGGAGAAGGAGGTGCACGAGAATGGGCTTCTGCGGCTACGGATTTCCGCACTACGGCTACGGCTATGGCGGATTTGGCTATGGCGGTGGCTTTGTGCTGATTGTCGTTTTGTTCATCTTGTTGATTATTGTCGGCGCAGCATTTGTCGGCTAACGAAAAACGAATCCGATACGGGCCGTTTCGGCGCCTCGAACGGCTCGTATTTTTCTTTTCCCTTATGATGCACCTTCTTGCAGAACAATCATACGATATACAGGGAGAAGGAGGCAGGAAGATGGATCAACAATTTTTTAAAAACATTGAAAAGAAAACGGGCGTCAATATGAAAGACATTTTTGAGCTTGCCAACTCGCTGCAAAATGCGAATTTCAACGATGAAAAAACGGTGCGCCAAGTGGTGAAGCGGGTCGCGCAAATCGCCAATCGGAAGGTGCCGAAAGAACTCGAAGACCAAATCGTCAAAACGATCGTCCAGAGCGGCAAACAAATTGATTTTAATACGATTGCCAATATGATGAACAATAAAAAATAAGCCAAAGGGAGCTGCGCGCGCAAGCTCCCTTTTATTCGGCTTATTCGAGCGATTTCACCATCGTGACGTGGGGGATGCCGGCATCCATAAACACGCCGGACACCACCTCATAGCCGAGTTTTTTGTAAAACGGTTCGGCGTGGGTTTGGGCGTTCAGCTTCACTTTTTTCGCCCCTTTTGTTTTTGCAAGCCGCTCAATGGCTTCCATCACCATCCGCCCGGCACCGCAGCCGCGGTAGGACGGCAGCACGCAAATGCGTTCGATTTTGCCGACCCCTTCATCGATGAAGCGAAGCCGGCCGGCCGCGACCGGTTTTTCGCCATCATACAAGACGAGATGGGATGATTCTTGCTCAAACGCATCGATTTCTTCTTCTTCCGGCACGTTTTGCTCCTCGATAAAGACGAGCCGGCGGACGTGCAAAGCGTCCTCATATAAGGATCGGTCGTTTGTTGTTCCAATGGCGATGTTCATGTTATACCGTTTCCTCTCCTCCAACGACAAAGGTTTCATAGACGGTCCATGATCCGTTCTCGAGCTGGTACAGAAGATGGAACCGGTCGATCGTCTCTTCAAAATGCACGTTTTGCAGCTTCAGCTGGCTGTAGACGTCGGCATATTCCGCGCCCGGCAAATCGCGGCCGATCGTAATGTGCGGCACGAACACAAATTCCGGTTTTGCGGTGAACAAGCCGCTGTGCAGCTGCTCATGAAGGCGATCAAGCACGTCATTTGGCTCCACTTTCAAATAAATGATGTTGCTTGTCGGGTAAAACGAGCTGAATTTCGTCACTTTGATCGGAATTGGAGGTGTTTCCGCTGCGATGCGGCGCAGCTCCTTCGTCATCTCTTTCAATTGTCCCTCATCCGCTTCAAACGGATATTTCAACGTAATATGCGGCGGGATGAGGGCGTAATGGCTGTCATACCGTTTCCGGTACGAGTTGGCAAAATCTTGAATGCGCTTCGACGGAAATAATACAATGCCGTACTTCATCCCGATTTCCCTCCTTGGATGGTTGGTTTTCCATTGTTTACAGCGACAAAATAGCAGATACAGCCCTTGGCACATCAGGCTGCCAATACGTCCACGCATGGCCGCCAGCAAACTCATGGTACGTATAGGTGAACCGTTTTTCCATAAACAAGTCCCGCGCCATTCGATTTGGTGTAATAAAGTCGCGTACATGGCCGTCCGTTGTTTTCACGGCTGTTTCTTCCGTGCCGACGGAATGGTAAATCGAAAGAAGCGACGGATCGCGGAACGCGCGGATGCACGCCAGCACCGAGTCATCGATATAAGGGGACTGCATGGCGATGTTTCCAAATGTATGCGGATACAACAGACCGGCTAACAGCGAGACCGTTCCGCCGAGCGAATCGCCGATCAACGCCCGGCCTTTGCCGATTTGGTAGGTCGGCAGCTCGTCGTCCAAAAACGGAACGAGTTCATGGGCTAAAAAGCGAATGTACGCTTCGCGCTTTTGGCCCGCCGGGTGATATTTCTCGTAGCGGTCGTTCACATTCCGATACGGGATGCCGACAACGATCGTCCGGTCGATCGTTCCTTCCTCCATTAGCGTTTCGATGACGTGCTTCATTTTTCCGTACATAAAATAATCTTTGCCGTCTTGAGCGATTAGTAAAGAATATTTGTGAAGCGGAGAAAAATTGCTTGGCAAATAGACGAGCAGTTCGATTTTCTCTTGAAGTTCTCCGCTGTACAGCGCGTAATCACGCATCGTTCCTGTTGCGGCTGCCATGACCATCCTCCATGAAAACGGTAAGTTCACCTGTTATTGTAACATATTTTGGCGAAAAGATGTTAATGAAGGGCTCGAATTTTTCGTGAATTTGCCGAACATTGCCAGCGTCAAAAAAAGGACTTGCCAAAACGGCCGGAATGGGTTACATTTTTTTATAAATTAACAAAATTGAATACACGTCCTGTTCTTATCGAGAGAAGCGGAGGGAACTGGCCCTGTGAAGCTTCAGCAACCAGCCGTTTGGCGGCCAGGTGCTAAATCCAGCGAATTGAGCGCTCAATTCGGCAGATAAGAAGAAGCATGACCATGGGTATGGAAAAGTCTTCTTCTTCGAAGACTTTTTTTATTTTCCTTTGTTTAGGCGGCCGCTTCGCCGACATGTGAGGCGGGCCAAAGCCGAGGTGCTCGGTTGCCGAGACAGGCAGCAGCGCTTCGGGCGCCATGGCCGTCGGCCGTTTGACCACGAGGGAATTTTTCAGCAGAAGGAGAGAGATGAGATGGAGAAACTGGAAACGTTGTTAGCGCAAATGGGAAACCGGAGCGAAACGGCGACAGGAACGGTCAACCCGCCCGTCTATTTTTCAACTGCCTACCGCCACGCCGGCATTGGGCAGTCAACCGGGTTTGACTACATCCGCACCGGCAATCCAACGCGCAAAATCGTCGAAGAGGCGATCGCCAAGCTGGAAGGCGGTGACCAAGGCTATGCGTTCAGTTCCGGCATGGCCGCCATTCAGACGGTGCTCGCCTTGTTTGAGAGCGGAGATGAGTTTCTCGTATCGGCCGACCTTTACGGCGGCACGTACCGCCTGTTTGAGCGCGGCTGGCGCAAATACGGCCTCGGCTTTCATTACGTCGATTTTGCTGATCTCGCTGCCGTGGAAGAGAAAATCACGGAAAAAACGAAAGCCATCTTTTTGGAGACGCCGACAAATCCGTTGATGCACGAGGCGGATATTTCGGCGGTCGCCAAGCTGGCCAAACAGCATGGGCTATTGTTGATTGTCGATAACACGTTTTACACCCCGGTGCTTCAACGCCCGATCGAACAAGGGGCTGATATTGTCATTCATAGCGCGACGAAATATTTAGGCGGCCATAACGACGTCTTAGCTGGTCTGGTTGTCGCCAAGGGCGAGGAACTTTGTCAACGCTTGGCCGAGTACCATAACGCCATCGGCGCTGTTTTGTCGCCGTTTGATTCCTGGCTGCTGATCCGCGGGATGAAAACGTTGGCGCTAAGGATGCGCCAACATGAAGAAAACGCCAAACAAATCAGCGCCTTTTTGCGCGAACATGAAGATGTCACCGACGTCTTGTACCCGGGAAGAGGAGGGATGTTGTCGTTCCGGATTTCTGATGAAAAATGGGTGAACGGCTTCTTGCAAAGCTTGCGCCTCATTACGTTCGCGGAAAGCTTAGGCGGGGTTGAAAGCTTTATTACGTATCCGGCGACACAGACGCACGCTGACATTCCAGAAGACATCCGCATCCGAAACGGCGTCTGCAACCGGCTACTCCGCTTCTCGGTCGGCATTGAACACGCCGACGATTTAATCGCCGACTTGGCGCAGGCGTTCAAAAACATGAAAGAGGTGTGAGCGATGGAACGGGAATGGTCGTTTTCAACGAAACTGCTCCATAACGAATGGAAAGTCGACCGCGCAACTGGGGCGGTGAGCGTGCCGATCCAGCACGCGTCCACGTTCCATCAGTTCGATTTCGACTCGTTTGGCAAATACGACTACAGCCGCTCCGGCAACCCGACGCGCGAAGCGCTTGAGGAAACGATTGCCGCACTAGAAGGCGGCGTGCGCGGGTTCGCGTTCGCCTCCGGCATGGCCGCCATCTCCACGGCCTTTTTGCTCCTGTCCAAAGGCGACCATGTGCTTGTGACGGAAGACGTCTACGGCGGCACATACCGGATGATTACCGAAGTGTTGAGCCGCTTCGGCATCGAGCATACGTTCGTTGATATGACCGACCTCGAGGCGGTGGCGGAAAACATCCGTCCGAACACGAAAGTCATTTATATGGAAACCCCGTCCAACCCGCTGTTAAAAGTGACCGACATTCGCGCTGTCGTCGAGCTGGCGAAAGCGCATGGCTGTTTGACGTTTTTAGATAACACGTTTATGACCCCGGCGCTGCAGCGCCCGTTAGATCTCGGCGTTGACCTTGTCCTCCACAGCGCGACGAAGTTTTTAGCCGGCCATAGCGACGTCGTCGCCGGACTGGCGGTCGTAAAAGACGAGGAGCTCGGCAAACAGCTGTACAAATTGCAAAACGCCTTTGGCGCCGTCCTCGGCGTCCAAGACGCCTGGCTCGTGCTGCGCGGCATAAAAACGCTCCACGTCCGGCTGAAACAGTCGTCCGAATCAGCGGCCGCCATCGCCGCCTATTTGGCGGGCCATCCAAAGGTGGAGGCAGTGTACTACCCAGGATTGGCGCACCACCCGGGCCATGCGACCCAGCACAATCAGGCGGTGGGGTTCGGTGCTGTGCTGTCGTTCCGCCTAGCGGATGAAGAAGCAGCCCGGACGTTCGTCCGCCACGTCCGCCTGCCGGTGTTCGCCGTCAGCCTTGGCGCCGTCGAGTCGATTTTGTCGTACCCGGCGAAAATGTCGCACGCCGCCATGCCGAAAGACGAGCGGCTTCAGCGCGGCATTACCGACGGCTTGCTGCGGCTGAGCGTCGGGCTTGAGGATGTCAACGATTTGATCGCCGATTTTGAGCAGGCGCTGTCGTTTGTCAATGAGCGTCCGTCGATTTCGGCGCGATAAAGAAGCGAAAAACAAAAAACGGCTATGCTGTCGCGGCAAAGCCGTTTTCCAACCGCCCGATAAGGTATGCACCGTTTCAGCGGATGCATACCTTATCTCGTTTGCTGTTACAGTTCGCGAATAAAGTTAACAGCTGCAAGCGGGATCAGAACGGTTCGCGTTTCCCGCTCATATCCGCCTGCCTCGGCCAAGAGCTCAATGGTTCCGTCCTCTACATCGGTCAATTGTCCTTCAAGCAAGTTGTTATCGGTCGCGACTTGGATCGTTTCGCCGATCAGGCGGCGGAGCTGCTCTTCCAATGTGGCCGCAAAGTCCATCGTTTCCTCCCTCCTTTCAGTCTAGACGGGCGACGGCTTGAATGCTGGCAAACGGAACATAGACGAAGCGACCAAGCGCATCTTCGAGCACAACATAATCGTTTCGGACGGCGATGACAGTGCCGGCCACCGGTCCGAAATTAACCGTAATTTCTACCGTTTCACCGATCAAGTCTTCAAGCTCATCGCGAATATCCCCCACCGGTGGTGCGCCGGTGCGCAGCGCAGCCAAAATCGCCTGCAACAACTCGCGCTCATCTTCTAAGATGGCGCGCTGCTCTCGCTCCTCCTCAAGCATTCTGCGCAAAATCCGTTCCGCATCGCCCCCGTGATCAGCAATGTCTTCTAACAACGAAGTAATCTGTTCGACAGCCGAATCATCGAGATCTAGTTTTTCGAGCCATTTGCGAATTTTTTTCAACTCTTTCGCCGCCTGGCGTAAATGTTTATGGCCCAATCTGTTTTCCTCCTTTCTCTGATTCCGGTTCGTTAACTACGTATATGCATCGCTCTTCCATTCGACACGGGTGCGTATCCGCGGAAAAAAGAACGATTTTTTTTTGCCGCAGGAATGGGGAAAACGGTCGAATTTTGTTAGGAAGGACGGGGGGATAAACAGGAAAAAAGATAGAGAGACAAGGAACATTCTACTGTTTTTCGAGAAAATCAACGATCGTCTCTCACCGTTAAGAAGAAAACTCGATATATAGTAGGTGAGGTGATTGATGATGACGCCAAAGCGAAAACATGACTTCATCAGCGTCGTCATTCCATGCTACAACGCTTCCCGCTACATTCAAGACTGCCTCGACGGACTCGCCAAGCAAACATACCAACAGTTTGAGGCGATTATTGTTGATGACGGTTCCGAGGACCGAAGCGAAGAAACGGTAAAACAATGGATGAAACAACGTTCACCGTTTTTCCCGATCGTGTATAGCAAGCTGCCCCGCAACACCGGCTTTGCCGGGGCGTTAACGGTCGGCTATTTTTTAAGCGCCGGCGAGTACATCGCCGTCCATGACGCCGACGATATCTCTCACCCCGAGCGGTTGGAAAAACAACTTTCCTTTTTGCGCCAGCACCCAAACATCGCTTTGGTCGGCACAAACTACGCCGCCTTTCCCGACGGTCATTTCGAGCGTCAGACGCCCGCCAACTGGCTGGCGTACGGGCGCGACATCCGCCGTGTATACGCCGAAGGCAAACATTGCATTTGCCACGGAACGATTATGTTCCGCGGCGAAGTCTTCGATCGGCTCGGCGGGCCGACAAGACGCATTCACGGCGCGGAAGATTACGAGTTTATTGTCAAGTTTTTAAACGTGAAGCTCGAAATCGACAACTTGCCTGAGATCCTTTACTATTACCGCAGCCATCCGAAACAGCGCTCACGCCAGTTTTACCAGAAAGGAGGGGGTTGATGATGCGCGTCTTGATGGTGCTAGACGGCCTTGATTTCGGGGGAACGGAAACACACACCTTAAGTTTGGCGAAGGAAATGGCGGCCCGCGGCATTCACATCGCCGTCGCCGCCCGCAGCGGGGCGCTCGTCCACCGTTTCAGGGCCGTTGGCTGTCCGTTTTATCCTATCGATTTTCCAGCGGCGATCGACATAGACGAGCAACGGAAAGAACGGCTCGTCGAGCAGCTTGAAGCGGTGATTCAGAAGGAAAACATCTCGATCGTTCACGCTCACCAAACCCCATCCGGCATCCTCGCTGCCCTTGCAGCGCATCGCCGTGGCATTCCGGTTGTCTTTACCGCCCATGGCACGTACTATCCGCCGTCCGAATTGGAAACGATGCTCCGCTTAGCGTCAGCCGCCATCGCGGTCAGCCCGCCCGTCGAGCGGCATATTCGCCCGCTAGCGGCAAGGCGGTTTCTCATTCCAAACGGCATTGACACGAACGAGTTCGCCCCGCTCGGCCGCAAGGGACGGCAGGCGCTCGGCATCCCGGATGACGCCCTTGTCATCGTCTACAGCAGCCGGCTCGCCTGGGCAAAGGCAAGCATTTGCTTTATGCTTTTAAAAGCGTGCAAAGATATAAAACGGCTGTTTCCAAACGTGCATGCCGTCGTTGTCGGAGACGGGCCGCGCTTTTCGGACGTCGAGAACTTGGTCCATCTCATCCACCAAACGTGCCGCGAGACGTTTATCCACCTCGTCGGCGAACAAAGCGACATGGCGCTATATTACTCGCTCGCCGATCTCGTCGTCGGCACCGGGCGAGTCGCCTTAGAAGCCATGGCGTGCGGCAAGCCGGTGCTCGCCGCCGGCAATCACGGCTACTTCGGCCTCGTCGAGCCGAACTCGTATGATGACGCGTGGGAATGCTACTTCGGCGACCACGGCTCACGCCAAGGCTGCAGCCGCTACATCCTTTCTCAAGATATAAAACGGCTCCTGCAATCCCCACTATATCGCGAACAACTCGGCCAGGCCGGACGGGAGTGGGTCATGCGCCAGTTCCATATTCAAACGTGCGTCGATCAAGTGCTGAACGTGTATGAATCATTGTTGAAAGGGGAAACGAAACGATGAAAAAGGTGCTGTACATCGGCTGGCTCGGATTTCAAAACATCGGCGATGAACTGTTATGGAACGTCTTCGCCGCCTCAGCCCGCCAATACGCTCCGGACGTTCGGATCATTCCGTCAACGCCCAAGGTCAATTGGAAAGACACCGCTCCGTACGATGCCGTTGTGCTTGGCGGCGGCTCGCTCTTGCTTCCGGGCTATATGGCCGTTTTGCGCCAAGCGCATGAAGCGGGAAAACAAATATGGATATGGGGAAGCGGCATCGACTGGATCGGCCAAGCGGAAACGGACGCCTTGCGCGCAGGCGCCAGGCCAGCGCTTGACCGTCATTTTTCCGCCAACGACGCCGAGCTGTTCCGCACCGTCCTCGCTTCAGCCGCCTTCGCCGGCATCCGCGGCCCGCTCAGCGAAGCGGTCTTAGATGCGTTAGGCGCCCGTTCGCCAAACGTCCGCGTCATCGGCGACCCCGGGCTGCTTCTGTCGCCTGCCATGCCTGCCGAGCAGCCAAGGACAGAAAAAACGATCGGCATCAACTGGGGGACGACATACAACCGTTTATTCGGACAAAATGAAACGCTCGTCGAAGACGCCCTCGCCCGCGCGGCCAAAACGTGGATTGACGCCGGCTATCGGATTTACTTGTACATCGTTTGGCCAAATGATCGCCCTGCCTGCGAGCGGCTGTACAAGAAAATCAACTGCCCGGAGCGCGTCACCTTCGACCGCACGTTATACAACGAACAGCAGCTCATCGAACGGCTCCGCCCATTGACAGCCACCGTCAACTTTAAACTCCACGCCAACCTATTGTCCCTGGCCGCCCGCGTTCCGGCCGTCATGCTCGGCTACCGGTTGAAAGTCTTCGATTTCGCCGCCTCCCTCAGCCTCGAACAGTACGTCATTTCCACCGCCAGCCCGCAGCTTGATACCGAATTGGTCAAAACGGTGGCCCGCGCTGAGAAGCAGCGTAGCCGCATCATTGAGCAATACGAAGCCGCCCGCCGCCACTACACCCCGCTCCTGCTCGAACCGTTCCGACACGGGCTGTTTCTTTAGGGGGAAGGCGTCTTCCCCTTTTTTCACCATGAACAGCGATTTTTTAAAAAAAAGTTGTTGACAACGTGTATGCTCGTCTATATAATTAAAAATGTGTTCGATAGCGGACAACAAAATATGATTCCGTAGCTCAGCTGGGAGAGCGCCACCTTGACAGGGTGGAGGTCGCTGGTTCGAGCCCAGTCGGAATCATCAAGTGAAATCCCTTGAGCCACAAGGCTTCAAGGGATTTTTTATTTCTGTTGTCATTCGTTATTTTTGGTGTTTTTGGTGACTTGGTGTGATTTTTGGAGTGATTGATGTGAACTACCCTCCACTTACCACCCTTTCGGGTTGCTTGAAGTGGGGGCTTCTCGGGTAATCCTGTCTCATGACAGAAAATCGACCGAGCTAACCCTCCTGTTCCAGGAGTTTGTATTTTCATGCTAATTCTAACAAGCGCAATCCTTCTTTTTTGATATTAATTGCTGAATTATAATCACGGTTGTTTAGTGCAAAATGAAAGTACAGAGTTCTGCAACAAAAAAGTGCAGAGCTTCATGGCATAAAAAAAGGCTTGCCAGCTCCTAAAATTCCCTCTACTGTTAAGGTTGTGAAGAACAAAACAGTGGATTATGTCTTCTGTTGGCAGGCGAAACGATCGATCGAGTTCTTTCCGCTACCTAGGGCATTTTCTATGACCGAAATGCCCTATTTGTGCTGGGCTTTTTTATACACTAGCACTGGGGTGAATAGTTACTTATTTAAAATCACCCATAATAAAATAAATGGTTTTTAATGCATTTATTTTAATAGTTGGGCATTACCCCCATAAAATCTACCAGATCACTGTAGCTGTCCTTTAAGTATCAAAGTATCGCGATGTTGTGGCGATATTGTTATAACCAGCAAGACTCCACACTTTCTCGATATCGCTGTTCGTCACCTTTAGCATCCACTTACAAAACGTATGGCAGAACATATGTGGAGTTAATTTTTTATTCAGCAGGCTGTAACTTTCAATCATTCGTTGGATGCCTCAAAAACCAAAAATGGAAATTAATTCAAGAAAGCATTAAATTCCATGCTTTGCAACAAAATCGGTTATTGTAGTTAAGACCGGATCCGCTCCCTCATCCTGAAAAGTATCAGCACTTAGAGAAGTTTCAAGTTACCAAGTCTAAGCATTTAGAACTAGAGCGATAATGTGCATTGACAGAACTTCATATGGATAAAAAAGCCCGGAATTGGATTATATTAGAAATTTATCATGAATGCTATAATTGTAATTGCTCAAAATGGCAAAAAAATCTAAAATATTATGTTGTAATATTACTGGGGGAAGTGGTTCAAAATGACTATTAGTACAAATAGTACAAATAACGTTTTATATGACTATAAGTTTAGCTTACTTAGAAATTTTGGGATAAATCAACTTAAAAATTACCTAAAAACAAAAATTGAAGACTTTAATAAATTATTTAGACAGGCTTCTGGGAGTTCTTACGAAAAAATTCAAACAGTATTAAATGAACAGGTATCCCAAGGTTTTGACGATAGTGAAATAGATAAAACATTCTTTGAGGCTATAGTACATTTGTTTCCTGAGAGATGTTATTACTTGAATATAACTACAGACTTAACAGCAAATGAAGCCTTTCAAGAGCTAAAAACATCGAGTAAATATTCACCATATATTGAACGTAAGTTGTCTCAAGTTGTACACCCAGATGAAAAGTTAATTACAATTAGACAAGAAGGAAACAGAATTATTTTTCTTTTTAAATTGGGAATGGCGGAATTAGGTATAAAAAAAGAAAAATGTGCTTTTTATGTTTCGTGTATACTAGACTTTAAACATAAGCATATGGAAATACGTTTAAACCAACATTTGTTAAGGAACACTACAAACATACAGTTAAGACACGTAATTAATTATATGTATCAATTCGTTAACAACCAATTACCAATTGCTTTAATCGCGTCAAAACCTGGAGAAGCAAAAATACATAAAGGTTTATATAAATTGTTTTTAGATGAATCTAACAAGTCCTTAAGATTAATAAAAAAAGAAGTTGCCAAAAATGAAGAAAAGGAAAGTACCAAGTTAACGGAGAAAGAATTAAGACAAAATATCTCTAAATACTTGAAAGAGCAACTCCACATATCCAATCCAGATCCTTTTGTAGAGAAAGTAATGACTGTTAAATATCAAGATACTGTTCATAACATGAAACTAGAAGATTTTATTAAAGACGGCGGTTATATTTTTGGATTCGGTTTTATTGATCGAAAAATAACTAGGTCAGTCAATCGAAACGAGGATCACAAGCCTGTTTACTATTCTAAAATTTACTGGAATCTAAAGGATTTGGTAAAAGAATATGAAGAAATATCAGAGATTGGAGTTTATTGGAGATTTAATAAGAATGATTTTATGAAAAGGCTTACTGGTAAAGAGAAGGAAGAGGATTTGTCATTTGTCGAGGTAGCATTTAAAGAAATTCATAGTGTGTTGGAAATTCATTATTATGTAGATTATACCCAATCGAATTCATTAGCCTCATCTGTAGACGAAAGGAGGATTAAGGAAGAGTATGTTATTCAAAAGATTAAGGGATTTATACAATGAAAATGAAGTTCTTGCCAAAGAATATCCTCTAGATGAATATTTTCCTTTGCTACAGAATTTTATTGCAAAAGAGGTTAGTTTAGGAGCTGAGTACCTTAGTCCTTATAGATTCGCATTATCGTATTCGAAATCTCCAAAAGAAGCTATTCGCTTCTTTTTAGGACTGACTGATAGTGAACATATTATAAAACAACAATTTAAATATGAATGTGATAGGTGTGGTAAAATAAACATTATTAAAGATGAAGAATCTCTATTTAATTTTAAATGCAGAGAATGTGGTTTTGAAGATAATCTTACTTCTTCACCTGATTACTTAAGCGAGGTAAAGTTACTATTTAGAATTAATGAAGAGTTGCTGGAGGAAGTTAAAAAAAATTTAAAGGATAACCCCCTTTCTAATGTATTACAATCGTCTTCAGCTGTATTAGAAAGGGGGATAGATGAAGAAGTTTCTCTAGAATCAGCTGAAGAACTGATTTATAAAGATGGGAAACCTATTGGCAAAAGATCAATGGAACTCCAACGAAAAATCAGAAGATACAGAGATATAATGTATAGGGGATAAAAGTAATGTCAGGTAATAGACAAGAAAAGAGACAATCTATTACACCATTCCACTTAATTTTATTAGTAATCTTTCTAGCTGTGTTTTCAAGCTTTTCACTTATTTTATTACTTATTAATAAGAAATTCCTAATTGATGAAAAAAGTGTAGATCTCTTGGATATGTATATAAGGGCTTCTTTTGTATTGATTGGAAGTACACTTTCTGGAATTGTAGCTTTCTTCATATTTTATTTACAAGAAAAGAGTAAGGAAAGGGAAAAGAAAGAAAACGAAGAAAAACATTACGAAAATATAAGAGATGAATTCGAAGATAACCGTGCAGTATTAAAAAAAGTCATAAAAATAATGGGGGAAGGCTCTTTATCCGACTTGGCTGCTGAAATTGCGGAGGAAAAGGAAGTAAAGGAAATTTTCCTAGCGGTGTATACACAGCTAAACTTTACATTTTACTTGGATTTCCTGAAGGAGTTAAAAAACAAAGAATATAGTAATCATATAAAAGCTTTCAAGAAATCATATCAGATTTACAAGTACTTAGATTTAATTATTAATAAATTAGAAAATAAGGAAAATATCGAACAGATCTTAAAGTTAATAAAAGATGATATAGTTGAAATGAATGAACTTTATTTAGGTACCATATTTAAAGATAAAGATGAATAACTGGATTTGTATAAGCTGTTACTTTAGAAGCTATCGCTCAGATCCTAGATATTGTGTAAAATTCCCTTCAAGGAGCTAGATGCAACCAACAGGTAAAGTTGGTCCTTACGTTCCTTTATTAAGAGTTCAAAATTAGTACTGTGGCGTTAAAAATACTTGGACATATTTAAAAGATGAGACTGAGTTACAAAATAATCGAAAGGATATCCCCAAAGTTTACAATTTTAAAGGGATATCCTTTTTAATATCAACTTTCATCAGTCTTAATGTTAAAATTTCGGCAATGCCTCTACAGCATCCGCCAAATCACTATAGCTTTCTTTTAAATATCGTGATGTTGTAGCGATATTGCTATGACCAGCAAGCCTTCGTACCTTCTCGATGTCATTGTTCGTCGCTTTTAACATCCATTTACAAAGCGTATACCGGAACATATGGGACGTCAGTTTTTTATTCGGAAGGCTGTAACTCTCGATCATTCGCTGAATGTCCCGAACCGAAAATTCCGGTGATCGCTGACTGTAAAAGACGTATGGCGATTGAGCGATATGCGGCTTCTTTTTCGCCATTCCTGCGCGAAACTCGAACCAATCCTCCAATTCCGCCAGCAAGATATTCGAGATCGACACCGTTCGGACTTTCATCCCCTTTCCCACGATCCGAATGTGTTTTAACTCCAAATCTAAGTCTGTTAATTTAAGATTCGACAGTTCTTCCACACGCTTTGAATAACCCTCTTCCTTGAATAATTCTTTAAGAACAGGAAAAAAGATGTTACAATTAAGTTAATATTATACGATTAAAATGAAAGATTGAAAAAGCCGATCTAGGATGGCTCTAAATTCTAATGAAACTAGTGATGAAAATGATATTAAACTTTTTCTTCTACTTGATTAATAAAAATATGCTTTGTTAAAAACACAGATATTTTAAGTTGCTTACATTATTCTGATAATACTTGGAGGTAAATGAGGTAAATAATATGATTAATTGGAAAGAGGTAAAACCTTCAAATTTTGAAAAGTTTATATTCTACGTTTTAGGTAAAATGGGATTTCATGACAGAAGATGGTATGGAAAAGGAGGGGGAGATGGTGGTAGAGACATTGTTGCATATACTACTGAAGAACTCCCCTTCAACTTAGAATATCAAAGAAAGTGGATTTTTCAGTGCAAAAAATGGGGGAAAATGCCATCTAACAACACAATAATTAATGAGATTCAAACTGCTCGTCAACACAAACCTGATTTTTGGGTTTTAGTAATTACAGTTGATCCTACACCTAATCAAATTGACTGGTTTAATAGGTTGAACACAAATGGTGACTTTCCATTTAAGATTAAGTTTATTCCATTAGCAGTTATAGAAGAAATAATATATACATATCCCGAGTCGAAAAATATATTATATTATGGAGATATTAATGAAGGGAGTTTGGTGTAGTGTATAAGTTAAAATACGATGAGATCGAAAATAAATTAATTCAAATTGATCCCCATGGTAAAGAAACGGTAATTGCTAGTGAATTTCCCTCTAAGCCAGTATTTTCTCCTAATAATCAAATGGCTATCTATATAAATCCTTTAGAATGGGAATGCCTTGGTAGTTTATATTTATACAATTTGCAAAATGGATACATTGAAGAAATTATCTCACCAGACGAAGACCAAAATATACCCAAATATGCGATATGGATAGATAATAATAACATCGCTGTAATTATTGGTTATGGTTTTGGTACTGTCCATGTAGGCGGAAATGTTTTTATTTATCATATTCCAAGTGCGAAACTAAAAAAAATTACTTCATACCCTCCTGAAATTCAAATCACAAAATTAACAATTAAAGGTGAGATAATGAGCCTAAATGGTATTAAGTATATTGATGAAGCTCTAAATGAGTTCAGGGAATATTATGATGAAATACCACTTAGCCAGCTGTTTTAGGCTTTCAAATTCTATAGTAAGGTAAATTATTGAAAAGGATAGATTCGTTCACAGTATCTATCCTTTTAAATTTTCATTTTAACGATTAATAATAGCATTCTACTCATACCCATCAACCGGAGTTCGACAGTTTTGAGGCCGTTTTAGGCAAATGAAAATGGCCAAAATGCTGTTATATCAAGGATTTTGCGATGTGGATCCTCGAAAAAACGCCGAATTTCATAGGCATACGACTGGTTTGTTTTAACTTTTAAAACAGCTGAATTTCGTTATGGGCATGTACATACGAAGAGTGATACGCAAAAACAAAGAGGGAACGACCGTGGCGTATCTCCAGTTGGCTCACAACGAATAGGATCCAAAGGCCAACTATGTGAAAGCGAAAGTGATTTATTCGTTTGGGCGCGAAGATGAGGTGAATCACGAAGAGGTAAGAGGAATTACATTTCTCCTTAAAAATAACTGAACAAGGTTCGTTTATCGTAGAAGAGCATTCAGGTATATTCTTTCCAATTGATGTTTAATTTCTGGTTGGGAGGATTATCTAAGTTTTGTAATAGGATTTCCCAAAAGCGATCGCTTTTGGGTCCCCCTGTTTATTGCAAAATTAAAGTGCAGAGATGTGCAAAATTTTTATGCAAATGGTTATGCAGAGGGGCTTTACATGGAGGGGTAGCCATGATAACCTGTTTGGGTTTGCCAAATCTGTTACAGCTGGCCGCTTGGCAAAAGAATCATGGTTGCAGAGGCTCCATGTCAAGCCCTCAATAGCGAGAATTCAGATTGAATTTTTATGCAATATAAACGAATTTATATACTGCAATACTCTGCACTTTTTCCTTGCAAAAAACATCCCCCTCTATTACATTTATCATGGCTCAAATTATGGTTCATAATTCCTGTTTTTTGAGGAATCGTAACCAAACATAAAAAGAATTAAAAATACCCTTTATAAAAATTCATCGATATGCTATATTTACAACGTAAGGATCATCAGTTATACCTTGTTTTAGCGTCACAATACAATGAACAATCTTTTGCATAAGGAAATTTTTTTGTACCAATCCAATCTAATAAAGGAATCGAAAATTCCTTTTGAAAAAATTAAGGAGGAAATGTGATGAACAACGAAAAAGCATTACCGTTTATTTATGAATTGACAAATCAATTCGACAAGAAGGAAATGGAAAAAGGATTAGTAATAGAATTATTAAAGCTGCATACTTTGTTTTTTGCCATGGAGAATGAAAAATATGGTGAGAAGCTCACAAACATCATAACAAGGGAAGAACTTAAAAATCGCCGCGGAAATGTAAAAGAGACCATCCAATCTTTATACCGTACGCTTGAAAGCATAGAGCCTTCACTCTCTGGCGTGTTTCTTAACGATACATTCAAGAACATCGAGGAAACCACTCTTTATAAATTAGTGGTCCTTCTTGAACGATATGGATTAACGAAAACGGAGTATCAAAATAACGAGGCTACGACAGTTTTTTTTGAAACATTAATAAAAGAGCTGCTTGCATCTTCAAAAGGTTATGACTTCACACCTGATGGCCTGTCACAGCTAATGATTCAGGCATTAAAGCCAATTACGGGATCCGTATATGACGGAACCGCTGGAATTGCAAATATACTGGTTGATGCCTACCGATACGCTAAAGGCAAAGGAAAAGATATTTCTGTTTATGGACAAGAGATTAACGAAGAGTTATATGTTATTGGCAAGCTGAATTTGTTTGTCAATCATATCTTGCCAGAACAGGGAGATATGAAATTGGGTGATACCATTCGTGACCCGAAATGGCTCGAAAATGGGCGTCTGATGCAATTTGACTATATTATGATGAATTTCCCATTCGGTTTAAGAGATTGGGGATATGAGTTTGCCATCAATGACCCTTATCATCGATTTGAATTATATGATCTTCCATCTAAATCACAAGGAGATTATTCCTTTATATTACATGCATTGGCGTCTTTAAATCAGGAAGGGAAAGCGGCATTAATCGTTCCTTTTGGAACACTGGTTAGAGGTGCGGCAGAAAGAAAAATTCGTTCCATCCTATTAAAAGACGATGTAATCGAAAGCATTGTTTCCCTTCCAAACAATTTATTTAGCGGAACGGGTATTCAGGTGGCGCTTCTTCTATTGAATAAACATAAACCAAGCCACAAAAAAGGCAAAGTGCAATTCATTAATGCCGAAGGGGATTATGAGCGGACAAGAACACAGAAATATTTGACTTCCAAACATGTCCAGAAAATCATTGAAACGCTCGAGGAATATGAAAACAAAGAAAAATACTCACGCATTGTTACTATAGATGAAATTGCCGAAAATAATTGGGACTTAAACCCATCCTTATACTTCATTCATGTGGAACTGGACACAGAATTCGGCAAGATCGTCTTTAATAAGAAAAAATACGAAAGCGAAGCGGAAAAACTTGTGCAGATCGGGGACATTGCGGAGGTCATCCGCGGCGTGAATCTTCCAACCCGCAGACAAATCGAAAGTGCAGACGGGGAGTTATTCCCTGTTATTCAAATACGAGATATCGAAAATGGAGAAATACGATTTGAAACCATTGATGAATTTCCGATTCAAACAAGAGATGTACAGCGTGTTACCGCACAGCCGGGGGACATTTTAGTGTCAAGCAGGGGAACCCAACAGAAAATTGCCATTGTTCCGGAATACGATGGAACGATTTTAGTATCGAATATGTTTATTATCATTCGCCTTCATTCTACAAAAGAAGTCGATCCTGTCTACGTCAAACGTTTCTTAGAAAGTCCGATTGGCCAATACTTTTTTGAAGCTCATCAAAGCGGATCTATTGCAACAGTTTTAACTCCAAATGATATTCGCTCCATCGAGCTGCCTTTGCTTCCTATTGAGCAGCAACAGGAGATGATTAGACAATTGGAAGAGGCAGATGAATTAATTCGCAAAGCTTATGAAGAGAGAAAGAAAAAATACTTTGATGCTTATCAAAAATTTGGCATCGGAGCTTTTATCCGACCAATGACAAAGCAGGGGGAATGAGTGTTGAAAAAGAAACTTCTTCTTGAATTAAGAAATAGTTTAAGAAGACGAGGATTTTGGGTGAACGTAGTAGATGAGGAATTAGTTTTGGATCTATGGTATTCAAAATCTAACTTCATCGAAATGGTCAGTTTATTAACAGCATTACAAATAGGCGTTAGCATTGGCGAACAAGGGATTCGGCTGAAGCCGAATACCCTTGTTTCGGATGCACTATTCCAGCAAATAGAGTTTTTTCATCGACAAGGATGGAACTGGTTTTCTGTTTCAAGACCACAAGAAGTCCCAGCGGCATGGAATCATAATCCGGACAATGACCTCTCTATATTAGATTTGGACAGCGGGATTGCTAGTCTAGTATTTGCATTAAATAAAGTCGGGTTATATACTTCTATGAGTTGTGACGGCCATGGGCAAAGAGAACCAAACATCTGGCTACACAGACAGGATTATGCTGAAACAATCCGGAACATACTTATGGAAGCTAATCAACAAGTCAGTTTTGCGTATGATTGGGAAATAAAGAAAGGATATAGAAATATTGTTCTAACCGCAAAGAAGCGTTTATCCAACGATAAATGGGATGTGGAGAAAATACAGGATGATGCATTAGCTTTATCAGAATACATTTATAAAAACTATTCTGCATCTACTGGTAAGAAGTTGAGTCGTTATAATAGAGTTTCTAAGGAATAGGGAACGCTGTATAATTAAAGTTGGAACACTTTGGAGCATCCTAATGATTTCAAGTCTTTACTTTTGTTTTTCAACAAATCCTAGTATGAAAAAGATAAAGAAACAGGAGGCAGAGTATGACTGTAAAAGCAGACATCGATTTTCAAAAGGATTTGTTTGAGGCGGCAAATAAAATGCGCGGGAGTGTGGCTCCTGCTGATTATAAACACTATGTTCTTCCGTTAATCTTTTTGCGCTACCTTTCTAACAAGTATGAAAAGCGCCGAAAAGAATTAGAGCAAATCGTAAAAGATCCAAGCAGCGATTGGTATACGGAAGATGATGAAATGCGGCAAGTCATTATCACCGATCCGGACCAATATAAGGCGGAAAACGTCTTTGTAGTGCCTGAAGAAGCAAGTTGGTCTTATATTATGAAAAACGCCAAGCAGCCAAATATCAAAGAGATTCTTGATAACGCGATGAAGCGTCTTGAAGAGGAAAACCCAGAACTGGAAGGGATATTGCCGCGAATTTACCAAGGTTCGAACTTACCACCTGAAAACGTAGCAGGATTAATCGAAATTTTTTCTCGTGATGTATTTAGCGCCAATACGGATGACAGTGTAGATATATTGGGCCGTACATATGAGTATTTTATTAGTTCTTTTGCCGCTTCCGAAGGCAACAGAGGCGGAGAATTCTTTACGCCATCCAGTATCGTTAAGTTGCTTGTTGCTATGCTGGAGCCGAAAAGCGGGATTGTGTTTGATCCTGCGTGCGGCAGCGGTGGGATGTTTATACAAAGTGAAGAATATGCTCCAAACAAACACGCTCTTTCGTTTTACGGGCAAGAAAATGTAGTAACGACCGTACGTCTTGGAAAAATGAACATTTTGTTGCATGGCATCAATGCAGAAATTCGCTTAGGAGACTCGCTATTAAACGATCAGTTCCCTGATTTAAAGGCCGATTACGTTATTGCCAATCCGCCATTTAACCAAAAAGATTGGGGAGCAGATCGTTTATCAAAGAATGACCCGCGCTTAATTGGGCCTGTTACAAACAGCAATGCGAACTATATGTGGATGCAACACTTTCTATACCATTTAAATGATGCAGGCACCGCAGGATTTGTCATGGCAAACGGAGCGATGACAACGAATGTCAAAGAGGAAAAGGAAGTTCGTCAAAAATTAGTGGACGAGGGATATATTGACTGCATTGTTCAATTGCCTGAAAAACTGTTCTTTACAACAGGCATTCCATGCTGCTTATTCTTTTTAAGCAAAAACCGTGACGGCAAAAACGGCTATCGGGCAAGAAAAAATGAAATTTTGTTTATCGATGCTCGTAAAATGGGAACCCTCGTTAGTCGTAAGCAAAAAGCGTTGTCTAAAGAGGAAATTGATAAAATCGCAGCCGTTTATCGTGCCTATAAATACGAAGGGGCAGAAGGATACGAAGACGTTGTTGGGTTCTGTAAAGTTGCAACAATTGAAGAAGTTCGGGCAAATGACTACAAATTAACACCGGGCATTTATGTTGGAACAGAAGTATCAGATGAGGATGATATACCATTTGAAGAAAAAATGGCTGAATTAACACAGCGTCTCTTGGAACAATTTGAAGAATCGAATCGCCTTCAAGAGAAGATTAAGAGAGACTTGGAGGGATTGGTTTGATAAAAAAAGAATGGAAATTAGAGTCTATGGGAGATCTTTGTGATATAAGTTCAAGTAAAAGGATATTTATGAAGGAATATGTAAATGAGGGTATTCCTTTCTACAGATCAAAAGAAATTATTAAGAAACATCATGATGAACCGATAAATGAAACTTTATATATATCTACAGAAAGATATGAAGAGATAAAGGAAAAGTATGGTGTACCAATTGAAGGAGATTTATTACTGACATCTGTGGGTACGTTAGGTGTACCCTATCTTGTGAAAAAGGAAGATAAATTTTATTTTAAAGACGGAAATTTAACATGGTTTAAAAACTTTCGTTCAGATGTTTTAAGTGAGTATATTTATTATTGGTTTCAATCTGATGTAGGAAAAAGAGAAATAGATAAAATTACAATAGGTTCAACGCAAAAAGCAATAACTATTGATTCATTAAAAAAATTATCAATATTGTTACCACCAATAAATGTACAGAGAAAAATCTGCGATATATTGCACTCCATTAACTATAAGATTACTTTAAATAAACGTATTAACAGTACATTAGAAGAAATGGCTATGACCTTATACAAACATTGGTTTGTTGAGAATGGGGATTTAGAGAGAGTTTCAATAGAGGAGTTTGGTAGTATTATTGGTGGAGGAACACCTAAAACAACAGTTGCAGAATATTGGGATGGTAATATTCCTTGGATTTCGGTAAAGGATTTGAATTCAGCTGTGATCATTGAAACAGAGAAAAAAATAACTGAAGCAGGGCTGAATAATAGTTCCACAAAATTATTACCATCATTCTCAACAGTTTTATCGGCAAGAGGTACAATCGGAAACATCAGTATTATAGGTAAAGAGATGACTATGAACCAATCGTGCTACGCAGTAAAGGCAAAAGATGAACTGGACTGTTTTGTATTTTTAACCTTAAAAAGTTCAATAAATACCTTGATTAGTCAGTCACATGGTTCTGTATTTAACACTATAACAAAAGATACATTAAAATCATTAGAGTTACCGTTTAATAAGGATTTTGCAATTAAATTTGAGAAGAAAGTAAAACCTATGTTTTTACAAATATTATCAAACACTTTAGAAAACAAAGAGTTACAAGACATTAGAGACTATCTCCTCCCTCGCCTTTTATCAGGTGAAATTGATGTATCTAAAGCAGAAAAACAAGTAGAAGAAGTACTTTAAATTGGATATAGATTCGACTAGGAGGTGCAAGCAACATGACGAGACCTCTAGGTGAAACGGAATTTGAAGAGACGACGATTGAACGTTTAAAACGGTTAGGTTATGACTATCTTCATGCGCAGGAATTGTTTCAGCGTGGAGAGCGGGACAGTCTTCACGAGGTAGTTCTTTACGGTCGGTTGGAAGCCTTCTTAAAGAAGGCTTATCCGGCCATACCGGAACAAGAAATCAAAAGGCTTGCTCAAATTTTGACGGCGCCGGATGGGGTAAAACTGATTAACCGAAATATGCATTTTCACCAAATGTTGACGAAAGGAATTGAATTTTCTTATGAGGTAAACGATGAAACGTACACGCCTCATGTTTTCCCGATCGATTGGGAACATCCGGAGAACAATGACTTTTTAGTGGTCAATCAATTACCGATTGAAGGACGCATGTCCCGCCGTCCAGATATCGTTATATATATTAACGGTTTGCCGATGATTGTATTTGAGTTAAAAAACCCGAACAACGAGCAGGCGACTGTTTATGATGCATATACCCAAATCCAAAACTATACGTATGATATCTCGCAATTATTTAACTACAACGCTTTTGTTGTCATTTCCGATAACGTGGAAACGAAGCATGGAATGCCGTTTGCCGATTACGATTTCTTTGCCTCATGGAAATCGATTGATGGACGAAATGTCGATAACAACCGCGCCAATACGATGCGCACGCTGATTGAAGGATTATTTCCAAAAGACCGTCTATTAAACTATATTCGTAATTTTATTGTCTTTTTGGAGGAAGGAAGTAAAATTACAAAAATTGGCGCGAAATATCACCAATTTTTTGGCGTAAACTTCGCTGTCAATGAAGCGATCCGTGCAACGCGTCCGGATGGGGATCGGAAAATCGGGGTAATGTATCATACAACGGGTTCGGGTAAATCGCTAAGCATGTTATTTTTCGCAGGAATTTTGTCTCGCCACCCGGAAATGGAAAATCCATCTATTGTCATTCAAGTGGATCGTAATGACCTAGACGAACAGTTGCATGATACGTTTGTGCAGGGGAAATCATACATCGGCCATGTGCATCACGCGGAAAGTACCGAACAGTTGCGAACATTACTGAGAGGGGAAGCGGGACAAATTATTTTCTCCACTATTGAAAAATTCCGTAAAAAAGAAGGAGAAACCCGACACCCTATTTTATCGGAAAGACGAAACATTGTTGTGATTGCCGATGAAGCACATCGCACCCAAGCCGGTTTTGCGGGCGGATTTGCCGCTCAGTTGCGTTATGCTTTGCCGAACGCTTCCTATATTGGATTTACTCGATTCTCGTAGACCAATACCGGATCACCGACATTCGAGCGAATTCCATGGCCGGGTTTGAAGTGGCACTCGATGGCATCTTGTTGGCTTATTCCTTGGTCACACTAGGGCTGGTTGAGCGCTGACGCTCAACTAGCACCACGGGTGAAAATAATATATTTGTTCAAACTAATAAGGAAAACGTACCTTTAATTGTTAATGCCCTCGTGGAGCACGGAATCGATGTATATAATGTTAATATAGCTTCGGCCACACTAGAAGATAAATTTCTTCAAATGACGGGAGATGGTACTATTGAGTAATTTGTACAATTTTATTAATTTAGTTAGAAATGAAAATATGAAACTCTATCTTCAAAGATCAAATCAGGTAATGATGGTTCTTCTTATTATTTTTGTAATTGCTGGAGCGATAATTGTTACTATTGGTAGTAAGCAACATGATGAGTCGGAAAATCTTCACTGGAAAACAGATTTAAAAGAGTATAATGAACATTTGGAAAAATTGGCAGTCGAACATCCTGAATTAAAACGCTGAACATAAGAATAACAACATTGCTTTAATCGCTGGTAAAACTATTTTAGCAACTGGGGGTCTAGGTTTTTTATATCGTTATACTGATAATCCTTCGGATGTAAAAGGCGAAGGTATTTTTATGGCATGGAAACATGGAGCAACTTTAATTGATATGGAATTTGTACAATTTTATCCTTACTGGTTAGTACATCCTAGAAGTTTTGATATCGGTACTAAGCTCTTTTCTCTAGGAGCTGTAATGAGAAATAAAAATGGCGAAAGAATAATGGATAAATATCCTGCCAAAGAACTTGAAACACGTGATATAGTATCTCGTACTATGTCTCTTTCTGAGACAGTATATTTAGATGTTATATAAGTTGAATTAAAGATTTACAACTGAACACACAAACGATCGATCGTTTGTTCTGGTTTCTGGTTGATTCGCTGAATAAAGGCTTGGACATTCTTTCTAATTTCTTGCACACTCGAATAGAACACGTTGTAAATCACGTCTGATTCCAGCCATTTCCATAGCCCTTCAATCAAGTTCAATTGCGGACTGTATGGTGGCAAAAAGACGAGCTCTAACCGATCTTCGTGTTCTTTTAAAAATGGCTGAATGAGTTTGGCATGGTGAATTCGAGCGTTATCTAAAATCATCACTATTTTGCCTGTGGGATAGCGTTCTAACACAAGTTGAAGAAATCGAAGAAATGTTTCCGCGTCATAGCGTTCTTCTTCGATGCAAAACACTTCCCCTGTTTCGTAGTTCAACGTGCCAATCAACTTCAGCCCTTGATGTTTTCCAAACGTCGGAATGATTCGTTGTTTTCCTTTGACAAACCATGTTTTTTGAATCGCTTGGTAATCACGAATCATCGACTCATCTTGAAAGAGGACATGGGCGATGTTCCCATCTACCAGTTTTTTTTTACTTCAGGGAAGGTGATTTCGACGAATTCTTTTTGTTTCTCTTCATCGGCATTGGCTAGTGTATAGGTCGGTTTCGTATAGCTTAGCCCTAACCGATGCAGAATGTCACTTGTTCCGCGAAGCGTGTATGTTGGCCCCCACTTTTGTTGAATGAGTTCAGCGATTATCGCAAGCGTCCAATTATATTTTGCTTCGAATCCCACATCTACGGGGAGCTGATGTTCAATGATCAAAGCCAGCTCTTTTTCCTGCTCAGGGGTCAATCGACGTGGGGCGCCAGGTGAGTATTTCATCTCCAGTCCATCAAGACCGCGCTGGGCGTAGGCATGAATATAGTTATAAATAGTTTTCTTGGATCGACCAATAATCGTTGCGATTTCTCCTTTGGTATATCCCTGCAAATGAAGATAAATCGCTTGGTAGCGTTCATATGCTCGTTTACTTTTTGCTTCTTTCATGGCAGTGGACAACTTTTCGATCTCGTCTTTGTGATTTGGCATCATATTTTCTCTCCGTTCCCCTATTTTCTCTTTGTATTTATTCGCCGTGGAACGGGAGAAAACCTTTATTTCAATTTATATAATAAAGAAGGCTGTACTGTGGTAATAACAAATAAACGTGCAAAATTAATTTTACCTCCACTTAGTCTGGTTCTGTGAATCCTACAAAATATACTTTTCATTTAATTTTAAATCTAAAAGCATTTTGTTTTTTACAAAGATAAAACAAAATCAAAAAATAAACCGAAGTAGGGGATTAATTATGAAAAAACATTTATTAATGCTTGAATTAAATCGTGGTCCATCAGGTATAGAATATTTAAAGGCGGCAAAAAAATTAGGAATATTCGTGACATTGGTTTCATTTAAACCTACGCACTATCTCAAAATGGAGAAACAACTTGGTTCCTCCATTCTTGAATACGTAGATAATATTCTAGTCATTGATACCCATCATAATATTAACAAGTTAATAGACACAATTATTGAGTATAATAACATTTATAAAATAGATGGGGTAATAGGAACTTACGATTTAGAGATGTTGCAGGCTTCTTTATTAGCTAAAAACCTTGGATTAATTGGAACAAATCCATTAGCTGTAGAGATTTCAAGAAACAAATTTCTCACAAGAAAAGCGTTATATGAAAGTAATATTAAAGTTCCTAAATTTGCTCTTGTAAATGGTTTAGAAGAAGCAATTGAGTTTGGAAACAAAATAGGATACCCATGCATTTTAAAGCCTGTTGATGGTCAGGGAAGTGACAATGTAGTACTTATTACGAGTCCAGAAGGATTTAAAGAACCAATTGAATTTCATCGGAATAATCCAATTTATTATAGAGGGGTTAAAAAATATCCTAAGTTGTTAGTAGAAGAATATCTAGAAGGTCCTTTAGTTAGTGTAGAAACTATATCCTATCAAAATGAAGTTTATGTACTAGGTATTACTGATCGTACAGTAGGGAAACCCCCGTATTTTGTTGCTGAAACAGCTTCTTTTCCGGCCAAAATTGATAACGAACACGAAGTTATACAAATGGTAATAGATGCATTACAAGCTATCAACTTTGACTTTGGACCAGCACATACCGAAGTTATTATTACAGAGGATGGTCCTAGAATCGTCGAAATTAATCCAAGATTAGCTGGAGGATCCATATCTTTAATGATGAATTGGTCTTTTGGAAGAAGCATACATGAAGAAATTATAAAAATGTATATGGGGATGCCGTTTTCCTTTGAAAGTAAAAGAAGAGGCATAGGAGCATATTTACGTATTTTTTCGGATAAAACTGGGATTTTAAAAAACATAGAAGGTATAGACTTAGCATATCAAGTACCAGGAATAAAAAATATTTATTTAGAACATGAATTAGGAGATTTAGTTTCTCATAATCCTAAAGGATTAGCTGATGGGCTAGGAGTAATATCAGCTTTTGGGGAAGACAAAGAGGAAATCATGAAGCATCTTTATGAAGCACGGTCAAAATTAAACATTATTGTATCATCAAGTCGATAAAACATTCCTTAATTTTAAAGTCCTGCGGTATTTTCTCGTGTCAGATGGTGTACGAGATAGCAGCGCATGCGGGTGAGGCGCAGGAGAACGATAATTGCTCCTCCATGACTGTCGTCATCTTGAGGTGGCCAAAACGGGGCCGATCGACAATGACTCAAGCATCGAGGTCATCGGTTTTATCCAAGTCGACATAAGCATCTTTAAATTTGCGAATCAGCTTGGGATTGATCGTAAACACCTTGAAATTCCAAGCCTGTATGGACTCCTGTTGATGGAAGAACATAGCCGGATACCAACTAAGGACGAAGTGGCTTCCATGCAGATAAGAATTTCGGATGGCTGAGTCTGTTGACCAGTCGCCCTCGCGAATAAGAACTCACGTTGGGCTATGGGCAGCCCTGGAAGTCGCCACTTCCAGCATGGGGTGCCAACGGGAACAACCTACTGGTTGGAAGTTCAAACAGGAGCCGGGGAAACAGACTTAACAAGTAGTCAAAGCTACAGGGGGAGAGAAGAGGTTCCCCGATGATCCTCGAGATCATTATCCGAGAGTATCGCGAAAAGTCCGCCCCCCGTATTTCTTCTATGGGGAGGGGAGCCTCGTCCCCCCCTCCCCTCAATAAATGAAGTTGTCAAGGAACAGCAATGGAACTGGAAATTTGCTTAAAAATTATTTCTAAACTTATTATACAAGGGGTGTTCATTAATGGAATTTAATGCAATGAAAAGAAAAAGAATGATTATGATTGGAGGTTGGACCCGGTTATACCGTAAAGCTGTCCAATGTGGGTTTGAATTAACCGTAGTTCAAGAAAAAGATAAAATTAAACTCGAGGATTTTAATTATATAGAACAGCTTATCACTTTTTCAATAGATGATCTTAACGTTTTAGATGTAATACGCATATTACACCAAAAACAACCCTTTGATTGTGTTGTATCCATGCAAGAGAAAGGACTTTTAACGGCAGCGTATATTCAAGATATGCTACAAATTAAAGGTAACCCAATAGATCCTGTACTTCTTACAAAAGATAAGGTAAGAATGAGAGAACATTTAGTTAAGCATGGTCTAAAATCTGTTCCTTTTAAAGCTATTACCAAAGTGGAAGATGTAGTTGAATTTATTAACAGAGTCGGATTTCCAATCATTTTAAAACCGGTTTATGGAACAGGTAGTAGACAAATACATAAAATAACCGATTTAGATCAAATCCAAGAAGCCTTATCTTCTATTCAAAAAGAATACGATTCGAATGTCGTCTTAGCGGAAAAATTTATGGATGGAGTTGAAGTTAGTGTAGAGTCTTTTACTTGGGATGGCAAACATACAATAATAGCCGTTACAGATAAAATGACTACGGGCAGTCCTTATTTTGTTGAAACTGGACATTGTATTCCTAGTTCATTACCTGAAAAGACAATTTTAGAAATCAAATATTTAACAATAGAATTTCTAAAAAGTATTAACCATTGGATGGGACCTTCTCATACTGAAATTATTATTACAGATGATGGTCCATACATTATTGAATCTCACACTCGTGCTGGTGGGGATTTTATATATGATTTAGTAGAAATGGTATATGGGGTTGACATGTTTACTCTTTTATTTGAAGGATTAGCAGGAAAAATTCCAAAGGTTAAGCTAAAAGAAGATCGTGGCGCAGCTGCAATTCAGTATTTTAATTTTGCTCCGGGGAAAATTACAAAAATTGAGGGTATAGAAGAAGTTAGGAAAAGCCCAGGAATCAAAAAGTGTCAAATTGATTTAGAGGTAGGAGCAGAGATCAAACCATTTACAAACTCTTCTGAAAGATATGGGTATATTATAGCTGAAGGTAGAACAAAAAAAGAGGTGTTGGAAAACATTGAGGCTGCATTGGGTAAACTATCCATTGAAGTGGAGTGAACAAATTGCTTCGATTATCACAATCTGTTTTAGTTAATACTGCTTTTCGAAAATATTTTATAGGTACAACTATTTCTTCTATTGGAAATGGAATGCAATTTATAGGGATAGCATGGTTTCTTTATAAACTTACTGGTAGTTCGTCTTCAATGGGATGGTTGCTTGCTACTTCAAGCTTATCGGGCATCCTATTTTCCCCATGGATAGGTGTATTAATTGATAAATGGGATAGAAGAGTAGTATGTATAATTGCAGACTGCTTTCGAGGGACAATAGTATTAATTATACCTATATTGTACTACTTAGATGTTTTATTAATCTGGCAAGTTTATTTAATTGTTTTTTTGATGTCAATAGGAGATCGATTTTACTTACCGGCCTCCGGAGGATTAGTTCGTGAGATAGTTCCTAAAACTAATCTACTTTCTGCTAATTCCCTGAGTAGTATGTTTAATCAATTGGGTCTACTAATAGGAACAAGTATTAGTGGGATTATTATGATGCATTTTAGTCCGGTTTTTGTAATGTTATTAAATGCTGTATCATTTTATGTGTCAGCCTTTTTTACCTTTTTGGTTAGAAATAATATAGTACTACCTAATAATGATTCTAAAAAATCCTCTAATTTTTTTAGTAGATTCTTAGAAGGAGTTCAATATCTAAAATACAATAAATTAGTACTATGTATAGCAGTTATTCAGTTAATTCTTTATATTGCTCTTTATACTTCTAATGTACTGTTACCGTCATTCACTGGGGAAATTTTGAAACTTGGTGCAAAAGAGTTTGGAATAATAGATTCTGCATGGGCTGCTGGTGCTATTGTAGGAGGGTTTCTATTATTAAAAATTACTAGTAAAATAGATGAACACAAATTCTTAAGTATAGGCATGTTTTGTTTAGCCGGTTCTATTATTATATTTTCTAACTCTAATGGTTTAATCCAAGCAGTAATAGGTTATTTTTTGATGGGATTATTTTTTGTTAGTACACGGATTAATTCTGATACACTAATCCAATCTAATGTAAAAACAAATTTCCAAGGTAGGGTAAAAAGCACAATATCAATGGCAATTTCTTATATAAGTTTTACTTCATATTTGTTAGTTGGATATTTAGGAGATATCACGAGTGTTGATTATCCAAAATTATACACGCGCCTTCCATAAATTTAGGCATACTCAAACAAAGAAAGCAGCGGCCATCCCGGATTTCCAAAGGAATCTTGGCCATCCGTATAGAGGCCCCACATCGGCTCCGTGGCGAAAGCTTTTCCATTGATGCATGGCGGCTAGCAGGAAGAAGTGAATCCACTCGCGCAACGTAAAGGTTCGAGACGAATCACGATATCCAACCGCTTCAGCAGTCAGTTGAATCTCGTCATCCGAAAGTGTGAGTAAAATATTTGTGGGTAACGTTCAGGAAGGATCCCCGATGAGAGTTGCGAACTTTTGTTCGCGACGCTCGTCGGGGCTACCAAGCGAAGCGCGGTAGGAAAAAGCGGATCTCATGCAAAAGGACTCTCTCCCTGCTATGATAGTGATTGTCCACATCAACCGAAAACAGGAGGGAAAGAGTCCATGAAACATCTTACCACAGAATGGCCTTTATTAAAAGAGCTGGAGGAACAATTGTTGAGAACTCTTCAAAACGTGTTGGCGGCCCCTGTCTCGCTGCACCACCCTGTTTCCCAACGGCATGGCCGGGTGCTGTTGGTGGAAGCCAAGGGGTGGAGACGGCCGGCATGCGTCCGATGGGCCACGCCGAGAGCGTGATGAGCCGGTTCGCGTACCGGGTGAAATCCCGCCGCAGCTGGAAAGACCAAGGACTTTAGTCGTTTCTGAAGGAGATGGTGGCCCGAATCGACGGAATATGGCGGAGAAAGGGGCAGTTGGAGGAGGAAGAGCCCCGGAGGGCAGTCTCGACCCCGACGAAGCCCAAGCGGATCGAACAGGCCAAACGGAAGGCAGGACGGTTGTTGGCGGATGTGATGCGTCAGAACATCCCGTATCTTCAACAGTTATCGGGGACACCGATTGATCAAGCGTTGCCGACGCTTCGGGACGGTGGGCGGATGTAAAAAAATAGATTGAAAGAAAGTCATCTCAAGAGTATAATGGCCAAAATAAATGGACTGCTCCATTAGCGTTTAAAGACTACTTCCATCAAGGTGAACTCTTTGGTGAACAAGTATTAGATTTCAAATATATCTTATTGGACATCAATCGAATGGAAAAAGATGAATTAATAAATAACGAGAACTTGATATCGTCTATATTTTATCTTGATCGTACCGTCAAGAATGAAGAAGAGATCTTTGAAAGATTAAACACCATTTCACGAGTCCTCCAATATATCCCGCGGGAAGATTTCTTGGTATTTAAAAATTGGGTAAAACATATACTAATCAATAGGTTCCCAGAAGAACAGTCTGGAGAAATAATAAGCCTCATTGAAAATTCGAATCAAGAGGAGGTGTCCTTTATGATTTCAGGGCTAGAGCAAAGTTATAAAAAAAATACAGAAAACGCATTAGCTGTTGTGAAGTTATTACTTGAAGGAAAGACGGTTGAGGAGATATCTGAGAAATTAAATTTACCGCCAAAAAAAGTTATAGAAATAAAAGAGATATTTGAGTCTATTAACAGCAAATTGAATTAACACGTTCTGCGGCAAAGGCAGGACGTTTTTTATTTAAAAAACGAATAATTTTTCAAGAAATTTAAGTGCCAAGAATCCGAGTTCGACAGTTTTTAGGCCATTTTAGGCAAATGAAATTGGACATTTTTCTTCAAAAAACGGCGGCCTTGATCAGCGAACCAAACTGACGGCCAAACAAGTGCAACTCTTTGCGGCCCTAGGGCTGGAGCCTCCTCCGAAGATTCTAGGCATTCATCCTCGCACCTACATACACGCCCAACGTATGCCCCAATGCCTCTCGTTCCTTTGGTATCAAGGGATGAGAGGCATTTTGTTTGCCTCGTCACTGTCGAACTCGGGGAATCCTTGTTGAACAGGAAAAGCCGTTGTTTGTTATTTTGTCTAAATTTATTCCTAATGAAACTGAATGTATGATGAAATGTGAAATGCTGTAAAGTTTTATGGTAAAATGGAACTGCATAGTCTTCTGAATATTTGTCAGGCATTAGAGTGATTCGGGAAACGACCAATGCGTATGGAGGAAAAATTGAAGATGGCGCACAATTTCCGTTTTTTAGAAGGAAAATGGGAAGTCCTCGCCCGTGTTGGGGAAACAGCGGAACGAAATGTATATCAAAATCCAAACGTGGCGATGAGTGAGCTGAGAAAATTTGCGGAAACGATTACAAAATATATTTTAGCTTTAGAAGAAATTCGGGAAGAGCGGGGAACGGATCAGCAAGAACGTCTAAGAGTTCTGTTGTACGAGCAAATTATCCCGAAAGAAATCTATGACTTATTGACGGTCATTCGGTTGAAAGGAAATGAAGCGGTACATAATCCGACTTATGGAGAAGTAAACGAAGCAAAGGCTTTATTGCATATGGCGTTCCGCATCGCCGTTTGGTTTATGGAAGTGTATGGCGATTGGTCATTCCAAGCTCCAGAGTATATCGAACCGACACCGCAAACCTCTATCACAGCAGATGAGTTCGATCAGATCGTTCAATCATACGAAGAAAAGCTCGCTCGATTGGAAACGGAGCTTGAAAAGATACGGAAAGAACAGCTATATATTAGCAGTGAAGAGAAGCAAAAACGACGTGAATTCTCTCAACGTGCCATCGCGAACTTTGAATTGACGGAGGCGGAAACCCGTCTTCTTATTGACCAACAATTACGAGATGCCGGGTGGGAGGCGGACTCTGAAAAGTTGCGATTCTCCAAAGGCGTTCGTCCGGAAAAAGGGCGAAACATGGCCATCGCCGAATGGCCTTTAAAACGCGGTTACGCCGATTATGCGCTATTTGTTGGTCTTGAACTGGTGGGCATCATCGAGGCGAAACGCGCCAGCAAAGATATTCCAGCGGACATTGAACAAGCAAAAGAATACGCCCAATTAGTCGTTCGACATGGCAACGAAGTGATCCATGAGCCGTGGGGAGACTATTTTGTTCCGTTTCTCTTTGCGACGAATGGGCGGCCATATTTAAAACAACTCGAACAAAAATCAGGCATTTGGTTTTTAGATGCTCGTAAATCAACCAATCATCCGCGTCCCCTTCAAGGATGGTATACTCCTCGTGGGCTGAAAAAGCTATTGGAACAGGATATTGAACGTTCAGAACAATTTTTGCGTGATGAAAAATTTGATTATTTGAAATTAAGACCTTACCAAGTGAAAGCCATTCAAGCTGTTGAAAAAGCACTCGAAGAGAAAAAACGCAGCATTTTAATCGCCATGGCAACCGGAACAGGGAAGACGAGAATGGCGATTGGCCTCATTTACCGATTGCTTAAAGCGAAACGCTTTAACCGCATCTTATTCCTTGTCGACCGAAAAGCGCTAGCGGAACAAGCAGAAAGCGCGTTTAAAGAAAGCAAGATGGAAAGTTTCCATACGTTCACCGAAATTTATAGCTTACAATCGTTATACGATCAAAAACCAGATGACGAAACGAAAGTGCATATCGCTACCGTACAAGGGATGTTAAAACGGATTTTTTATAACGACCGCTCGGGAGACATCCCGCCGGTGGATCAGTATGACTGCATCATTGTGGACGAAGCCCATCGCGGTTATACGCTAGATAAAGAAATGGATGAGGTCGAACTGCAATTTCGCGATCATCAAGACTACGTCAGCAAATACCGCAAAGTGCTCGATTATTTTGATGCCGTCCGCATCGGATTGACGGCGACGCCGGCGCTTCATACGACAGAAATTTTTGGACCGCCTGTCTTCACGTATTCTTACCGGGAAGCGGTAGTGGATGGCTATTTAGTCGACCATGAACCCCCGTATCAATTTGAAACGGTGTTGAAAAAGGAAGGGATTACGTGGGCGAAAGGGGAAACGGTCGATGTGTATGACACGGTGACAGGAACGATTTCGCAAGAGTATTTAGAAGACGAAGTCAACATTGACGTGTCGCAGTTTAACACCAAAGTCATTACCGAAAGCTTTAATCGTGTCATCATTCGCGAATTGACGAACTATATTTCTCCGGATGATGAAGGAAAAACGTTAATTTTTGCCGCCACGGATGATCACGCTGACTTAGTCGTTCGCCTTTTAAAAGAAGAGTTCGAAAATCTATACGGCGAAGTCGAAGACAACGCGGTGATGAAAATTACCGGTTCAATTAAAGATCCTTCCGGTGCGATCCGCCGCTTTAAAAACGAAAAATATCCAACTATTGTTGTTACCGTTGATTTGCTGACGACGGGGGTGGACGTGCCGGCGGTTACGAATCTCGTCTTCTTGCGTCGTGTCCGTTCGCGCATTCTGTATGAACAAATGTTGGGACGCGCGACGAGAAGATGCGAAGAAATCCAAAAAGACCATTTTAAAATTTTTGACGCGGTTGGAATTTATGAATCTTTAAAGCCGTATACGAGCATGAAGCCGGTCGTAACGCGTCCGAATATTTCGCTGACTCAGTTAGTCGAAGAACTAGAGGGACTAGAAAAAACGGAACATCTTCACTATCAAAAAGAACAACTTATCGCCAAAATCCAGCGGAAAAAGCGGAAATGGTCCGATCGGCAGCACCAAGACTTTCAAGTGCTGTCCGGCGGCAAAACGGTCGATGAGTTTATCGATTGGGTAAAAGCCTTGCCGCCGGAGGAATTACTTGTACAATTAAAAGAGTACAAGTCGATGTTCCGCTATATGGATGAAAATCGCTACCGGGAAAATAAGCAATATATTTCCACACATGAGGATCAACTGATCGCGGTCAAACGCGGCTACGGAAACGCGGAAAAGCCAGATGACTACTTGCAGTCGTTCGGCGAATTTATTCGCAACAATATGAACAAAATTCCGGCTTTAATGATCGTTTGCCAGCGGCCGACCGAGCTAACGAGGGAAGAACTGAAAAAGCTGCTGCTTGAACTGGACCAAAAAGGCTTTTCCGAGAAAAAACTGCAAGCGGCGTGGCGGGAGGCGAAAAACGAAGACATCGCGGCGGACATCATCGCCTTCATTCGCCAACAAGCACTAGGCGATCCGCTCATTAGCCATGAAGAACGGATTAAAAACGCCATGAAAAAGGTTTACCAAATGAAAGCATGGCCGCCGGTGCAAAAGAAATGGCTCGAACGCATTGAAAAGCAATTACTGCAAGAATCCGTTCTTCATCCAGATCCGGAAAAGGCTTTTGAATATGAACCATTTAAGAGCCGTGGAGGCTTTAAGCAGTTAAACCAAATTTTCGACGGACAATTAGCACAGATTGTTCGTGAAATTAATTCTAATTTGTACAACTATCATCAAAAGAAGGAGCAAGCGTAGATGAACAACAGAGAGATTGTACAAAAGCTTTGGAACTTATGTAATGTTCTACGTGATGATGGAATTACTTATCATCAATACGTTACGGAGCTAACTTATCTGTTATTTTTAAAAATGATGAAAGAAACCGGTCAAGAATATATCATTCCCGAAAACTATCGCTGGGATTCGTTAGTAGAAAAAGACGGGATTGAACTAAAAGAGCATTACCAACAGTTGTTGCTTGATTTAGGAAAAGAGGAAAATGAATTATTAAAACAAATTTATACGGACGCGACATCGAATATTAGAGAACCAAAGAACTTGGAAAAAATTATTCAATCCATCAATAACTTAGATTGGTATAACGCCAAGCAAGAAGGTTTAGGCGATTTGTACGAAGGACTGTTAGAAAAGAACGCGAGTGAAGTCAAATCAGGAGCGGGGCAATATTTTACGCCTCGCGTCCTTATTGATGTCATTGTCGAGCTCGTAAATCCACAGCCGGGCGAGCGCTGCCATGACCCCGCCGCGGGAACCTTCGGCTTTATGATCGCGGCCGATCGTCATGTGCGTGAACAGACGGATGATTATTTTGACTTATCCCAAGAAGAAATTGAATTTCAAAAATACAAGGCCTTCTCTGGAGTAGAGCTGGTCAGAGATACGCATCGCTTAGCGGTCATGAACGCGCTGCTTCATGATGTCCATGGTGAAATCTTGTTAGGCGATACCCTCTCATCACTTGGTGAGCGTCTGAAAAATTATGACGTGATCTTAACGAATCCGCCGTTTGGGACGAAAAAAGGCGGCGAACGGGCAACACGAACAGACTTTACCTTTACGACATCAAACAAGCAGCTGAACTTCTTGCAACACATTTACCGAGCTTTGAAACCGAATGGAAAAGCACGAGCCGCTGTCGTTGTCCCTGACAACGTCTTGTTCGAAGGCGGAGTCGGCGCCGACATTCGTCGCGACTTAATGGACAAATGCAACTTGCATACGATTTTACGCTTGCCGACCGGGATTTTCTACGCCCAAGGAGTGAAAACGAACGTCTTATTCTTCACCCGCGGAAAAACTGACGTCGGCAATACGAAAGAAGTATGGGTGTACGATTTACGGACGAACATGCCGTCTTTCGGCAAGCGGAATCCGTTGACGAAAGAACATTTTGCAAGATTTATCAAGGCCTATACGGCAGAAGACCGCCGCCAAGTTAAAGACGAGCGCTGGAATGTGTTTACAAGGGAAGAAATTGCGAAAAAAGGCGACAGCTTAGATATTGGCTTAATTGCTGATGAATCCCTATCCGTCTACGAAAACTTGCCAGACCCCATCGACTCCTCCGAAGAAGCGGTGAAAAAATTAGAATTGGCGATTTCGCTGCTAAGCGAAGTCATCGCCGAGCTAAAAGCGGTCGAACAACCTAATAGCTACCAAGCAACGAACGAAGTGCTGAAAGTGGCAGAAACATCTGAGGTGCTTAAAAAATGAGCAAAACGAAACAAAAAACGCTGGAAGAACTACTGGAAGAAGCGTTAGTGCCGGAAGACGAACAGCCGTATGAAGTGCCGGGGAATTGGGTGTGGGTTAGACTAGGTAGTATTAGTAGGTTTATTGACTATCGAGGTAAGACACCTAAAAAAACTGAATCAGGTATAAGACTAATCACCGCTAAAAATGTTAGGATGGGTTATATCCAAGACGAACCTAAAGAATTTATTAGTGAAAAAGATTATGATTCATGGATGACTAGAGGGATTCCAAATGTGGGTGATATATTATTTACAACCGAAGCACCTTTAGGGAATGTGGCTCAATTAGATATTAATGAGAAAATTGCGCTCGCTCAAAGGATTATCACAATCTCCCCTTATCAGCCACTTGAAAAGACTTTCTTTAAATATTGTTTAATGAGTCCACAAATGCAAGCTCTAATTAAAAGTAACGCTACTGGAACTACTGTTTCTGGGATAAAAGCGAGTAGGCTAAAGGAAATAGAGGTGCCTTTAGCTCCTTTACACGAACAAAAACGCATTGCTGAGAAAATCGAGTGGCTTTTTGCGAAAATTGATGAAGCGAAGCAGTTGATTGAAGAAGTGAAAGAGTCGTTTGAACTTCGCTGGGAAAGCATTTTAGACAAGGCGTTTAGAGGAGAGCTAACTAAAAAATGGCGATCTATGAACTCAATGACTGAAAAAGCTGATGATATTTTTAAAGAAATTCAAAAGGTCTATAAAAAAAGCAATAAAAAAGATGAAGACGAAATGAATCCACCTTATCAGATTCCTCAAAATTGGAAATGGGTTAGATTAGGTGATATTGTCGATATTAACCCACCTAAGAAGAAGCTAGCCGATATAGAAGATGATCAAATTTGCACATTTATTCCTATGCATTCTGTGAGTGATAAAACTGGTGAAATAGAAAATCAGGAAATTAGGAAGTATGCTGAAGTAAAGAAAGGTTATACATTTTTTCTTGAAAATGATATTCTTTTTGCCAAAATAACTCCCTGTATGGAAAATGGAAAAACAGCCATTGCGCAAAATTTAATAAATGGGTTTGGATTTGGATCAACTGAGTTTCATGTAATTAGAACAAATCCTTATATTAACAATAAGTTAATATATTATTTACTCCGATCTAAAAAATTTAGGATGGAAGCTAAAAAAGAAATGACAGGGGCAGTAGGTCAACAACGTGTACCTAAATCATTTTTGGAAAATTATTTATTTCCATTCCCGCCAAAAGGAGAACAGGACAAAATTGTTGAGTTATTGGATAACTTGTATGCTAAAGAAGTTGAAATTAATAAAATAGAGGTATTAGAGGGAGAAATAGATTCGATACGCCAATCCATCCTCAACAAAGCCTTCCGTGGCGAACTTGGTACAAACGATCCAACCGATCAACATGCCATTAAGTTGTTAAAAGAAGTGCTGAAATCGAAATAAACCATTTATGTAAGAGCTCACTCAACAAGTATGGAGTGAGCTCTTTTTCCTCTTCACTACCATTTTCCTCCCTTCCGACGAAAATCGGGAGGATTTTTTATGTCCATTGTCGAATGAATCCTTGACGAACAAGGAAAGAGAAGGAGTTTTTCGCTCGTAGATGTTGAAGTCAGCGCCACCACTGGATCATCGAGACAATATGGCTCTTTATAGCGATGCAGACGGTAACGGATCTTGCCCTACCGTAACGGGATGGGGGCGCGTCGTATCAGTCACATCTTTGAAATGGCGTGTGCAGCTTGCGACGAGGGCTGCGTTTTTTGGCAAATAAATTTATGTTAGAGATTTGTTTCACCCATAATAATGTTAGTTTTAGAGGTAAATGGTTGATAATATCTATGCGCATTGGGGGATGACAATGAAAATTTATGCTGAGCCGCTGGCCATATCCACCGATCAATGGCTGGACATGTTAAACGATCGAAGTGTATTCCGTGAAGAAGATGTGGAGCTGATCCGAACATTGTATTATTTTCCGGATTGTCGCGCATCGGGGAAAGAGCTGGCGCGTTTTTTAAACAAAGTCAGCCATTCCCCTTTAAATGCTCAAGTAGGAAGATTGGGCAAACGCATTATTCGAAAATATCCTGATGTTCAGTTTCCTATTCGTGAGGATGGGAAAATACGGTATTGGCATATTCCTTTTTTAGGAGAAGAGCGTCGCGATAAGTATATTTGGCAATTGCGCCCTGAATTACGCGAGGCGGTGCGCCGATACGAACAAACGGACACGGATCATCAAAACGATACGTTATTGCCGAGCGAGCTGGAGGATGTCTCGCTGCGCGAAGGCGGCAAAAAGCTGGTCGCTGTGAATCGGTATGAACGAAATGCAAGGGCGCGGAGGCTTTGTTTGCAAAAGCACGGCTACCGTTGTTCCGTCTGCCAATTTGACTTTGAGCAAGTTTACGGAGAAATCGGGAAAGGATTTATCGAAGTTCATCATCTCCTTCCGCTGAGCGAGATTGGTGAGCAATACACGGTGAACCCGTTTGACGATTTGCGTCCGGTCTGCCCGAATTGCCATGCCATGTTGCATAGGGGGAATTTGTCTATTGAAGAATTGAGGGAGATTGTTGAAACACGTAGGAGGATTTAGTTTGTTGTTGAGCGTCTGGCCAAATGCATTTTGGGATTGCTTGGCCGGGCTCTATCAAATTGCGGCGGCCGAAGACAAGTGGTTGAAAGGGAACGTCTCATGCTTGAACATTTTTCTTCAAAAAACGGCGGCCTTGATCAGCGAACCAAACTGACGGCCAAACAAGTGCAACTCTTTGCGGCCCTAGGGCTGGAGCCTCCTCCGAAGATTCTAGGCATTCATCCTCGCACCTACATACACGCCCAACGTATGCCCCAATGCCCCTCGTCCCTTTGGTATCAAGGGATGAGAGGCATTTTGTTTGCCTCGTCACTGTCGAACTCGGGACACTGTCACTCGTCCAAACAGAATGAGTGATCATCTCAAGCTGGAACAGCCTCCTGCTCTTCAGCGTGAGCAGAAGTTAGGGAATGTTCAGTGTTGATTAGACAAACTATTCTAGTACATCGACAAAACCATATTAATATTATTTTTATAATATATATATTGATTATCTTCAGCATTACTTCCCTTTCATAGACAGGCTGTGAGAATCTTGAACAAAATAGTAAAATATTTGACAAAAACTTCAGGAAATTTTCTGATCATGCTAGAATATGAATATAGGAAGATAAACCATTTTGGGGGGTGGATGTATGCTACATATTGTAGCTTGTATTAAGCAAGTGCCGGATACGAAGGTTGCCAAGATCAATCCGAAGACGAATACGATCGACCGCGCCAGCGCCCCGGCGATTTTAAATCCGTATGATGCGCACGCGGTAGAGGAAGCTGTCCGCCTAAAAAAGAGATATGGCGGCGTCGTTTCCGTATTGACGATGGGTCCGCCGCCGGCGGTGAAGGCGATTCGAAAGTGTATTGAGCTTGGCGCTGATGAAGGGTATATGATTTCCGACCGCGCGTTCGCCGGGGCGGATACGTTAGCGACGAGCTATGCGCTGGCGAAGGCGTTGGAACAAATCGCGAAGCAGCGGCCGATTGATTTGATTATTTGCGGAAAGATGACCATTGACGGTGATACAGGTCAAGTGGGGCCAGGCATCGCCCGCCGCTTGGATATTCCGCCGCTCACCGGTGTAAACAAAGTCGTGGAAATTAACAAAGAAAAAGGATATGCGATCGTCCACCGCAAGCTGGAAGATGGCTATGAAGTCGTGAAATCGACGCTCCCCTGTTTATTCACCGTTGAAAAAGAAATTAACGACATCTCCTTTGCGCCTTTACCCAACATGATCAAAGCCGCACGATATCACCCGACGATTTGGACTGCAGACGATTTAGAAAATGTTGACCGCAAACAGTTAGGATTAAAAGGCTCCCCAACGATTGTTTCAAAAATATGGACGCCGCCGAAGCCAAAAGGCGGCGAGCTGCTGGAAGGAACAACAGAAGAAAAAGTCGAACAACTGCTTTCGATCGTTCTTGAGAAAAAAGAATTGTTTCAATCATAAAAACAGAGACATAGTGGGAGGGGATTTTTGTATGAATTTGGAAGATTATCGGGGGATATGGGTATACATTGAAGTGAAAGACGGAAATGTGGCCCCTGTTTCCTTGGAGCTGCTCGGAGCCGGGCGGATGCTGGCGGATAAACGCGGCACAGAGTTAGGCGGGGTGTTAATTGGAAGCGGTGTCAAACCGCTCGCGACGACGTTGTTTGCCTACGGGGCCGACGTTGTCTATGTATATGATGATCCGATTTTTGAACATTATCGCACAGAGCCGTATATGCGCGCATTGCTGGATTGCTGTCACAAGCATAAGCCGGAAGTATTGTTGTACGGGGCGACGCCAACAGGAAAAGACTTAGCAAGCGCCATTGCCACCGATTTGCCAACAGGGTTAACCGCCGATACAACGATACTCGATATTGAAGAAGACACCGGGTTATTGCTGGCGAGTCGGCCGGCGTTTGGCGGCAACATTATGGCGACGATTTTATGCAAAAAGTACCGCCCGCAAATGGCGACAGTCCGGCCAAAAGTGATGAAGGCGCTTTCGCCTGACCCGGCACGGACCGGCCGGATCATCGAGGAGCAGATCGAGCTGCACGAGGAACAGATGCGGACGAAAGTGCTTGAAGTCGTAAGAGAAACGGTGAAAAAAGCACGCATCGACGAGGCGGACATCGTTGTGGCCGGCGGCAAAGGAATGGGCAGCAAAGAAGGATTTCAGCTCATCCATGAGCTGGCGGATGTCCTCGGTGCGGCGGTCGGCGCCAGCCGCGATGTCGTGGAAGCCGGCTGGATCGACCACCATCATCAAGTCGGGCAAACCGGGGTGACGGTGACGCCGAAGATTTACTTCGCCATCGGCATTTCGGGTGCGATACAACATATCGTCGGCATGCAAAACTCCGAGCTGATCATCGCCATTAATAAAGATCCGAACGCGCCGATTTTCCAAGCGTGCCATTACGGCATTGTCGGCGATGCGCTGGAGATCGTGCCGCTACTCATTAAACGGTTGAAAGAAGAGCTTCCGAAATTAAACGCATCGGCCGATGCGAAGGAGGAAATCCGCCATGCCTGAAAAGTTTGATTGTATCGTCGTCGGAGCGGGGCCGGCCGGAACGGCGTGCGCCTATGAGCTCGCCAAAGCCGGAGTCAACGTATTATTGCTTGAGCGCGGCGAATACCCAGGATCGAAAAACGTCATGGGCGGCGTGCTCTATCGAAAAATGATGGAAGACATTATTCCGGAGTTTTATAAAGAGGCCCCGCTCGAGCGGCCGATCGTTGAGCAGCGGTTTATGCTGATGGATAAAGAGTCGGCGGTGACGTTCAGCTATAAAGGATTGGAGTGGGGGCGCGAGCCGTACAACAACTTTACCGTTTTGCGGGCGAAGTTTGACCAATGGTTTGCCGAGAAAGCAGTCGAACAAGGGGCGTTGCTCGTTTGTGAAACGGTGGCACTCGAATGCATCGTTGAAAAAGGCCGCGTCGTCGGTGTCCGCACCGACCGCCCGGACGGCGAGGTGTATGCCGATGTCGTCGTGCTGGCGGACGGCGTGAACTCGCTTTTGGCGAAACAGCTCGGGTTTCACCGCGAATGGCGGCCGGATGAAGTCGCGCTCGCAGTGATGGAAATTGTCAAGCTCGATAAAAAAGTGATCGAAGAACGTTTCAACCTTGAGCCGGAGCAAGGATGCACGATCGAGCTGCTCGGCGATGCAACAAAAGGCATATTAGGAACCGGATTTTTATACACCAATAAAGACACCTTAAGCATCGGCGTCGGCACGCTGCTTTCCGGGCTGATTAAGCATAAGATTAAACCGTACGAACTGCTTGAATACGTGAAAAACCACCCGATGATCCGCCCATATCTCCAAGGGAGCGAGCCGGTCGAGTACTTGGCGCACTTGATTCCGGAAGGCGGCTACCACTCGATGCCGAAAGTGGTCGGGGACGGTGTGCTTGTCGTTGGGGATGCCGCCCAGCTCGTCAACGCCATTCACCGTGAAGGGTCGAATATGGCGATGACTTCCGGACGCCTGGCAGCCGAAACGATCATTATGGCGAAAACGTACAACGATTTCTCGGAAAGCATGCTTGACCACTATCGGCTGAAACTGATGGAAAGCTTTATTGTCCAAGACTTGAAGAAGTATAAAGATGCGACCCATCATTTTGATGCGTTCCCGCAATATTTTGAACGCTACATTCCGCTGCTCAACCGGGCGGCCAGCCACATGTTTACGGTCGATGGGGCATCGAAATGGGAAAAACAGAAAAAAATTTGGCGCGATCTTGGCTCGGTGAAGGAAAAACTCAAATTGGCGCGTGATGTGTTCAAGGCATGGGAGGTGATGAAATAATGAGCCATTTGCCAACGATTGAGGAAAAACAATACTTAGTCCGCTTTAATGCCGATACGAAATCCCACCTTCACGTCCTTGATCATGACATTTGCCTGACGAAATGCCCGGATAAAATTTGCACGATTTTCTGCCCGGCGGCGGTGTATAAATGGGAGGGAACGCGGATGCATGTCGGTTATGAAGGCTGCCATGAATGCGGCAGCTGCCGCATCGGCTGTCCGTATGAAAATATTCGTTGGGAGTATCCGAGAGGCGGTCACGGGATCGTCTTTCGGCTAGGGTGATCGTTATGTTCCACATCGGGGATTGCGTCATTTTTGCCTGTGATGGGGCGAGGGGAATCGTGCTTGAAATGAATGATCACTCTTGCCACGTGTTATGGGAAGACCGTTTCGTCAGTTGGGAGAAAAAAGAGCTGTTAACGGTCGATGTGGAGTTGACGAAAAGGCAAACGATTCGTGTTTCTTCCGATGTCAACCACCCGTTGTAAGGGTGGTTTTTTATGGGGGAGAAGAAACAGCGGAACGAAGCATTCGTCGGTGTAGGCGGAGCGGCGTTTGTGGTAAGCTAGTGGGGAGGCATACTTGCACAGGAGGGACTGACTAGTGGTTACAACGAACGAGGCGTTTCCCACCAACTTTTTATGGGGAGGAGCGACGGCGGCCAACCAGATCGAAGGAGGATTTGGCGAAGGAAACAAAGGGGTAAGCATTGCCGATGTGCTTCCGGGAGGAAAGATGAGGCAACAACTGCTTAGGGAAAAAGGGTTGCAGTTTGCCATTGATAAGGAGAAGTACACATACCCGAACCATGAAGCGATCGACTTTTACCACCGGTATAAAGAGGATATAGCCCTGTTTGCTGAGATGGGATTTAAAGCGTTCCGCCTATCGATCGCCTGGACGCGCATCTTCCCGAACGGCACCGAGCTTGAGCCAAATGAAGAAGGGCTTGCCTTCTATGATCGGGTGTTCGATGAGTTACATAAATACGGGATTGAGCCGGTGGTGACGATTTCCCATTATGAAATGCCGCTCCATTTGGCCAAAGAATACGGTGGCTGGCGGAGCCGCGAACTGGTAACGTTGTTTGAACGTTACGCCAAGGTGATTTTCCAGCGTTATAAAGATAAAGTGAAATATTGGCTGACGTTTAACGAAATAAACGGTGCGCTCCATTTTCCGCTCATGAGCATGGGATTTGTGCCGGAAAGCGAAGAGACGAAATATCAAGAGTTGTTTCAAGCGTTCCATCATCAATTTGTCGCCAGCAGCCTGGCGGTGAAGGCGTGCCGCGAGATCATTCCGGACGCAAAAATCGGCTGCATGATTCTCGCCGCCCCGGTGTACCCGTACGACTGCAATCCAGAAAACGTCATGCATGCACTTGAAGAGGAGCGGCTGTTGAATTTCTTTTGCGCCGACGTTCAAGTGCGCGGCGAGTATCCATCCTTTATGAAACGCGTGTTCGACGAGCGCGGGGTGAAACTCGATATTCGCGACGGGGATTTGGAACTGATCAAGAAGCATACGGTCGACTATATCGGTTTAAGCTACTATATGTCCGTCACCCAGAAAAAAGACAAGATGGATGATGAGCTCATCCCCGGCAGCGTATTTGATGGGGTGAAAAACCCGTTCCTTAAAGCGAGCGACTGGGGCTGGGAGATCGACCCTATAGGGCTGCGCATCATTTTAAACCGGTTGTACGATCGGTATCGCGTACCGCTTTTTATTGTGGAAAACGGGCTTGGGGCGCATGACAAAGTGGAAGAAGACGGCTCGATTCACGACGATTACCGCATTGACTATTTGCGCCGTCATATCGAAGCAGCGCGTGAAGCGATCGCCGATGGCGTCGAATTGATTGGCTATCTCGTATGGGGCTGCATTGACCTCGTGAGCGCCTCGACCGGCGAGTTTTCAAAACGGTACGGGTTGATTTATGTCGATAAACATGACGACGGCAGCGGGACGCTGGAACGGAGGAAGAAAAAGTCGTTTTACTGGTACCAGCGTGTGATTGTGACGAATGGGGAAGTACTGTAATGTTTGGCGGCCGGAAGGTGCATCATTTTGGATAGAACGGATTCTAAGATGAAAGGCAAAAGGCGGGCGGCAAACGAGAGCAACCGGTTTTAATGAGGTCATTTGCCTTTTTCACGGGCAGTGTTCACCGTTTGGTGGCGTTGCCCGTTTTTCGTGGGAAGCATCAGACGGTGGAATGGCGCCTTGTCTGTTTTTGGGGCCACCCATTGCCTACAATGGTCTTGCCGGTGGATAGGTCTTGAAGCTTAGATCAGGCGCTGTGATGTAATGAAGATAGACGCATATACAGAGAGCAATGTGGTGTCTTCGGACATACAATAGAAAAGGCAATATTAGAGAAAAAGGAGTGGTTCATTTTGGTGATTGTGTCAGCGACGAACGATCATTACGCCCAACACTTAGCGGTAATGTTAACATCGCTATTAAAAAATCAAAAAATGAATCGCCCAATCCATATTTATATCCTGTACAGCGATCTTTCTACCATCAGCATGGCGAAGCTCCAACGAGTTGTTGGGCAGTTTCATACGCCAATCACCTTTCTTCGTGTCGACGTCCAATTGTTTGCCGATTTTGCGTCTGGTTCGGGAGGGCAAAAATACATCAGCAAAGAAGCCTACTACCGGATGATCATCCCTGATGTGCTCGGTGAGGAGATTTCGAAAGCATTGTATTTGGATTGCGATATCATCGTCAGAACCGACCTCACGGAATTATGGGAAACGAATATCGAGGAATATGATCTAGCGGCAGTGGACGAGTCACGGGTGCTGACCAAATCGGATCGGGACATTCGAATGAACAGGCTGTCGTTGCCCCCGGATTCCTATTATTTTAATTCTGGTGTATTACTAATGAATCTAAAACGGTGGAGGGAGAAAAACATTTCTGCCGAATTGATGGAGTTTGTCAAGTCCCATGGCGACAAGCTCGCCTTAATGGATCAAGATGCGTTAAACGCAGTCCTTTTCAACCGCTGGCTTCGCCTCGATGACAAATGGAACTTCACCGCCGCCCACTCTGCAAAACGGTCGTCCAAAAAGGCAGCCATTCTCCATTTCACCGGTCCTGAAAAACCATGGAATTCGAAAAGTCCGTTTGCGAAAGAATATCGCAAATATTTAAAAAAGTCGTTATGGGAAAAACCTTTATCGCTGGAATGAGTGCTTTCATTGAAGGGGGTGAAGACGATTGTTCGAACGAGTGTCGATCCTCATTCCGTACAAACCTGACAGTGGCATCCGAGACCGCAATTTTCATTGGGTAAAAGAGTTTTACGAAAAGATGTTCCCTGAAGCTGAAATTTGCGTCGGTGTTTCTGAAGAAGAGCCGTTCAATCGAGCGCAGGCCATCAACCGTGCTGCCAAACAAGCCACCCGCGATCTATTCGTGATTATCGATGGGGATATTTTTTGCGACCCGGAAGTGATGAAAGATGCTGTTGAACATGCGATCAAGGCGCCATGGGTCATTCCTTTTCGCAAAATTGTGCGAATCACTGAGGAAAACTCGCGGATGTTGTTAGAGACCTCTCCAACTTGGCCAGTCGAGGTGACGGAGTTTGAGCTTATTCATACGTCGGAGTTTACGCATCTTGGAGGGTTTAACGTCATTTCTCGCGATCATTTCCTAGCGGTCGGGGGCTTTGACGAGCGGTTTTCAGGATGGGGAGGGGAGGATGACGCCTTCAGCTGCGCCGTGAATACGCTATGTGGCCGCTACAAGCGGCTCGAGCATACGATTTATCATCTGAGGCATCCGGTCGTCGGGTATGAGAACAACCCAAAAGGCGAGCGCAATTTGATGCTTCGCGAGTTGTATTATGAAGCCGAGAACGACAAAGCGAAAATGAAGCGCGTCCTTTCGCAGGCTAAGAGCATTTTTCAACGACAGGACAAAGAGGAGAGGAAAAAAAGCGGGAAACAGGCGAAACAGAAAGAGACCATTCACATTGTGACGGCGGCCAACGATGCTTACGCTGAGCCGTTAGCGGTGATGCTTTGTTCTTTGTTGAAAAACAAAAAATCGGACAATCCAATTCATATTTATGTCATCGGTAGCGACATCAGCGAAGAAAAGAAATCGCTGTTAGTGAAAATCGCCAAAAAGTATAAGGCAAAAATGGATTTTAAACATATCGATCGAGCTGTGTACAGCGAGTTTGCAACCTTCGCTTATTTGACGAGAGAAACGTATTACCGCCTGTCCATTCCGGAGCTCTTTGACGAAACGGTTGAGAAAGTGCTGTATCTCGACTGTGATCTCATTATAAAAAAGGACATTACGGAGCTATGGAAGATAGATATCAGCGGATATTTGTTAGGCGCAATTGAGGATCATTGGATAAAGCAATCAAGAAATGTTGATTTGTTTATGCCGGAGAATTCGAAGTATTTTAATGCCGGTGTGCTGTTGATTAACGTAAAAAAGTGGCGCGAGCAGCATATAAAAGAACAAGTGATGGAATTCCTCCGTGCGCATTCAGACCGCATTCAATATTGCGATCAAGACGCACTGAACGCCGTTCTTTTCGATCAATGGCTGCCGTTGGACCTGAAATGGAATTTTCAAACGTACCATTTATACGATCCGGTCGCTAAACTCAAACCGTCGATCATTCATTATACCGGGGAGAATAAGCCGTGGAATGCCGATCATCCGTTGAAAAAGTATTATTTGAAATATAGAAAAGGGATTTTCTAAACGTACCGTACATGGGTCGAAACGTTTCCGGTCGACAAGCAGGAAAGAAGTAAAAGAAGTTTATTGTATGGTAAACTAACAAGGAAGGACATGGATTCCATGTTCTTCCTTGATTATTAGAAAAATGATATTCAAATGGAAATCAATGAACGGAGGAAGGACGCCAATGAATATCGTTGCATTGGTCGGAAGCTTGCGGACAGAGTCCTATAATCTCAAATTGGCGAAGTTCATTCAAGAACGGTACAAAGACAAATTCCAACTGAACATCGCCGATATCGAGCGGCTGCCGCATTACAACCAGGACGATGAACTGAACCCGCCTGAAGCGGTGGTGTCGTTTAAGCGGCAAATCGCCGCAGCCGATGGTGTGTTGATCATCACGCCCGAGTACAACTGGTCGGTTCCAGGCGTATTGAAAAACGCGTTGGACTGGCTGTCGCGCGTTGATAAGGTGTTGATCAATAAACCGGTGATGACCGCCGGTGTATCAGGCGGGATGATGGGAACGATTCGGGCGCAGCTCCATTTGCGCCAAATCTTGCAAAGCCCAGGACTCTCAGCCAACGTCTTGCCGCCTGCTGGGAATGAGGTGCTGATCAACTTCGCCAGCCAAAAATTTGATGAATCGGGACAACTGATAGATACGGCAACCATCGACTTGTTGGATCAAGTGATCGAACAGTTTGTGCAATGGATTCATACGCATCGCGAACGGTGAGCGCGCCGTTCACTTTTTCTTTCGGCTGACGGTGAGTCCGAGTAAGTTAAATAATTTGCTTGACTATCAAGCAGGTGCAAGAGAATCGAGAGAAGAAAAAACGGCAGCGATGCCGTTTTTTCTTGAATGCTCATCTATTTCGCATAGCGGACCATCGTAAGCATGCCGCCCATGTCCTTTATCGAATGCATGTTGGTTGTATGGTGAGGTTTATGACAGTGAAAGACCCAATTTCCCGGGTTGTTGGCCAAAAATTCGATGTTCCATGTTTCTCCTGGCGCTACATTAATCGTGTTTCGTTTTAATCTTGCCATCATAGGAATCGGATTTCCGTCAACCGCGGTGACACTAAACTCATGCCCGTGAAAATGCATCGGATGAGAATCCATACTTAAATTGCCAAGGCGAATACGGACGCGCTCGCCATATCGGACAAATAAAGGAGCGGTATCAGGATAGGCTTTGCCGTTAATTGTGAAAAAATTAAACATCATTGACATTGGATCGATGTCATATATATTTGATGCCGATTGTTTGGAAGGGTGATCATTCATTGGATGGCTGCTAGTTTGCTGATGCATCTCCATCTGCACAGCCCACTCTTGAAGCAACAGAACATAATCGCGGTCCACGGGTTCTTCGTATATGCCGCGCGAAATAAGCATGCCTACTAATCCCATTAACTCTTGTTTTGCATCATGGACATGGCTGTGGTACATAAACGTTCCTGACTGTTGGATGCGAAATTCATACGTAAAACTTTCCCCCGGTTGGATAATCGGGCTGCCCCCAGGGCCGGGTACGCCGTCCATTCGGTTGGAAACAATTAATCCGTGCCAATGGACGGATGTCGCTTCTGGCAAACGGTTTTCGACTGTAATTTGAACATAGTCCCCTTGATTGACAAGAATTGTCGGCCCGGGAATACTTCCGTTGTATCCATACCCGCGGATTTTAATTCCGTTTACCAACTCATGCACGACCGGTTCCGCCCGCAAGTGAAATTGTTTTACCCCGTTTTTGAGAACCCGAAATGGCGCATCTTTTACATTGGGCGTGATAATAGGCGTTTGAGGATTTCCCGGCAAGTAACCATGCATTCCCTCTTCCCCCTTTAGAGAAGGTATCACAATTTCATCATATGCTGCGGCATGTGTGGATAGTCGTTTGATCATCCCGAACCGAGAAGACCCCCACTTCCACGCGTGAGCGTCAGTAGGGGATGAATCGGTGTCTTCCCTCATCGATCTTCCTCTTGCATCAAAAGAACAAAAGGTATAAAATGGGCACGAACAGAACAAACGTTCCCTAAAATAGGAGGGAAGGTCATGCATAGAGCCTATCGGTTTCGGTTGGATCCCACCCGAAAACAAGCGGAGCTCATCAACCAAACGATTGGGTGCTGCCGGTTTGTGTAAAGTCTTTTGGCCGAGTGGAATCAAGCGTATGAAACAACAGGGTCGGGGCTTGGCTGCAAAGAGTGTTCCAAAATGAGAGGCTTCGTTTGCTGTCTTTGTAAGGCAGCTGAACCGTGGGACGCACGGGGATGGCTTGGTTGACAGCCTGCCGTGGGGCGGGTGTTCCCAAGAATCTCCCACCTCTAAAAGGCCGGTGAAAAAAGTACACCCTGAGGCAGGGATTTAGGGGGCTTATGTCGAAAAAGGAAGAAAAATCGTTGGAATGGAGCGTGAGCGGATCATGAAAGCCCCCAAAAACCCTTCGACTCAGCCTGCTTGCGGCACGCGCTTTCTGCCGTTCAGTCGCTCCCTTCTCGCTCGGTTGAAAGGTAAATTCATTGAGCCGGCAAGCCTATGTATTTTTTCTTGCAATTCTCTGCACTTTTTGCTTGCAAAAAACACACGGTCTAATACTAAGCCACAAATACATTTATATACACGTTCGGACAATGACATTTCTTTTTCGTTTCCACAACGGGAACATTTTTTTGTCGAGGGAAACCATTTACCTACTGTAGATGAGCATTTTTCATTACAATAATTTCCATGGTTAGAGAGACAAACAGGGAACCCCTTAGGCGACATGGAGCTGTTTTTTGATCACATCAATGGGAATCTCTTGCTTCGCGGCGTTATAAAGCACGGCCGAGTGCTGTTTGTGGAGGCGGATGGGCTGTTCATTTCCCGCCAGGGGAAAGGGAAACGGGCGAAAGAAGAGAAAATCCTGGCGGTTCACGAGGGATGGAAACGAAACGGTTCGCAGCTCGAGCTCGTGAACCGGCGCCACTACCTCCATGAAGGGGCGGGAGACGTGTGGGAACGGTTTGAAGAGTGGCTGATGAACGAATATGCCTATGACCCGTGCCGGGACCTTTTGATCATCAACGGCGACGCGGCGTCGTGGATCACGGCCTGCCGGGAGTATTTTGGGAAGCGGGCGTGCTTTCAGCTGGATCGATTTCATGTGGCGCGGGAGCTGCGTCAGTGTCTGTCCGGCCATCCGCGTTGGCGGGAGGTGCGGAAGAAGCTGGCGAAACAAGACGAAGAAGGACTTTTGGTCGAGCTGAACAGCGCGGTCGGCACGTTGGAGGACGAAGGCAAAGAACAACAGCTGGCCGCCTTGATTCGCCGGATCGAGTCGATGCCGGGATGCATCCGGGACTATCGGGAGTGGCTGTCGGAGCAAGGGGTGGAGACGACCGGCATGCGTCCGATGGGCCACGCCGAGAGCGTGATGAGCCGGTTTGCGCATCGGGTGAAATCCCGCCGCAGCTGGAAAGACCAAGGGCTTCGGGCGTTTCTGAGAGCGACGGCAGCCCGAATCGACGGGATCGGGTGGAGAAAGGGACGGTGGGAGGAGCAAGAGCCCCAGTCGGCCGTCTCGGCCTCAACAAAGTCCAAGCGGATCGAACAGGCCAAACGGAAGGCCGGACGGTTATGGGCAGATGTGGTGCGTCAGAATCTACCGTGTCTGCAGCGGTCATCCGGGACGCCGATCCATCAAGCGTTGTCGGCGCTTCGGGATTTTGGTTGGGTGTAAAAAAATGGAATACAATATCATCACTTCAAGATGAGGGATGAGAGTCCGAAAGCGCTTACGATATCAATTCCTGAAAATGGTTCGCTAACTAGTGATTGACAACACCCGTAGTGAACCGAAAAAATGTTCTCCACAAAGTCTTGACTGACTCTTTAGACTAACATCAATGGTCTCCTTCGTTCGTGTGTGATACAATGACGGAGAAAATGGATGATAAAGCAAACGCAGGGAGCGAGTGACATGAACATTGGTTTTGGCGAAATTGCACTCATTGTTTTCTTTGCGCTTTTAATTTTCGGGCCGAAAAAATTGCCTGAGCTTGGAAAGGCCGCTGGAAAAACACTGCGCGAATTTAAGAAGGCTACAAATGGGATTATTGACGACGAAGAACAAAAAACCCAAAAACACGATTAGTTAGAGTAAGCACTATTAACGTGTGATAATAAGATACACATCAGCGGTCTGTTAGGCAATTGTTATATGGGCATCTATCCATATTAGAGTATTAGAATTAGAAAGGGTGTCCCAAAAGCAGTCACTTTTGGGACATCCTTTCTTTCATTTCTTAACTGCTATTTTGTTATTGCTTCCTGTACGGTAAGTGAAGGTTTTTTGCACGTTTCGTGATTTCGACCAATTGGACATGGCGCCCTTCCATTTTTAATACCTTAAATTCATAATCGCCGTAGGAAAGAGTGTCGCCTTGTTGAATATCAAATTTTTCTGTTAAAATCCAACCACCAATCGTATCAACATCCGTATCATCGATATCCGTTCCAAGCAAGTCATTTATATCTTCAATCAATACTTTTCCATCAACAATGGTGGTATGTTCATTCACTTTGCGAATCATCGGAACTTCGTCAATATCAAACTCATCTTGAATCTCACCGACAATTTCCTCTAATATATCCTCAACTGTTACAAGTCCAGCCGTTCCGCCGTATTCATCTACTAAAATCGCCATATGAACTCGTTCACGCTGCATTTTGACGAGCAAGTCATGAATAGGGATGGATTCGATTACTTGTATGATTGGGCGGATATAATCATCTAACTTCTTTTCAGTGGCCTTTGGATTTTGAATACAATCCGTTAATATTTCTTTTATGTTTACCATACCAACGATATGGTCTTTATCTCCGTCTATAACAGGATAGCGCGTATATTTTTCTTGCTTTATCGTTTCAAAATGTTCCGCAATGGAACGGTTTTTATCTAGTGCGACAATTTCTGTACGCGGTACCATGATTTCTTTGGCAATCCGATTGTCAAACTCAAAAATATTGTTTACGTATTTATATTCCGACTGATTAATTTCTCCACTTTTATAACTTTCAGATAAAATCAAGCGCAATTCTTCCTCTGAATGGGCCACTTCATGTTCGGATGCTGGTTTTAACCCAAATAATCCGGTAATGACGCGAGCAGAGCCGTTTAATGCCCAAATAAACGGATACATTATTTTGTAGAAAAAGATTAAAGGTCTTGAACATAACAGTGTAATGGTTTCTGCTTTTTGAATTGCCAATGTTTTCGGAGCCAGCTCTCCAACGACCACATGCAAAAAGGTAATCGTTGCAAATGCAATCGCAAAAGAAAGGAAAGACGCCACAGACTCATTTAAATTCATTCGTTCAAATACAGGGTGAAGCAAATGCTCCACCGTTGGTTCACCAAGCCAACCAAGCCCTAATGCGGTAATGGTGATACCAAGCTGGCAAGCTGATAAATATTCATCCAAATTAGAGATGACTCTTTTGGCAGCCCTAGCGTTTCGATTTCCTTCAGCTATCAGTTGATCAATGCGTGTACTGCGTACTTTAACAATGGCAAATTCGGATGCAACAAAGAATGCCGTTAAAGCAATTAAAACACCAACCATCAGTAAATTAACTATCTCCAATTAAGCTCTCTAGCTGTATGCAAACAGCTAGAGAATCCACCTCCTGTTAATTTGGCTATACCTTTAATTTATTACGTTACTCTTCTTCATTATTCCCTTGGAAGAAAATCATAACAAACTTGATTAACTCTAACACAGAAATTAATGCCGCAGCTACATAGGTTAATGCAGCAGCATTTAAAACTTTATTCACTCCCCGTACTTCATCATTGAGAATAAATCCTTCAGCAAGAAGAAGCTTTTTGGCGCGAGAACTCGCATTAAATTCTACCGGTAACGTAATTACTTGGAATGCCACGGCTGCTGAAAAGAGAATAATGCCAAGCCCAATGAGTGAAGCTTGATGCAACAAAAACCCGCCTAACAATAGAAATGGAGCAATTCCAGAAGAAAAATTCACCACTGGAAACATACGATGCCGCAAAACTAATGCGCCGTATGACTGTTGATGCTGGATTGCATGGCCAACCTCATGGGCAGCTACTGATATAGCCGCGATAGAACGTCCATAATAAACAGGTTCAGACAATCGAACAGTGCGTGACAATGGATCATAATGATCTGTCAATGTACCAGGCACTAGTTCAACGGGAACATGATATAAACCATTGGAATCTAAAATCTTTCGTGCTACCTCAGCTCCAGTAAGAGACGAATTAGCACGGACTTCCGTCCATTGATTAAATGTACCTTTTACTTTAAATTGTGCCCAAAGTGACAGTCCGAATGCTAAAAAGATGAGAATGTCCATTGGATGAAATAACATTGCATTCTCCCCCTGCTACTTAAAATTCTTCATCTTCTCCACCAAAGAAGTCCACAAAAAATCCTTCTTCCTCTTCTTCAGCTTCCTCCTCAAAACCAAAGGCTTCCTCGATGGCATCATCCACGAGCTCTTCCACTAACATTCCGGCAAACATTCCTGCAGCAAAGCCGCCAATCGCTCCCATCATGCCATGTCCTTGTCCATGAGAATGAGGAATGCGGGAATAGTGAGCCATGTAGGATGATGCTGTATATTGATACGGCTGCTCGATCATTTCTTGAATCATTTCGCGAAGTTTGTCAGCTAGTATGCTTACATCGGTTAATTCTGTATGTGCGAAAAAGATTTCCCGTTTTAACTCTTTTTCCTGCAAACCAAAGGCTCCTGCATATACATCTACTTCAAGAAGCAGGCGAACTCCCTCTTCTTCTAAAAATGCAAAAAACTCAACTTCTTGAACAACTTCTCTAAATTGTTCCGTTGGAAACAGTTCGAATTCTTGGCCATACGGTTTTAGTGATCCTGAAGTTGCCTTTTCCCGGAAGCCTAGCTTTTCAAAAGCAATGAAGATTTTTTCTAAAGGCAATGGTGGAAGAATTTGTACTGCATCTTCATCCAAATGATCTACACCGCCTGCAATATCAAGACGGGTAACAAACGTGTAATGAATACCGTGTCTTGACACTGGAAGAGTTTTTGGCAATTCATATGCAAAAGGCAATACTTTTTTCTCGCCAGCCTGAATGACAAAGGCAGAAGCTACTGGAATCGTTGCCACTGTTTTTGTTTGCGATTGCCCGTTTTGGTTTAATGTTAAACGAAGTTCTACATCAATTTTGTTGATATGCTGTTCTACTGTTCCTCCTTCAATGAAAAATTCACCGCTAATGGTCTCTCCCAATCGTACTTGGGAATGATGCAGCATAAGGTTGATATTCGCAGAACCAATCCCCAGCTTCGATAAAAATTTTCTAAACATTCTTTCATCTCTCCTAACATTAAATAAAAGGATTTTCTCCAAGCAATATCGCTAATGTTTGTAGCAAAGTATAACCTTGTTGGGCCAGTGGTTTTGTCATCAGCTTGATCTGTTGTTCATTTAATTGTTTAAGTAACGGTTTTAATTCCAACAGTTCTTCTTGAATATGTTTCATTTCTTCTTGAAGGTGCTCAATTTTATCTACAATTTCATCCGCAGCATCTGGTTGACTTTGGATAATCTGCAATCGCTCTTTGATTTCCTCCAGAGTTAAATGCTGTTTTTTTAATGCATCAATTAACTGTAAACGTTCGAAACTTTCTTCGGGATAATAGCGATAATTTGTTTCGGAGCGAACAGGTTCTAGCAACCCTAATTGTGTATAATAATCAATGGTTCGTTTCGAAACGCCAGCTAATTCTGCAAGTTCACCAATTTTAAACAACTTCCCAATGAACTCACTCCCTAATATTTTTCGTAATGCTAATTAGATTATATTCTTAAAAAACTGTACAGTCAAACGTTATACTGTTGATTTTTGTTTCAAATTCGTTTCAATCACTACATACGAATATATTTTGATTTTGGATTCATGAATAAAATAAAAAACCTAAAGAAAAAACTTTAGGTTCAATAAAAACTAACTCAACATTTTGAGACATCCTAAGCAAATGAGAATGGCTCCGGGAATAAATGTCTCCTTTTTCATTATTTTAGTTCGTGATAATTTCCGACCGATTATTAAACCTAAGCGAATAAATAAAATATTCATCAAACCTACCTAAGTAGTTGTTATAAGTGGTGTCCCCCATAAATGAGGCACTTATTCCTGCGCCAAAGATATCCGTCTCATTGACAAGATTATACCGTTTAATCAATGTCTTTTAACAAGTATGATCTTTATCTTTGAGATCGTATTTGTTAAATTACATAAACATAAAAAACACTTACATGGCGTAAGTGTTTAGCTGATTAATTCAATTCTTTCAATTTCTTTTTCATAACCCGTGGTGCTAGATAAAATCAGACAAGCATAAAAAATAGCCCTTGCATGAGGATCTCCTTAAAATGAAAGTGCGACCAAACATTTAAAAGGAGAATTCACTGCAAGAGCACTTTCATTTTACAACAGATCGAGCCAAACTTCAAAAACAATATGAAGCGATTTTGTTCTTTGTATCGGCTCAACTATCGAGTATCCAGATTCCTCTTCAACGTCGAAATCGTCATTTGTTGAAACAGGAAGACGAAGTCATCATCACCGTCCATGTCCTTGGAAAGTTGTTGGGCTTCACTTCCGAACGGGCTTGGCACCGGTTTGTGATTGGGAATTTGTTTCCCAAGGCCTTGTTCCCTGAGCGCTCTCGGTACAACCGTCGCTGCCGAGCGCTTAGCTTTGCGATCAAGTGGATTCGGCGCCAGCTGGCCAAGCGCGGGCAACACCATGCGTATGCGGTCGTGGACAGCTTGCCGATCGAGCTGTGTCATTCATCCCGAATGTATCGCGTCAAACGGTTTCGTGGAATCGCCGATATTGGCTATTGTGCTTCCAAAAAGACCGCTTTCTATGGGTTGAAACTTCATCTGCAGGTCACCGACCAAGGGCTTCCGATGGGATATGTCGTCACCGAAGCGTCTTGTCACGACCGGGTGGCCGCTGAAACCGTCATGACGCAAATTCCACATCCGTATAACCTAGGTGACAAAGGGTATATCAGCCAAACGCTGCAAAAGAAGCTGTACGAAGAACACCAAGTCGCTTTTTGGACGCCCGTTCGAAAAAATCAGCGAATTCGCCAATCGGACGCATGGAAACAGTGGATGAAGCGAAAACGTAAAGTGGTTGAAATCGTGTTTTCGATTTTAGTCGATTCGTATCGGATCACCGAGATTCGAGCTAACTCGGTTTCTGGATTTGAAACGGCGCTGGATGGTATTTTACTGGCTTACTCGCTTGTTGTTCTTGGGCTAGTTGAGCGTTAAGACTCAACTAGCACCACGGGTTTTTAATAATATTATCATAGTTGGTGTTTATCTGCCATTACAGAGAAAATACAGTTAAAAGAGTGATATGTCATTTGGTACTTAAAATGAGGAAATGCGGATAAAATTCAATGGATTAAACTAAAATGGTCTGCACATGTTGGCGGTGCAGATGAGTTTGACGGAGAAACGAAAGAATACGAAGTTGAATTGAAATTGAAGTAATGAAGCCTACTCACTTTGAGTAGGCTCCTTTTTTATCCATATCTCCTCAAGCGGTCTCTTCAGTTCTGTACAGATCGCATAGGCCAGATGGAACGAAATGTTGGAAAGAGAAAAGGCGGATGACTCCGCCTTTTTTGCACGGGATAGCAGCCGAAAATAATTTTGCACAAATTTTGCACGGGATGAACGAGCATGTCCATTCATCCTTGAAATATCAATGGTTTTATGATGCGGTTATTATCCCTCCTGGACGCCACTTACATACGAAAAGTGCGCGAAACAGCGCTAAAGAAAACTCTCTATCGGAAGCACGGACTGTCGTGCGACGATCGAGAGTTTTTTTTGTAAAGAACATAAGGACAGCCTGCCAAGGCTGGAGAAATCGAGAGAACTTAGTGAGGCGGGTAAGGGAAACGGCAGCGGAAATGTGAGGGCGTCATCTGTATACAACCCAGCGACTCAGCAGGATAGAGCAACGAGCGGGACATCTTTGAATGGGCTTCGAGTTGCCCCGACGCATCAGGCTTCTTGGAGTTAGCTGGCAGAGGAAGGGGCACCGGCCCTAAGCTTGAAGTTGCTGAAACATCAAAAAACGCATAAAAGAAAGCCTCTGTTGCCTATATGGGCGAAGAGGCTTTTTCAGCATTATTATATTTTATTTAATTTATCGATCACTTGCACCAAGATGCTTTTTTAACGCTTCTTGAAGAATCTGCGAGTAATTCACATCATATTGTTTCGCAAGGTCATCGAGCCATTTTGGGATCGTCAACGTCTTTTTAACGGCTCTGTTTTCCATTTCATATCTAAAAGGTGGCATCCATACCTCAATGAACGCGATGGCTTGATTGGTTTGTGTTTGAATTTCCGATACTTTCGAAGGCTGAGGGATTTCTTCATTTTCCTGCTCTAAGCCATACAGATGTAATGCCACTGCTTCTTTTGCCATTTGAAATGCTTCTTCTTCTGTATCTCCGCAAGTAAAGCAGCCAGGAAGATCCGGAAACTCAACAGATATTCCATCGCTTCCATAATCGAAAATAGCTGGATAGATATAGCGGTCTTTTTTGTGCATATATGTGAACCTCCTTTTAGGCGAGGCTTATAATAGCCCCGCCTGTTTGAGTATACTTTTGACTGTTTTGATTGGTAAGTTTTTCTTTGGATGAGGGATGGTTACAAGTCCAGGTTTACTGGGATGTTTAAACTGATGGTGACTGCCGCTTGTTCTTACTATGTACCATCCGTCTTGTTGTATGATTTTGATTAATTCCTTTGAAGAGTAATTCTTCATTTCCCTCCCTCCTTGGGTTTATTATAACACGTATTATAACACGTATCAATACTTTTTTATTGTTTTTTGTCGTGTAAATGCCACTAATAACTGTAGATGAGCAAATTGGCTAACATAAATTTACAACCAAACAAAAAAGGAGACATGAACCCGACTCCTTGAGTAAAGTAGATGTGCTCAAAACCCATTCACCCAAGGACATGGAGATTATTGTAATGAAAAATGCTCATCTACAGTAACTTTATTTTATTATAAGATCACGCTTATTTGGGACACAGAAAAAAACACCTATGCTGTCTGTTTTCTGAACTCAATAGGAGGCAGGCAGTTTCGTTTGGGTCTGAATTCGAATTCCCCGTTTACCGCAACCGCAGAAGCTTTTTGTCTTGCAAATGAAAACAAATTGAAACGTTCATGGCGGCGAAAGTTTGTTAAAATGTATAGGATAGAAATAAAATCATAAAACGCGCCATACAATGAACATGCATGGCAAATACGTGAATCAGGTGATGGATATGGGGTTCGAACAGCAACTTGTTCATAAAACGTTTTATGAAACGTTAATCGATGGAGGAGAGCGCGACCTTGTCGGCACGTTCGGGGATATGTTCTTCGCCGCGTACCGGGATGGGGCTGATTTGTCGTCCATTCGTTTTGCTCAAGGGGAAGTGTATTTCCATCGCCGCGACTATGAGACTGCCATTTTCAAATGGGAAAACGTCCATAACGGGTTGCGCCCATGGGCGCAAAAAAACATCGCGGACAGCTACTATGAGCTTGGACAGCTTCAGCTCGCCGAAGAGCTGTACCGCTCGATTGAAGCGGAAAGTGAAACGCTCCAGGCAGAAATCATCTTGCGCCTATTTTCGCTCTACCGCGAGTTAGGTGAAAGAGAAAAAGCGGATGAAATGATTAAGCGCGGGGTGGCGCTTTACCCGGATTACCCGAATATGACCGAATGGGCCCACGCCTTTTTCGAGGAACAAGGCGATTGGGGAAGTGCCATCGAGCTCGCCTTAGGAGAAGCGGTGCGGACGTCAGCGCGCCGCTGGGCGGACATTTTAACGGGCTATGTGGAACAAGGGCACGCGCGGATGATGGCGCCCGCGCGGTTTTCACGGTGTTTGGCGCTGTTGTACGAAACCGATCGGGTAAAATTTGAGCGGTTAGTGCAGGCGTTGTGGAACGGCTATCAAGATAGTGATGTGTATTTTCCGTGGCTGGCGGAATGGAACCGTCTTTACGATGAGCTGGCGATTGGCCGTGATTATGAGTGGAAGCGAATCCCCGCCCTTTTGGCTGGGGCGTATGACGGGTTAGTGAGAGGGCCGTATCGGTTGAAAGAGCTCGTTGAGGTCGTGCCGCCGCTCTTAAAAAGCTGGGTGAATTTGGCCGACGGACGCGGGATGGCGACGGCCGCCGCCGCCTTGTTGGCATGGAGTGAGAAATTCCCGGAAGGCTTTGATGACGAAACGGTGAAAAACGCCGCGAAACAGCTTGTTTGTGCGAATCGGCAATCAGGGGAAGCGGGCGTGGCGCTATTTGAAGAAATGGCCGACTGGGCCGAGGCGCAGCGCGCAGGTTCTCATTTCCGCTTCCGCTGGCTCGTGCGGCAGCTTTCCGATCTGCGGACGCACCGCGTTCTTGTCGCTGGGGCGTCGCGAAACGAGCGCCTGGCGTTTTTGCGCACGGTGGTCGGCGAAGCGGCGTTAGTGGCGCCGTCCGCTCCGGTGCTCGTTTGGAAAAACGGCGGCGAGATCGAAGTGGCGAAAATCAGCGATGAACAGTTTACCGTTTTTGCAAGCATCGATGAGTTTCAACAAGCATCAGGGGGACGGGGAAGCCGCTTTCCTGACGATGCGGTCATCGAGTGCACAGCGCCGCTTTCGCTCGTGCCGCAAGAGGTAGCTTTGCTGGATATCGGGCCGCTTGGCGGACGCGCCTCTTCTGATCATGAGGCGCTTGTGTCGTTCCCGCTCGCCGATAGCATTCTTTTCCTTCTGAACGGCGATGATCCGCTTTCCAGTGTCGATGAACAACTTGTGCTGCAGCTTTGCGAGCGGGCGCCGCACACGCCGATTCACTTTTTGCTTCCTCCGGGCGACGGGATGATCGATGAGCAGGAGGAGTTGCGGATCGCCCGAGAAGTTGAAGCGCACATTCGCACCATCGTTCCCGGGGCGAACGTGATCGTCTATTCACCGCACGCGCCAAGCCGCAAGCAGCAGCAGGCGCTCGTTGACCTGCTTGGCGAAGTGCGCCATCACCGGTCTTCCGTCCGTCGGGAAGAAGCGATATTGGCGACGATTCGCCAATTCATTGCCCATTTGTTCCGGCAGCGGGCTGAGGCGGAAAGCCGGTTGGCGGAGTCGGTCGTGTGGAGAAAGGAAATGGCGGCCAAGCTGAACGGAGCGATTCACCAGCTCGGCGATCAGCAAGAAGAAAAGACGGTGAAAATCGTGAAAGCGTTCCGCGCGGTTTTGGAAGAGACGCGGACGGCCTTGGCAACGGCGATTCCCGACATGTTGCGCAAGTCGGCCGACTTTGTGCGCGAAGACAGCGACTTTGCCCGCCTTCACCTTGAACTGAATGATCAAGTGAACAAACAGCTTCGCGCTTATATCGATGAAGAGGTATTGCCGAAACTGCACCGCGCCTTGGAAGATTGGATTGCTGCGGCAAAAGAGGAATTTGACGAATGTCAGGCGTTTTTATATGAAATGGGTGAAGGGTTTAACGCCATGTTTGGCGAGGAGCGGCTGAAGCTTGAATGTGATTTCCGCATCCTTTCCGATTGGCAGCGTGATATCGACCGGCTTGCAGGCGGGGCGCAAATTGATAAGCTGAACATTTTCCTCCGCCGGACGCCGGGGCAGCTGCTGTTGAAAGGAGCGGGCAAACTGCTTGGCGCCTTTACGCAAAATAAGGCGATGTTGGCGCAAAAGTATAAGCAATTGATCGAAACGCAAGATTACGCCGATGTGGCGGAAACGGTTGCCGAGCAGTTGTTGCTGCCGTTTGAATGGTTTGCCAAATCGCTTGAGCGCGACATCGCCCAGTTTTTCCAAGCACCGTCGGCCGTGTTAAACGAAACGTTGGAACGGCTGGAGCTCGAAATTGCCGCTCAAGAAGGGGAGTTAAAACAGATGCGCACAAATCCGGAGGCGTACCGCGACCCGCTTGTTCTCTTTGGCATCCGTTTGCGGCAGTGCGAGCATCTGGCGCAGGCCGCTTCTGCGGCGGTTCGGGTATAGAAAAAATCGGCCGGACATCGGCCGATTTTTCTTCCTTTCAGACAGGTGAAGCAAGAACGGAGGACAACGACCACCGATGGAAGGGCATCGTTTTGCTTTAGGCGAAGACGAGCAAGAACGGTTGCGGTTTTCTTATCGTGCCGCGAATGCCGCTGGCTCTTGCTATACGTAGACGTTGATACGAAGGGATGGGGGATGCTTCCATCGCTTTTTTTCTTGCATTCTTTTTTTCTAAAGAGTAGACTTTGATTGTAAAAACATAATATGTTTACGGGAGCTTGTGGAATCAGGCTGAGAGTACGGCTAATCCGCCGTTGACCGTTTGAACCTGTTGGATAATGCCAGCGCAGGGAAAGAGAGTATACATAAGCACTTTGCCTGCGTGCAAAGTGCTTTTTGGCATGGATCGAAAGGCGCGATCGAGCGGAAAGGGTGGGGAAAGATGACACAACAAGAAATGATCGAAAGCTTGCTTCAGTTGATCAATAAAGAAACGTCCACAGAGGAAGAATTCAATGAGCATGCGCTCATGTTATTTGCCTATCAATATGAAAACAATGTTCCGTATCGTACATATTGCATGCAAAAAGGAAAAACGGCAAGAACGGTGAAAACATGGCGGGACATTCCGGCTGTGCCGATTAACGCCTTTAAAGAATTAACGTTAAGTTGTGTTCCTCCCGAACAGGCTGAACGCGTGTTTATGACGAGCGGCACGACGCAAGGAGTGCGCGGGAAACATTACCACCCGGCGTTAAGCGTGTACGATCAGTCAATGATCGTCAATTTTCAAAAGCGGTTCATGAAAGAGCGCAACAAAATCAAAATGGGTATTCTTTTTCCGACAGAAGACGAGCTGCCGAACTCTTCGCTCGCCCATTATTTAGCGCTCGCTGTCAATGTGTTTGGCACGGAAGACAGCCGGTATTTTGTCAACCGGGATGGCCTTGACATCGACCGGCTTCTTGCTGAGCTGGAACAGGCGGAACAGTCAGGTGAGCCGTACGCCCTGCTAGGCGCTTCGTTTAGCTTCGTTCATTTGTTTGAGGAGCTCGCCAAACGCGGCAAAACGTTCCGCTTGCCGGAAGGGAGCCGGATTCTTGATACGGGCGGCTTTAAAAATCAGTCGCGGGAAATGGACTTGGACGAGTTTTACGACACGCTGTCTTCGTTCCTTGGCGTCCCGCGCCGCGAGTGCATCAACATGTATGGGATGACCGAGCTGAGCACGCAATTTTATGATGACGGAAATGAGACCGTTCCGTCGGTGAAATCGGGACCGCATTGGATTCGCACAAGGGTGATCCACCCGTTAACCGGAGAAGAGATGCCGAAAGGAGAACGCGGCGTCCTCGTTCATTGCGACCTCGGCAACTTTAACTCGGTAACGACGATTTTGACGGAAGATACGGGCGTGGAAACAGACGGCGGGTTCTTATTGCTCGGCCGGGTGCAAGGGGCGGAAGCGAAAGGCTGTTCGATCGCGGTCGAAGAATTCATCCGCGCGGCAAAGGGGACATCCGAATGAGAGAATATGCCGGCTATCTCCCCTACATCGGGGATGAACCGATTGAAACACGTGTGTTAACGTTTGAAAAAAACGGAGAAAGAGTCGAAGTGGAAGTTCCTCTTTTAACGGTCGAGCAGCTGAACAAAGTGATGGGAAAAGTGAAACAAGCCAGCGCCCAGTTTCTCAAATCGCTTTCGGTGACGGAGATCATCGACTTGCTTGACCGAGTGATGGCACAGCTGTTGGACCGCCGCCATCCGTACCGGCAAAAGGCGGAACAAGTGCTGCCGATTGTGACGGGCTATGATGAAGAAATGGTCCGTTTAGGGTTGACCTCGTATTTCAAAACGTTCCGCAAGCCGCAGCTGCAGCGGTTTCTTGTGGAGGACTTGGAAAATCCGTTGCTTCTTGACGATTTTCAACCGCGGGCCAAAGGCGGCTTTTCCAAAGCAGTCGGCCCGGATGTCATCGTTCACGTTTGGGCGGGAAACGTGCCGGCGCTGCCGTTATGGAGCCTTATTTCCGGGTTGTTGGTGAAGTCGGGGAACATCGGGAAAGTGTCGAGCGCCGAGCCGTTATTTGCCGGTTGGTTTGCCCGCTTGTTAGTGGAGGTGGAGCCAAAATTGGCCGATTGCCTCGCTGTTGTTTGGTGGAAAGGCGGGGATATCGAGAGGGAGCGCGCCGTGTTTGGGCAAGCTGACGTTGTTGTCGGCTATGGAAGCAACGCGTCGCTCGAAGAGATGCAGCGCCGCCTTCCGGTGACGGTCCGATTCTTGCCGTTTGGGCATAAAGTGAGTTTCGGCCTCGTTTCCCGTTCCTGTCTTGATGCGCGCAAGGCGTGGCAGGCCGCCCACCAAGCGGCGCTCGATATCGTGCGCTATGACCAGCAAGGGTGTTATTCGCCCCATCTGTTTTACGTGCAAACCGGCGGAAGCGTGTCGCCAAAAGAGTTTGCCCGCTATGTCGCCCACGAGCTGAACTGTTTTGCGAAACGGTTTCCGCGGCGTCCTCTTTCCCTTGAGGAAATGGCGGCGCAAGCAAGTTGGCGGCAGCGCGAAGAATTGGGCGTGCTGGCGAACAAGGAAAAGGAAGTGCTCGGAAACGAAGCAGGAGACTGGACAGTTGTTTACGAACCGGAACGCCGGGAGTTTGCCGCGAGTTGCCTAAACCGGGCAGTGAAAATCGTCGCCTTTGATGACATTTCACAAGTGATTGCAGAAATCGCCCCGTATCGGGCATTGTTGCAGACGGCGGGGGTGGCTGCCTCGCCAAAAGAGCTGTTCGAATGGGCGGAGCAGTTAGGAAAGGCGGGTGTCACCCGCATTACAGCGCTCGGGCATATGACGTCCCCTGAAGCGGGCTGGCATCATGATGGGCGCTTTAATTTGCGCGATCTTGTGCAAATGGTCGACATTGAATCAGCGGCTGAAGCATATGCGGAACAGTTCGCTCCTTATGTCGATTAAGGAGGAAAATAGGGATGAGCTTTTTGCAGCTAGACCGTGTGACGTATCGTTACCAAGGGTTGACACCGGTGATCGACGGGGTCAGTTGGACGATCAATGAAGGGGAATTCCATTGCCTCGTCGGGAAAAGCGGCTGCGGCAAGACGACGTTGTTAAAGCTTGCGGCCGGCCTGTTGCAACCGGATGAAGGGGCCGTTTATTTGCGAGGCGAAAAAGTGACGAAACCTTCCTCTTCGATCGGCTATGTTTTTCAAGCGCCGACGTTGCTTGAATGGAAGCGGGTCATCGATAATGTTTTGCTGCCGATCTCGCTCAAACGAAAACCGGCGAAGGAAGATTACGAGTTGGCGCACGATTTGCTCGAGCGGGTCGGGTTGTCCGCCTACCGCGACCATTACCCGGCTCAACTGTCCGGCGGCCAGCAAAGCCGGGTGGCCATGGCCAGAGCCCTCATTCAACGGCCGGCGCTTTTGTTTTTGGACGAGCCGTTTGCGGCATTGGACGCCATTACGCGCGAAGAATTGCAAGCTGACTTGTTGACGCTTTGCCGGCTGCAAAACACAAGCGTCTTGTTCATTACCCACGATATTGCTGAGGCCGTATATTTAGCGGATCGCATCGCTGTCATGGCCGCCGGGAAGATTGTCTATGCGCTCGACGTCGACCTTCCGAAACCGCGAACGTTAGAAATGCGCTATGAGCCGCGATTTAACGAGCTTAGTTTTCACGTGCGGCAGGCGATGGAGGGGGTGAAGCGATGAATCGGGCGCCCGTTTATTCGCTAGTCTTGTTTGTTGCGCTTCTTCTCGGATGGGAGCTGGCCGCTAGGCAAATGTCGGAGCTCGTCCTGCCGGCGCCGTCGGTCGTCGCCGCGACACTTTTTGATGGCATAAGGACCGGCTATTTTTGGCCGCACATCGTTCGGACAAGCTTGGAAGTGTTGCTTGGCCTTGGCTTAGGAAGCGGCCTTGGCCTCATCGTCGGCATTCTCATGGGGGAAATTGAATTTTTGCGCAACTTGTTCTTCCCGTACGTCGTCGCCAGCCAGGCCGTGCCGAAACTCGCCTTGGCGCCGTTGTTTATTCTTTGGTTTGGTTTCGGCATGACGTCGAAAGTGGTCATTACGGCCTTGATTTGTTTTTTCCCTTTGCTTGAAAATACGGTGACGGCGATTCAATATACGGATCGGAACAAACTCGAACTGTTTCGCGTGTTAGGCGCGACGCGCTGGCAAACGCTCATTCATTTGAAACTTCCCGCCGGGCTGCCGCATATTTTCGCCGGTTTTCGCGTGGCCGTCGTCTTGGCGGTCGTCGGGGCGGTCGTCGGCGAATTTATCGGCGCCAGCGAAGGGCTGGGAGCGATGATTATTGCTTCCCAAGGAATGATGGACACCCCGCTTATGTTTTCCGTCTTGCTTTTATTGACGCTGTTGGGCATGGCACTCTACCAAATCGTTCATTTCTTTGAAAAACGATTAGCAAAACCATATGAAAAGGAGACAAGAAAATGAGACGAAAAACGATGGTCACCGTATGGCTGCTAGCCATCGCTTTGTTCTTAGCCGCTTGCGGTGCGGCCGGGCAGAAACAGGAGGAGGCGGGCCGAACGACGGGAAAGGCGAAAGAAGAAAAAACAGAACAGCTGCGTGTGGCCCTTTGGAGCCAGCCGATCACCGAGCAAACGAACTTGCTGGCGGAAAAAGAAAAAGGCTTTTTTAAAGAAAAAGGCTTGAACGTGACGCTCATTCCTGGCGCCGGCGGCGGCGATGCGATCAAAAACATTCTTTCCGGACAAGCCGATATCGCTTTTACGGATCCCGGTTCACTGTTTTTTGCGTTAGATAAAGGAGCGAAATTAAAAGTCATTTACAATATTTATCCGCAAAACGTCTTCAACGTCGTCTCGTTAAAAGACAAACAAATCACGAAACCGGAAGACTTGAAAGGAAAGAAAATCGGCGTGTACAGCTTATCGAGCGGAACGCGGCAAAACTTATTAGTGCTGTTGCATCAAGCCGGGCTTTCGGAAAACGATGTGACGATTGTCGAAACCGGTTTGTTAAACTTTGCCCCGCTTATGCAAGGGCAAGTTGATGCGACAGCGGCGACCGATACCGGGCTTGTGATGGCGAAGGAAAAAGGATTAGGGGACGTCAACGTCATTGAAGTGAAAAACTATCTCAATATCCCGAGCGACGTCTTTGTCGTTACCGAGAAGACGTACAACGAGAAAAAAGAGTTGTTGCAAAAGTTTTTAGAAGCGTATCGAAACAGCGCCCAATGGATGATCGACCACCCGGAGGAAGCGGCGTCGTTAGCCGTCAAATACGCCATCGATGGCAAGGACGAGCAACGCAACTTACAAATCATCCAGTTGCGAAATGCGTCGAGCGTTTCGCCATTGACGGAAGAAAAAGGGTTAGGGGCGCTTGATGTAAACGTGCTGCAACAAGCTGCGAACACGTACAAAACGTTAGGCTTAATCAAAAACGACATCCACATGGCGGAAGTTGTCACGAATGAGTTGCTTCCAAAACAATAACGGAGGACGAAAATGGGGATGTTCTCAGGAAAAGTGATCGTTGTGACCGGTGCGAGCCGGGGCATCGGTGCGGCCATCGCCCGCGCGTTTGCCCGTGAACATGGGACGGTCGTCGTCAACTATTTGCAAAATCAGCAGGCGGCGGAACAAGTGGCCGCCGCCTGCATTGAACTTGGCGGTGATGCTTGGGCCGTCCAGGCCGATGTCACCTCGGAATCGGCGGTCAAGCAGTTGATCGAGCAAGTGATGATGGAAACAGGGAAAATTGATGTCGTCGTCAACAACGCGTTCGCGCCGTATGTATTCGACCCCGACGAGCGCAAACTGGCGTGGGAGCTTGTCTGGGAAGATTATCAAGCGCAACTGGACGGGGCGCTGCGCTCGACGCATTATATGTGCCAGGCAGTGATTCCGATCATGAAAAAGCAAGGCGGGGGGAGTATTATTAATATTGTGACAGACTTAGTCGCCCGCCCGGTCGTTCCGTATCATGACTACACGACGGCGAAAGCGGCGCTCGTCGGCTACAGCCGCAACTTAGCGGCGGAGCTCGGTCCGTTTGGCATCCGCGTCAATTGTGTCGCTCCCGGCTTAGTTTACCCGACGGACGCCAGCCGGCGGACAAAGGAAGAAGTGAAGGAAATGCTGATCGCTCAAACACCGCTGCGGCGAATCGCCACTCCTGAAGATGTCGCCGGGCCGGTTCTCTTTTTAGCGTCTGATTGGAGCCGCTTTATGACCGGACAAACGTTGTTTGTCGACGGCGGACTCGTCATGCGCTAGCGAGGCATTTGAAATTAGCCTGGTTTTCTAAGCTGCCCTCAAGAACGGATCATAAAGGGCAGCTTCTTTTTTCTGTCATTTTATATAGAACATGGCGGTTCGTTATGGTATGATATGATTAGATATTGTTAGAATGTTTAGAATATTTCCTGCCCCACAAACACATGCCCGCTGAATTTCTTCTTAGAAAAGAGGGACGAGCTATGACCGCTTCATTATGGTTTCTTTTGTTTGTGTTGTTGATGTGCGGCGTGTTGTTGCGCCACATCACCATTTTGGCAGTCAGGAATGAACGGAAGAAAAATGCATTCGTTTCCCAATACATCTTTGTTGCGCTCGTCACATTATGGTTTACCCCTCTTTATGTGAGCGTGAAGTTGGCGGTTTTCCTTGGCGTCGGTCAATACGGGCTTGTGCTCTGGCTCATTCTCTTCCTCATCGGGGTCGTTTACGTCATGAAACGGACGGAAAAGGAAAGAAAGGCGCTGCAAGAGGAATATCACCGCCGGGCAGGCTCGGCATGAACCGAGCGCCCGGCCGTTCGAAAGAAAGGAAGGCTGTTTCCGAAAAGCGGGTCAAATCGCTCGGAAACAGCCTTTTTTGAACGGATCAGACAGACGATTTCAGTTCAAACGCCCAGTTGCCGCGGCGAAAAATCGGTTCGCGTTTGCCGTCTTTCGTCACGCCGTCGATGTTCAGTTCGGCCGAGCCGATCATAAAGTCGACGTGGACGAGGCTGTCGTTGACGCCGCGGCGGTCAAGCTCTTCTTTGGACAGCGCCGCGCCGTTTTCGATGTTCGTCGGGTACGCTTTGCCAAGCGCAAAATGGCAGGCGGCGTTTTCATCAAACAGCGTGTTGTAAAAAATGAGATTGGACAGCGATACGGGCGACTGGTGCGGCACGAGGGCGACTTCGCCGAGGCGGCGCGCCCCGTCATCGGTATCAAGCAAATGTTTGAGCGTCTCATATCCTTCTTCGGCGCTGAAATCGATGACTTGACCGTCTTTAAAGGTGAGCGTGAAGCCGTCGATGATGTTGCCGTTGTAATTGAGCGGCTTCGTGTTGCGGACCGTGCCGTTGACGCCGTCTTTATGCGGCATCGTAAACACTTCCTCGGTCGGCATGTTCGGGTTGAAGCGCACTCCGGTTTGGCTGGTCGCCGCGCCGCCGTGCCAAACGTGCCCGTCGACGAGCTCGACCGTGATGTTGGTGCCCGGCGCTTCGTAAACGAGCTGTTTGTATTGCTTGTTGTTTAAGTAATCGACGATGCGGGCGAGCCGATCGTTATGTTCGCGCCAAGCGGCGATCGGATCGTCTTGGTCGACGCGGACGATGTGGAAAATCGCTTCCCATAATTTGTCGATGGCTTCTTCATCACGCAGATCGCCAAATACTTTTCGCGCCCATGCGGCCGTCGGGACGGAAATGAGCGACCAGCAGTTCCGGTCGGCCATGATGGCGCTCCGGTAGTTGGCGAGCGCTTGGGCGGCCGTTTTATTGGCGGTGGCGATCCGCTTCGGATCAACATCTTTCAATAAGTCCGGGTTCGGGGCGTAAATCGACAAAAAGGCCGCTCCTTGTTCGACGAGCTCTTCCATCCCTTTTGCCCGCCACATTGGATATTCGGAAAACGCTTCCTCCGGGGCATGGTGAAACTTGATATATGTAAGCGCCTCATCGTTCCATTCGACATACACGTGTTTTGCCCCGGTTTCATACGCCGTTTTGGCGATTTTCCGAACGAGCGGCGCCGCCTCGAGCGGAGCGTTGACGAACAGCGTCTGCCCGGGCTGAATGTTCACCCCGACTTTCACCGCCAGTTCGGCGTATTTGTCCAATTCCTTCTCCCAACGGTTCATCTTCCTCACTCCTTTTTTGGACTGACTCATCTCCACTTTATTATAATTCCCGCCGCCTCGCAACTTAGGGAGCTTTACATGTGGATGCTGTCCGGACGAGAGCGAAACGTTCCGATGTAGGACGCGCCTCATGTTGGAATAACAGGATGGGTTGACACATATGTAAAGAGTAAAGAAGGTTCCATGGTGAAGAGCAACAAACTTCGTTGTCACCGGCACTATCGTCGCAGCCTGATGATAGTGCCATTTTTATGAAAAGGGGGTGGGATGGCGGAGCAAAAAGAGAGGGACGGACTGACAGATCAGGTGTGCGCCTGTGCAAAACCATACCAAACAGGGAGGAACAGCGATGAATGGCATCATCTTGGCGGAACTCGTGCTGTATTGTCTTGTGATGGCAGCGCTTGGCTATTGGTATGGGAAAAAGGAGATGAGCCATTCCGACTTTTTGCTTGGCGGAAAAAAACTTCCCGGTTGGGCGCTCGCGTTTTCCGAGCGGGCGACAGGCGAATCGGCATGGCTGCTGCTTGGCTACACGGGTTTTGTGTTTGCAAGCGGCCTTTCTGCCATTTGGGTGGCCGTCGGCATTGTCATCGGCATTGTGTGCGCCTGGCTTTTTTTGGCTGACCGGTTTCGCCAAGAGGCGGAGCGGTACGGTGCGCTGACCTTGCCCGGCTATTTAGCGAAACGGTTCGGCGCGCATGGGCAAACGATTTTATGGCTTGCGACCGTCCTTATTTTTAGCTTTATGATGTTTTATTTCAGCGCGCAAATTGCCGGAGCGGGCAAGACATTGTTTACCGTTTTCCATATCGACCCAGCGCTTGGCATGGTCATCAGCGTGGCGATTGTCATTATCTTGTCATACACCGGCGGGTTCGTCAGTGTCGTTTGGACGGATATGATTCAAAGTGTGCTCATGCTGGCGACGCTCGTGATTTTGCCCATTGTGGCGTTCGTGGAAATTTATAGTGGTGGCTTGTCGATCAGTGAAGCGCTCCATCACGCAAAACCGGGCCTCGATTCATGGACGGGGGGAGTCACTGGATTTGCGCTCGGGCTATTGCTGTTTAACAATTTTGCCTGGTTTTTCGGCTATCTTGGCGGACAGCCGCAACTGAGCGTCCGCTTCATGGCGTTGAAAGACGCCCGCGAGGCGAAAACGGCCAAAACAGTGGCGATCGTTTGGACATTATTGGCGTATGGCGGAGCGTTTTTGATCGGCCTTGCGGCGATTGCCCTTTACCAAGGACAATCATTCACCGATGTCGAGACCGTGCTGCCGAAAATGGTGTTGGACTTGTTGCCGCCATGGTTGGCCGGGCTGCTGTTATCCGGCATTTTGGCCGCCATCGTGACAACGGCCGATTCGCAGCTGCTCGTGATCACGAGCTCCATCAGCGAAGATATTGTCCGCCGCTCGCTGCGCCTCCGCCTGTCAGAAAGGCAGCTTGTCGCGCTTTCCCGCGCGGTGGTGGTCATCGCCGGGTTGCTTGGCTTGGTGCTGGCGATGACATCCGAATCGCTTGTGTATTTCATTGTCAGCTGGGCGTGGGCTGGAATCGGCTGCACGTTGTCACCGGCCATTTTACTCTCCTTTTTCTGGAAACGGTATTCCGGCATCGGCGTCATCGCCACGATCCTGGCTGGGTTTCTCAGCACGGTCATCTGGATTTCCTCGCCGCTTGAGGCCATCATCAGTTCACGGTTTACGACGTTTGCCATTGCGCTGGCGGCCGGGGTGCTGTTCAGCCTGTTGTTTCCCGATCGTCAGCGGACGATGTGATCGATCGCGTCAATCCATTCGCATGAGGGTGTCCCGAAAGAGGCGGGACACCTTTTTTCTACACGAAACGCTTGATGATATCCAGCCTCTTTGAAGAAAAGGCGGGCGTTTATGCCGGTCCGGTGCGGTGTTTGCTGCTGTTTTGTCAACGTTGTTCGCTGTCCAAAAACCGTCGCACCATTTGGGCGCATGCCTCCCGGTCGTAGCGATGGTAAAAGGTCGTCGCAAACCGGGCCGGATCGCCGAAGAAAAACCGTTCGTACAGCGTCTGCCGCGTCCCAAAGGCGCTCATCACCAAATCCCAGGCGAAGCGGAACAGCTGCACCCGCTGTTCGGCCGGAAGCGTCGCTATTTGACCGAAGATTGTCAATGCGCTCGATATACTCGGTTCCGTTAATAATGGCCATAGTTTCCATCCCCTTTTTCCGTGAAAATCCCCACCACTTGGTGAGTGCGGTATACGCTCCTGATCCGTGAGGGTATACTGAAAATGGCCAAAAAAGGCAATAGGAAAGCAGAGGTGCCCGATTTTAGGCATCTCGTATAATTTTTCCGTGAAAATCCCCACCACTTGGTGAGTGCGGTATACGCTCCTGATCCGTGAGGGTATACTGAAAATGGCCAAAAAAGGCAATAGGAAAGCAGAGGTGCCCGATTTTAGGCATCTCGTATAACCTGTCTGCCTTTTGGCTAGACTAAATAAGTTGTGGTTGGCGGAACGGCTCTTTGCGGGAGATCATGCAAAAGATGATCACCAACATCCGCCGAGCAATGGCGATGAGGGCTTTTTTCTTCCCGCACCGGGCCGCCAACGACCAAAACTTTCGGGACAAGGGATGCGTCTTGGATCGAGCTGCTGACCATGCCGCCTCGCATAACGCCGATCGGAGATGGGGATTGCCTTTTGTCGTGCGCGTGCTCTTTCGCTTTCCGGCGCTTTCATGGTTGCCGGGGGACAATCCAGTCCATGAAGCCGCCCGTTCCGGCGTTTCAAAGACGCTCATGTCGGTTCCCATCTCGGCTATGATGACGGCGGCGGTTTGTTTTTTCACTCCGGGCATGGTCATCAGCAGGTTCACTTCCTCGCGATACGGCTCGAGCAGGCGGTCGATGTGCTGGTCGACTTCTTCGATTAACTGCTCCAATTCCTCAACGTGTTTCCACAAGAGGCGAAGGAGACGGAGCTCGTGTTCGGTCAAGGTGCCGAGCAGCGAATCGTACACCGCTTGCTTTTTCTTTTTGAGCCTTCCGCGCAGGCATTGATCCAACTCGTCCTTGTCCACGTATCCCTTCTCAAGCAGCCGGGCGAGGATGTCTTTTCCGGAAACGCCGAAGAGATCGGAGAGGACCGAGCCGAGTTTGACATTGGAAGACTCGAGCACTTTTTGAATCCGGTTTTTCTCCGAAGTCAGCTGTCCGACCCACTTTTTGCGGAGGCGGGTAAAATCCCGCAATTCGCGAATATCCGCTGGGGGGACGAAACTTTTTTCAACGAGTCCATGGCGGAGCAGCTTGGCGATCCACTCGGCGTCCGAGACATCGGTTTTTCTTCCCGGGACATTTTTGATCCGCTGCGGATTGGCCAGTGTCAAGTCGACATAGCCCTCGAGGAAGGCGAAGACCGGTTTCCAATACACGCCGGTGGATTCCATGGCGACATGGGTGACGCCATGTTCTTCGAGCCACTCAAGCAGGTCGCCAAGTCCCTTCGAGAACGTGGAGAAGGTTTGAATGTCCTTTTGAATGTGTCCATCTTCTTCCCATAGCGCGCAGGCGACGATGGTTTCGGCATGAACATCCAATCCTGCGCAGCGAGGATAGATGACATCCATGATGAAAATCCTCCTTTTCGATGATCGAGTGCGCAAACAGCGAATCCACGGGAGAAATGCGGCAGTTTTCCGTTCGTCGTCACCTTTCCTCCGCATCGGGAAAGGGCGGACAATGGGTGGTGCACCCAGTGGATTCAAACACTTTTCCGTACAGGGTCTAAGCCACCATTAAGCATAACGTCCTGTTGAACTGTTTGCGCCTACTCTTCATTATGGGAAGAAAAGGGAGATTTTCATGCCCGGGTGGAGAGCAAAAATTGCTCATGGAACTTTTCCGTTTCCACCACGTCTGCCGGCAGCGAGGATTCCGGCGAATACGCGACGTGCAGCTTCACTCCGGCGCGTTCGCCGTGATACGGCGCCCATGGGAGGCGGTTTTTCCCGACCGTGACGGTCGTCGAATCCACCACCCGAAGCGGTTTGGGAAACCGAAGCGAACGGCGGGTTTGGCGGTTGCACTTGGAAATGATCAACGCCAACAAGCGTTTCATGATGTCATAGGGAACTTCTTTCGCTTTCTTGGATACTGTGGAATAATGGAATCGCGGCAATCCATACAGAGGCCCCACATCGGCTCCGTGGCGAAAGCTTTTCCATTGATGCATGGCGGCCAGCAGGAAGAAGTGAATCAACTCGCGCAACGTAAAGGTTCGAGACGAATCACGATACCCAACCGCTTCGGCAATCAGTTGAATCTCTTCATCCGAAACAAGTTTTTGCATCAAATTCGGGAGTGTGGTATGCTTGTTCATAGAGAGCACCTCCTGGGTTTGTTTGTGTCGGTCATACGGAACGACCAGCGATGGTAAAAAAAGGATAGCCATCGCTCGTCGTGTTGGTCAAAAAGTTATTCTGAAAAACTAAATAAAAAATCCTTTGTTTTGACCTTGTTAGGGTGCGAAATGTGAGGTGGATCACGGCCTGCCGGGAGTATTTTGGGAAGCGAGCCTGCTTTCAGCTGGATCGATTTCATGTGGCGCGGGAGCTGCGTCAGTGTCTGTCCGGCCATCCGCGTTGGCGGGAGGTGCGGAAGAAGCTGGCGAAACAAGACGAAGAGGGGCTTCTCGTGGAGCTGAACAGCGCGGTCGTCACGTTGGAGGACGAAGCGAAAGAGAAGCAGATGGCTGCCATGATCCGCCGGATCGAGTCGATGCCGGGATGCATCCGGGACTATCGGGAGTGGCTGTCGGAGCAAGGGGTGGAGACGACCGGCATGCGTCCGATGGGCCACGCCGAGAGCGTGATGAGCCGGTTTGCGCATCGGGTGAAATCCCGCCGCAGCTGGAAAGACCAAGGGCTTCGGGCGTTTCTGAGGGCGATGGCGGCCCGAATCGACGGGATTTGGCGGAGAAATGGGCAGTTGGTGGAGGAAGAAGAGACCCGAACGGCGGCCTCGGCCTCAACAAAGTCCAAGCGGATCGAACAGGCCAAACGGAAGGCCGGACGGTTATGGGCAGATGTGGTGCGTCAGAATCTACCGTGTCTGCAGCGGTCATCCGGGACACCGATCCATCAAGCGTTGTCGGCGCTCCGGGATGGTGGTTGGATGCAAAAAAATGGAATATCGTATCATCGCCTCAAGATGAGGGATGAGAGTCCGAAAGCGCTTACGATATTAATTCCTGAAAATGGTTCGCTAACTAGTTATTGACAACGCCCGTAGTGAACCGAAAAAATGTTCTCCACAAAGTCTTGACTGACTCCATCCGAAACAAGTTTTTGCATCAAATTCGGGAGTGTGGTATGCTTGTTCATAGAGAGCACCTCCTGGGTTTGTTTGTGTCGTTACTCACATTCTACAGGAAAGGTGCTCTTTTTTCTATACCCTTTGGATTTTATTGGATAATCAACACGCCTGATATAATATATTATATCACGCATGTTGACTTTGAGCAAAAGAAAAAAGCGATTGAAACATTTAACATATTTTGAAACCTGCTTAGTACGGAAATAACTACCCTAGCTGGGTAGTTATTTTCCCGTGTGAATATGAGTTGGCGGATACAAAGGTGTTTTTTGCAAGAAAAAAGTGCAGAGTATTGCAGTATATAAATTCGTTTATATCGAATAAAAATTCAATCTGAATTCTCGCTATTGAGGGCTTGACATGGAGCCTCTGCAGCCATGATTCTTTTGCCAAGCGGCCAGCTGCAATAGATTTGGCAAACCCAAACAGGTTATCATGGCTGCCCCTCCATGTAAAGCCTCTCTGCATAACCATTTGCATAAAAATTTTGCACATCTCTGCACTTTAATTTTGCAATAAACAACCTGTTTTGAAGTATCGCTTCGATTGACTCGAAAGAAAAATATTAGGGTGCGAAATTGTGAACGATACTTCTTATAAATATTAATGCAGCAATTATAAGAACAACTAAAATTATCGTTAGTGTTATTGCTTCTATGTTTTAGTAATGAACCAATGAGAAGCAGCTTGCGTGCAATCATATACACATTTTTAAAAGTTCTTTTAATTGTCCCCAACATTGATTTTCTTGCCAATATTTATTATTCGCTGTCGATGGATGTGGCAGAGGAATGATATATATTTTTTTATCTTTTACCTTTAATACCGTTTTAAAAGCAACGGAGTTTGAATAAGTTCCCCCAGCTTCTATATTAAACTGATAATCTCCGTTCCTTTTTATTCTAATATTTATATTAACCTTCTTATTTTCAGTATGTAATATATTAAAATCGTCCTCTAAAGTTGCTCCTTTGTTAAAGATTTTTACTAAAAAATAAGTTACTTCTTCAGAAAAAGAGAATATAAAACATTCATTTTTTATTTGATTTATTCTTTCTTCAAGGAATCTGAACTCAACTTCTTCAAAATATTTTATGAACGAACCCTTACTTCCTAAACCACTTACCTTATTATCATGATCGACTAATACAGTTTTGACTAGTTCTGTAAAACAAAAATCTAGTTCTCGCCCTTTAATTTCCGCTAGCAGCCTATAAATCTTATCTAATCTCTTATATATACCCGTACCGGATTGAATAATTTTTTTATAGAAATCATTGCAAAAGGTATTCCAATCTTGCTTCGATCTATCGTATTCCTGCTTTAAATACTTATTAACTAATCCATATACTGTAGATACAAACATGACAGAAGGTTTACTTCCAAAATTCTCGGTTAAGATATCTGGGCATGGAGAACAGCCTGTATTAATTTCTCTTATTATGTTATCAATAGAAAAATATTTTGCGTCTAGTAAATTTAGACCGGCTCTGTCATTTGTATTTAGATTTATCCAAATTTCATCATTGATCTTATCATCCATTTTTAATTTTAATTTATTGGTAAATGCCATGTACCCCTTACTCCTTTGTAATTTTTTTATTTACTTATTCTTCTCGATTAGCTTTAATTCCTTCTTAAACTAAACTGTCTTATTATGCCCCAGTTGACCTAAAAAAGAAGAAGATCAAATGACCTTCTTCTTGAATACTTTGGTGACAGATAGGTTTCTACTGCTATCTCGAAAATATGAAATTGTAGAACATGAAGATTTGAAACGTTCGATTTGTTGTCAATCAAGACAGCTCCTTATTAAGCTTATACAGATACTAAGCTGTAAATTAGCACATTATTTCAGAATCCCTTTTTCAAATTATTTCAGGCGGATTCGGAAATAATGTGCAAAATTTTTGCGGATTGTTCCGGATTTTGCACATTCTTTCGGAACGTTTGCACGCTCTTTCAGATGAAGATTTCCAGCGCGCCTGATGGACCGACGGAAAATGGAAAAGTGAAAGCACAAAAGAGGCCGATTCGGCCCCTTTCGTGCTAATACCCCATTTCCTCTGCGGCCATGCGCACCACTTCTTCGTCAATGACGTCCTTTTTCAGCTGATGCCCGTATAACAGGCACGTCGTGGCCAACGTGTTGATCACCCGAGGCCATCCCCGCAACTGCAGGGCAATCGCCTCTAACGCCGATGGAGTGAAGATCAGATGCTTCGCCCCGGCCTAGGAGGAAAGAAGGCAGCACACTCACGGTTTTGCGACACTCTCGCGAGCGTATCGTGCGATCCAAAGGCGATACTCCCCCTCTGCCGTCAACGCATAGCGCTGGTAGTATCCGTGACGATGCAAGGGGCGGCGGGATGGACAGTGGGGGCATTGGTTCACGTCGGGAAAATCGTTCCCTTTCCCACGATCCGTATACGTTTGAATGTCAATGCCAAAGTCGTGAAACTGGATCACACTTCTTCCCCCCTCTATTGAAACGAATGGAAATCTTTGTCCGAATCAATTCACAAAAAATTTAGCACATTCTTTCAGAAAAGGGGAGAGGGCTTTCTGAAGGAATGTGCAAAAAAATGGCTCTTTTGTTCCGAAATAAAGTGATAATTTACATTTAAGACTTAATTTAAAATTTAAGCTCTGTTAAACAATAATGTTGATAATTTAGCAAATAAAAAAGAACCCATTGCTTATCAAGACCTAAATTATAAAAAGCCTTAAAAAATAAAGGAACGTACATATTAGTCATGTATAATATGTATGCTCTTTTTATCTTTTACTAAACTAAACACCCGTTAGTTCAAGAAGTTTACTTTTGAAAATCTGCTATGTTCCAATTCATTTTAGGATTAACTGTATCCATAAACTTCTTAATTTGTTCTTCACTTAAATCTTTTTCACCAGTCGAATTTTTCGCATATGATACAAGTTCCCAAGTTTCATCATAAGGTTTCTTCGGTGCTTTCCACCTAATGCTAAATGTATAATCAACGCCATCAATCTTTACTTTCATAATCAATATATCGCCAAGAAGTATAAACTTACTCATTTCCATTTTTATATACCACCTACTTTTGTGTATTTACAGGAGAAAAAGAAAGATTGCAACTACGGGCAGAATCTTTGAATAAGAATATTTTTTTATGGTTCACTAATCCCCATTGCCAATAGCAAAAGAAAAGCAATGGCCAAAACCGCTCCATTTCCTATCAAGCTGATAATTGGCAGAAAGAAACGTTTCGTCATCAACCACGAGAACACAGCGAATAAAATACCAATAATTGGTTCATCACCAAAAGATGTACTTGCACCTGTCATGAAAGTATGTTAGCTGTTTCCAGCCGAACCCGCAGTGCAAAACGCTGGATATTTCGGTATCCGTATCCCCGACGTTTCATCAGCTTGATCTTTACAGGGTCTAAGCCACCATTAAGCATAACGTCCTGTTGAACTGTTTGCGCCTACTCTTCATTATGGGAAGAAAAGGGAGATTTTCATGCCCGGGTGGAGAGCAAAAATTGCTCATGGAACTTTTCCGTAAAAACCGTTTATGGCCATTGTATGCGCGCCTAGAAAAAAGGGAAGGAGGTTCATCCGCGAGCGGGACAGGCGATTTCCACCCGGTTGCGCCCGTTTTGTTTAGCACGGTATAGCGCCTGATCGGCAAGGGAAAGAAGCGCCTCGGCATGCTCATTTGGCTGCGGGATGGCGACCGCGGCTCCGACGCTGACAGTGACGCAGTTGGCAGCGGGCGATAAGCGGTGTGGGATGGCCAGCCCTTCAATGTTCAACCGTATTGCTTCAGCGGCCGCTGCCGCTTTTGACGGCGAAGCGTGCGGCAAAATAACAGCGAACTCCTCGCCGCCATAGCGTGCCGCCGCCCCGCCGTATTGCTTGGCTGTTTGTTCAAGCGATAAGGCGACTTTGCGCAAACAGTCGTCGCCGCATTGGTGCCCGTATGTGTCGTTAAACCGTTTGAACGCATCAATATCGATCATAATCAAGGCCAGCGGGGCGTTTTGTTGTTTGGCGCTTTCCCATTCACGGGCGAGCAGCTTATCGAACGAACGGCGGTTGGCGATGCCGGTCAATCCGTCAAGCGACAACATGCGCTGCAGCAAATCGTTCGCCTTTTTCAGCTGCTCCTCAGCCTCTTTTCGCAGCGTAATGTCGCGGACGACGGCGATCATCCCTTTGCCGCCGCCGAGTTTGCGCACCGTCGTCTCAAGCCAGCTTTTTGTGCCATCTTTTTTACGGAAGCGGAAACAAAACGTCAAAATATGAAATGCCCCGCCTGTTTCTATCGATCGCGGCAGAAGCTGTTGATCTTCGTTTCGCTCAATCCATTCAAATACAGAGCGGCCGAGCAGTTCTTCCGGTTCATAGCCGAGCAGGTAGCGGCAGGCAGGCGAAACGTACACGAGCGTTCCGTCTGCGGAGATTGTTGCGATGATGTCCGAACAGTTTTCCGCGATAAATCGGTATTGTTCTTCCCGCTGCTGGAGCTCGCATTCGATCATTTTTTGTTCACTGATGTCGGAAAACAAGGCGACATAGTTGGCAATCTGCCCAGACTCATCTTTCACAGCGTCAATATGAAGCCGTTGCGGATAAACCGTCCCATCTTTTTTTCGATTCCAAGTTTCCCCTTGCCATTGCCCCGTCCGCAGCAACGACTCCCACAATTGTGCGTAAAACAACTCCCCGTGTCTCCCTGACCGCCATAAGCGCGGCGTTTTTCCAAGCACCTCGTCTTTAGAGTAGCCGGTGATCGTTGTAAATGCCTGATTGACAAAAAGAATTCGGCTGTCGGCATCGGTCACCATCATCCCTTGGCTTGTATGTTCGACGATTTGCCTGTACCACTCGTATAAATGTTTCTGGTTTAACGGCATATTCACCATTTCCCCCATCGCATCTTACCGTTCCTTCTCTGTAAAAATTAACATTTTTTATTTTATTTTCTAGACTATTTCTCAAAATGTCAATCCTTTTTCCTAGGATAAAAGACGCTCTTATTTTGATTTTAGGGAAAAGTTATATTCGTCATGATTCAGTCATAACTTTTTGGCTGTATTGTGAAATGATGAACAAATCCATTTCATCGAGTAAAAAAAAGATTAAGATAAAAGTGTAAAGAACAATTGTAAAAATGAAAGGGGAGGAACAAAATGGTTGTCAAATGGTTGCGCGAACATGTCACAGCGTCGGCGTTGATGGTGGTGTTAAGGTTGTATTTAGGGTATGAATGGATGATGGCGGGGTGGGGAAAAATCACGCAAGGGTTTGACGCCACCGGATTTTTAAAAGGAGCGTTGGCGAAAGCCGCTGGCGAACACCCGGCCGTGCAAAGCTGGTGGGCGGGCTTTATCGAAAGCGTAGCGCTGCCGAATGTCGGATTGTTCAACTTCCTTGTGCCATGGGGGGAATTTCTCGTCGGGATCGCGCTCATTCTCGGATTGTTTACGACTTTTGCCGCACTTATGGGAGCTGTCATGAACTTCGCTTTCATGTTCTCGGGCACGACGAGCACGAACCCGCAAATGGTGCTGCTCACCGTCTTCATCCTCGTCGCCGGAGCCAATGCGGGACGATACGGTTTGGACCGGTGGGTGTTGCCATATCTCCGTCACTGGTGGACGGATAAAACGCATCGTCCACACCGACCGGCGGCAACGCATCAATGACCGCCATCAAGCCGCGTGCGCTGCTTCAGGCTTCCTCCTTTTCCGAACGGCCGCTCCTTCTCCAACGTGGAAGGGGGCGGCCGTTTGCCGCGTCGGAGAAAATAGTTTGGCTGTTCGAGAAAGGAAATTGACGAATGACGGCGAAATGATATGCATATAGATGAAGCAGGAGACGTGAACAAGTGTTTGAAAGCGTTTTCTAAAAAGGGACATACTAACCGTTCAGTATTTTTAATAAGGGATGGTGAAACGGATGAACAAAACACGTCCGTATTGGCCGAGCGGATTGCCGAAGAAGCTCCGCTATGTGCTCGGCGAACAGCCGCTCTATCATTATTTGCGCCATCGCGGCGAACGCGAGGAAAACGAGCCGGCGTACATCTTCTACAACAAGGTGGTCACTTGGGGAACATTGCTGGATCACGTCCGCCGTTTTGCCCGCTATTTGCAGGAAAAAGGGGTGAGGAAAGGGAGCTATGTCGCCTTGTACATGCAAAACTGTCCGCAATACATCATCGCCCACTTCGCCATCCAGCAGTTAGGCGGCGTCGTCGTCCCGCTCAACCCGATGTACCGGGAATCGGAGCTCGCCTATTTTTTCGCTGAAGTGCCGCTTGTCGGCATCATCGCTGGGGAAGAAGGATTATCCCGCATTCAACAAGCTGAACAACAAACGGCGCCGCTGTCGTTTACGGTCGCTTGTCATTACGGCGACTATGCGGATCCGGCAGGGGAGATCCCGCTTTGCGAGGAGGTGCTGCAACCGAAGCAGACGTGTGAAGGCGCGGATGAGTTCACCGCCATCATTGCCACTTCTCCGCCGCTTGATGAGACCGCTCCCATTGACTTGTGGAACGATGTCGGATTGATCGTTTTTACGTCGGGGACGACCGGTCGGCCGAAAGGAGCGATGCTCCCGTATGGCAGTGCGCTCTTTAAGACAGCGGCGTCCGCGCAGGCGAACCGGCTGACGGAAAAACGCGAACAGCTTATGGCCCATTCCCCGCTTTGCCATATTGCCGGCATGGTGATGGGACTGAATATGCCGGTGTACACCGGCCATCCGTGCGTATTATTCACCCGCTTCGACCCGCTGGCAACGATCAAAGCCATCGAAACGTACAAAGTCACGGCATGGTACAGCATCGCTCCGATGAACGCGGCCATCCTGCAGGCGCTCTCTTCTGTCAATGCGGATTTATCGAGCCTAAAACGCAACTTAGCGACAAGCTTCGGCCTGCCGGTGACGAAAGACCTTGCCGAGCGGTGGGCGGAAGCGGCCGGCGGCTGCCTGTTGTACGAAGCCGCCTACGGGCTGAGCGAGACGCATACGTGTGACACGTTCATGCCGGATGACCGTGTGAAATTTGGCTCGTGCGGCATCCCAACGTATGAGACGGACATTCGCATCGTGGATCCGGAAACGAAACAAGAGCTCGGGCCCGGACAGTCGGGGGAAATTGTCGTCAAAAATCCGGGGGTTTTTAAAGGCTACTTCCGCCGCGCTGATGCGACGAACGAGACGCTGAAAGATGGGTGGGTGTACACTGGCGATATCGGGTATGTCGATGAAGACGGCTATTTGTATTTCCAAGGACGGCTGAAAGAGATGATCAAAGTGTCCGGCTACAGCGTCTTTCCGGAAGACGTCGAGGCGTTGTTGAACGAGCATCCAGCCATTAGACAATGTGCGGTCATCGGCGTGCCTGACCCGATGAAAGGGGAAGTGCCGAAAGCGTTTGTTGTTCTTCACGATTCGTACAAAGGAAAGGTGGCGTCGTCGGACTTGATCGAATGGTCGAAAACGAATATGGCGGCGTTCAAGTATCCGCGTTATATCGAGTTCATGGATGAATTGCCGGCGACGCCGTCAGGTAAAGTATTGAGAAAGCTGCTGCCACGGGAATAACATAGCGGCGGAGGTTGGCGCGAGCCGCCCCGCCTTTTCCGAAAAAAGGGGGATTATGATGGGGAGTTTGCGGCAATTAACAGACGAACTGATGGCGAAAAAAGCACGCGCCGCGTTGGGCGGCGGCGCGGAGAACATCGCTAAGCAGCACGAGAAAGGGTTGCTAACTGCTAGAGAGCGGATCGACAGGCTTGTGGATGCAGGAACCTTTATCGAGTTTGGACGGCTGAACGCGTCCGACCAGCCCGCCTTGGCAGAAACAACGTATGGAGACGGGCTTGTCGCCGGCATCGGCAAAGTGAATGGCCGCCCGGCGGTCATTATTGCCGGGGATAAAACGGTGCTCGCGGGAACAGAGGGGAGCGTTCATTTGCGCAAGTCGCGGCAGATGCATGCATTGGCTGTGCGCAATGGCTTGCCGATGTTTTTCCTCCATGAAGGCGGCGGGTTGCGCATGCCGGACGGGATGGGGTCGGACGGAATCAGCGATAAACTGTTTCCACGCGAGCTGCTCACCCACCACCGGCAAGTGCCGACGATGGCGGCAATTTTGGGAGACAGCTACGGCGGTCCGACATGGACGGCGGTGAGTTGCGATTTTGTCACGCAGCTGAAGGGGACATGCATGGCGATCGTGGGGCCGCGTATGCTCGAATTGGCGAATGGGCAGCGCGTCGCGCCGGATGAGCTCGGCGGCGTAGACATCCACCATCAATATACCGGACAGATTGACGCCGATGGCGAGACGGAGGCAGAATGCATCGAGCAACTGAAACGATTTTTTTCATACATGCCGCAAAATGCGAACGAGCGGCCGCCGATGCGGAAGACGGACGATGATCCATACCGGATGGTGGAGGAAGTGTTTTCGATTTTGCCGGACAGACAGAGCCGTGTCTATGATATGCGGCGAATCATCACCTGCCTTGTCGATGATGGCGATTATTTTGAGTATCAGAAACAATTTGGCAAAGCGCTGATCACCACCTTGGCACATTTGAACGGCCATGTCGTCGGCATCATCGCCAATCAGCCCAATCAATATGCAGGAGCGCCTGGGCCGCAGGAATGCCAAAAGGCGACGGAATTTATTTGTTTGTGCGACTCGTATCATATTCCGCTTATTTTTTTGCATGACACGCCGGGGTTTCGCGTCAGCGTCGAGGCGGAAAAAGCGAAAATGGCGACGAAAATCATGGTGTGGAATCAGGCGCTGGCACTAACCACCGTCCCGAAAATCTCGGTTGTCATCCGCAAAAGCATCGGGGCGGCGTACGGCAATATGTGCGGGCCGGGTATGGGAGGAGATGTGGTCGTCGCTTGGCCGAGCGCGGAAATCAATTTCACCGGTCCGGAAGTTGGAGTGAATGTTGTATACGGCCGCGAGCTTGAACGCGCCGACAACCCGCATGAGCGGCGTCAAGAGTTGCTTAAGCAGTGGTCGTTTGACAGCTCGCCGTATGAGGCGGCGCGCAAACATTTGATCGACGATGTCATCCATCCAGCAAAGACGCGGAAATTCCTTTGCCAGACACTTGAATATTTGCTTACATCCAAGCGCGAAAAAAGCGAGCGCTTGCTCGCCGCTTGGCCGACGGGGTTTTAACGGAAGTCAGTGGGAAGCCAAGCCCTACGTTACCATGGACTCGGGGGCGCCTAGTTGTGCGCGCTCCTTTCCACTGATATCTACGTGGGAAAACGAGAAAAGACGTTGACAGTCGAATGGAAATGAAATATTCTTTAATTAATAGCGAATCGTTTATCCGATATTTAGATGTTTTTCTAAATATCTAACTATATACGTATATATGTATGAAAACCTGTCACATTGGCGCATAAGAGGCAACGACAAATGAAAGCTCTCCCGGTGGCTTCCAACTCCTTAAGATGCATCCAAAATCGTTCACAAGGTGGGATTACCATTGTCGTTCAACGAGGCGTTTAAAGCGATTGCTGATCCGACGCGCCGAAAAATTTTAACGTTGCTGCGAACGGGGGATTTGACGGCAGGGGAAATCGCTTCGCACTTTGATATGCAAAAACCGAGCGTATCGCATCATTTGAAAATTCTAAAGCAGGCTGATTTGGTGCAAGACCGGCGTGAGGGACAGCATATCTACTACTCTCTGAACACGACAGTGTTTCAAGATTTGCTTCGCTGGTTTTACGATTTTGTCGAAAAGGGGGAGAGACATGATGAACGTTAGCCGGCTGACGATCGTGTTGACGGTTCTCGCTTATTTCTTGAGTGTGGCCGCCCTTCCGTATTTGCCGGATCAAGTGGCGATCCATTGGAACGCATCAGGGGAAGCTGATGGCTTCAGCAGCAAATGGTTTGGCGCGTTGCTGCTGCCCGTTCTCATGACGGTGTTCACGCTTTTAATGGCGGTCTTGCCGAAGCTCGACCCGAAAAGAGAAAACTACGCCCGCTTTCAAAAAAGCTATCGTATTGTCAATGCGGCGCTTTCCTGCTTTTTCTTGGCGCTGCATGCCGTGACATTGGCGTACAACCTTGGATTTTCCATCGATGTTGGGGCGGCCGTGCCGCTTGCCATCGGCGGTCTGTTTCTTGTCATCGGAAATTATATGCCGAAAATCAAACACAATTATTTCATCGGCATTCGCACACCGTGGACATTAGCGAGTGAGACGGTTTGGCATAAAACGCACCGTCTTGGCGGCAAAGTATTTACCGCGATGGGGATTTTGTCGATGCTCACCGCGTTTTGGCGCGGAGAGATGAGGGCTGTTTTGTTTCTCGTCATCATCGTTGTCGGCAATTTGTATCTCATCGTTCGATCGTTTCTTTATGAGCAGCAAGAACAGCGCAACCGTTCATAAATAAGCGGGAGGGGGAGAGGACGTGGGAATGATCGGTGCGGCGGTGCAGCTCTCCATTTCATTGTTTGTTCCAGTTGGTCTCGCATGGTACGGAAGAAAAAAAGGATGGCTTTCGTGGAAAGCGCTCGGCATCGGAGCGCTGATGTTTTTCGTGTTTTCACAAGTGTTGGAAAAAGCGCTTCACATCGCTGTCCTTGAACCAGGACGGCCGGCGCTGAAAGGGACGGACAGCGTTTGGCTCTTTGTGTTGTACGCCGCGCTGGCCGCCGGTGTGTTTGAGGAAATCGGCCGTTATGTCGGGTTTCGCTGGCTGTTGAAACAAAACCGGACGTATGGCGACGGCCTGTCATTCGGGCTTGGGCACGGCGGGGTGGAAGCGATGCTGCTTGGCGTGTTTGGCGCTGTGAACGCGATTGTGCTTCTGAGTTTGATTCAATCAGGCGCCTTCGACAAAACGATCGCCCCGTCGCTCCCGGCAGGCCAGGCGGAGCTGATCAAGGAACAAGTGCTGCACACGCCGTTGGCAATGTACGTGTTGGGCGGCTTTGAACGGCTGTTTGCTTTGGCGGTGCATGTGGCGCTGTCGCTCCTTGTTTTGCTTGGCGTGCGCCAGCGGCAGTTCCGTTATGTCCTGTACGCGATTTTGCTTCACGCGGCGATGGACGTCTTGCCGGCGCTCTATCAAGCGAAAGTGGTCAAAAACATTTGGGTGGTCGAGGGAGTGCTGCTCATTTGGGCGGTTGCGGCGGTTTCGTTCATCCGCCGGATCAAACCGGCATTCGCACAGGGGGGAGAGGAACGATGATTCGGATCAAACGGCTTGATCATGTGCAAATTTGTATTCCATTTGGCGCTGAAGATGAGGCGCGGGCGTTTTATACGGATGTGCTCGGTTTTCAGGAAATCGAAAAACCTGAGTCGCTGAAGGCAAACGGTGGGCTTTGGTACAAAGTCGGCGATATCGAGCTCCATATTGGAGCAGAAAACCGCGACGGCTACAACAGCAAAAGCCACCCGGCGTTTGAAGTGGAAGATGTCGAAGCCGCGCGCCGTTATTTGGAATCACAAGGCGTCGTGACGCAAGATGAAAAACCGATCCCAGGGGTGAAGCGTTTTTCCTTTCGCGATCCGTTTCACAACCGGATCGAGTTGTTGGAAAAAGTGTAAGATCGTTTAGTCATCCATTAGATCGGGCAGTGTTTTGCTCCTTCGCGATAGTAACCGCTTGTCATTCAGGGCATGCTAGAGACGAAGGAGGGAATCGCGATGGAGAGAAAAGCGAACAACAAGCGCAGCGACAAATCTGTCCGCACCGCTGATGCCCGGACGGCAGGCCGCGCGTCGATGAGGGAACAAGCTGTGCAAGACGCCTATAAAACGCGGGAAGAGGTAACGGCTGATTAACAAAAAAGCGGGAGAAAGGACGATTCCTTCTCCCGCTTTTTTGTGGTTACGAATGCTCTTCTAAGCTGGCGACCGGCACGCTTTGTTTTTGATTCGGATTGTCAAGCGGATGGATGGTTGCCATCCCTTTTTGCTGATCGACATGCTCAATGTAAATGCGCTGGCCGTTGTACGTGACATTCGCCATCACTGGCGATGAGGCGATTTCTTGCGCCCGACGAGCATCCATTTTCAGCACCTCCTTAGTTCGCAAGATGAACGGAAATAGGGACGTTTCAGACAGATATAGTATGACTTTTTGAGGGACGGGCTATGCATAAAGAGAAAAAAGGACCGACGCAGCAGTCACTGACTTATATAAATAAACATTGTTCTAAATAATCAATTAAACAAACTGTACAGACGGTACTAGTGAATTAGCGGATTATTTTGTAAACTTTATTTTATAAATAGTTTACATATAGGGGGATGAAGATGAAAACAGAGATTTGTTTCGAGTTGAACAAACTAGAGCAAAAAGCGCAAAAACGCCAGCTGTGCCGAGCGGAGGCATCAGGCGCTTCGGTCATCCTAAACGGAAAGCCGATGTTGAATTTAGCGTCCAATAATTATTTGGGGTTAGCGGATGACCAACGGCTCATTGAAGCGGGCTGCGAGGCGATGCAAAGGTACGGGGCTGGGGCGGGGGCATCGCGGCTCGTCGTCGGCAACCATCCGCTGTACGAACGGGCCGAAGCTGCGCTGAAACAGTGGAAACAAGCGGAGGCTGCGCTCATTTTCAACAGCGGTTATACCGCGAATATCGGTGTGCTGACGGCGCTGATTCGCCGCGATGATCTCGTCTTTAGTGACGAGTGGAACCATGCAAGCTTAATTGACGGGATTCGCCTGAGCAAAGCCGCCTGTTTCCGCTATCGGCATAATGACGTCGATCAGTTGGAAGCATTATTAAGGCAATCTCCGCCGGGCAAACGAAAATGGATCGTCACCGATGCTGTCTTCAGCATGGATGGCGATCTGGCGCCATTATCGGAGCTTGTCGAGCTGAAACGGCGCTACCGCGCGATGTTGGTTGTCGATGAAGCGCACAGCGGCGGGGTGTTTGGACCAAACGGCGAAGGGCTGCTTTGTCATTTCGGGCTTGAGAAGGAAGAAAATGTGATCGCCATCGGCACCTTCAGCAAAGCGCTCGGCAGCTTCGGGGCGTATGTAACTGGCGAGCCGTGGCTGATCGACTACTTGATAAACAGCGCCCGCAGCTTCATTTTTACGACCGCCTTGCCGCCCGCTGTCCTTGCGGCCAATGAAGCGGCCATTCATATCGTCCAATCCGAGCCGGAGCGGCGCGGGCGTCTGCATGCCTTAAGTGAACGGTTCCGCACGAAACTGACACAGCTCGGCTTTGGCACCGGCGGCAGCGAGACGCCGATCGTTCCCGTGATCGTCGGTCCGAACGACCAAGCTGTGGCGATGAGCGAGTTGCTGCAGGAAGCGGACATTGCCGCCATCGCCATCCGGCCGCCGACCGTCCCTGAGGGAACGGCGCGCATTCGCTTTTCCGTCACCGCCGCCATGACGGCAGAAGACGTTGATATGGCCGTTGACCGTATCGCTTGGGCAGGAAGGCAGATCGGGTTGATTTCCTAGGGGAAAACAGCGTCACGAGGAGGAAACGCGTGAGAGAACAAAAAAACCAGCCGGGCGTTTTCCGGCTGGTCTCCTTCGATCGATCGGGATGACAGGATTTGAACCTGCGACCCCACGCACCCCATGCGTGTGCTCTACCAAGCTGAGCTACATCCCGAAGAGGTTGGTCAGACATACTTCATTATACAAGAAAAACAGGATAAGATCAATGGCTAATTTTCCATGAAGTCAGAAAAGGATGCCGTTGAAAGGCCATCGGCATCCGACGAGGCTTCGTCTGTCAGCCATGGATTAACCGTGCTCTGAAACGGGGGGGGGATGCCATCGATCGGGCCATTCGCTCCAACTGTTTGCGAATCTGGCCGCGGCACACTCCGCTGTGGTAACAGCCGACCGTCTCGATGCCAAAATCAAGCAACTTTCGGACAGACCGTCTCGCTTCGTCCATATCGGGCGTTTCCTGTTTTCTACACGCCTTGGAACACGAGCGCTGTGTCAATCGTTCCGATGACAGAATCGAACATTTCGCCACAGGCGATGATCGTTTCGGCGTATCGATCATGTTCGAGTGTGCACTGACGGATCGTTTTGTTGTAGGGGTCGGCGATCCAGTATTCTTCCACTCCGTAGGCGCAGTACAAATCTTTTTTCAGCGTCACATCGATTTTGTAGGTTGACGGGCTGACAACTTCGATGACAATGAGCGGCCGCCCCTTATAGCCGCCGATGATTTTTTCCGGCCGTTCGCAATAGACAGCGACATCCGGCTGGATAAACTCGTTCATCACGTTTCCGTTCTTTTCGAGTTTCACGGATAAGTTGGAAATCGGTTGGCATGGGCTTTTTCCTTTGATCATGGAAACAAGATTGTCGCAAACGATTTGATGTTCCCATGACGGGGACGGGGACATATTGATGGCTTCTTGCATGCTCCTCACCTCTTTATTCATTATACTTGAAACCGTTCTCCCTTGCCTACAACAAGGTTGTTAGAGAAAGACGATGGATGTCTATGTGCTCGAAGAAGGGAGATTCCGCCATCAAGGGATGTATGTTCGCGATGAGACGATTCCTGTCCGCCCCTTTCCCGGATTTGCAATCGATTTGAAAAACGTGTTTGCGGAGGAAGAACAAGAAAAAACAGATGCCGTTCAAACAACAGGCTAAGGACATCTTGAGAGGAGCGGGGCCGTTGTTTGCCGGCGGCCCCGCTTGGCGAGGGCAAAGCGAACCTATCGGTAATTGCTGCTGTTTGAACCGTTTGGGCATAGAAACGGAAAAAACAGGCGATACTAACGATCGGTGATGAATGTGTACAATCAAGAAGAACTGGCCCGCTTTGTCGAAGAAGCGAAGCAGTACGCCCGCTACGGAAAAGTGGCTGACTACATCCCCGCCTTAGGCAAGGCGAACCCAAGTGAGCTGTCGATCGCCATTTACACGCCGGACGACGAAGTGGTAAGCGCCGGCGATGTAACGGTGAAAGTGACGCTGCAAAGCATTTCCAAAATTCTTGCCTTGGCCCTTGTGTTGATGGATCACGGAGAAGATGACGTGTTCCGCAAAGTCGGCATGGAGCCGACAGGAGACCCGTTCAACTCGATCGCCAAGCTCGAGGAAGTGCAGCCGGCCAAACCGCTTAACCCGATGATTAACGCCGGGGCATTGGCGGTGACGCACATGATCCGCGGCCGTTCGGTCGAAGAGCGGCTCGGGCGGCTGTTGGCGTTCGTGCGCCGATTGGCAGGCAACGAACAGATTACGTATTCAAAAGAAGTGGCTCAATCGGAGTTTGAAACCGCGTTTTTAAACCGGTCGCTTTGCTATTTTTTAAAGCAGCACGGCATTATTGATGAAGACGTCGAAGAGTTGATGGACTTGTACACGAAGCAATGCGCCATTGAGATGACATGCATCGATTTGGCGCGCATTGGCTTAGTATTCGCGCTTGACGGGCGCGACCCGCATTCGGGTGAGCCGCTCATGCCGCTTGATGTCGCCCGCATTTGCAAAACGTTCATGGTCACGTGCGGCATGTACAATGCATCCGGGGAGTTTGCGATCAAAATCGGCATCCCCGCTAAAAGCGGCGTCTCGGGCGGCATTCTCGCCGCCGTCCCTGGGCGGTGCGGCATCGGCATTTTCGGCCCGGCGCTCGATGAGAAAGGGAACAGTCTCACCGGGATCAAGCTGCTTGAGCGGCTGTCCAAAACGTATTCATTAAGCATTTTTGGAGGAGGGAATGACAGTGAAAACATTTACGGTCCAGTTTCACCGTGAAGATGATGTGGAAGCGATGAACGTCGGCAAGTTGAGCCAAGACGAATTTGACAAAGCGACCGAAGGCGGAACGCGGCATTTGTTTGATCTTGACACGAACATCGGCTATTTTGTCTTTTTTGACGCTGAAGACAACGAAGGGAATGTGTCCTACTTAATGCTTCAGTATGAGGAGGACAACGAAGACCCGAGCGCGTGCTACAGCTTCGAGCTAAAAGATTTTTACGAGTTTATGGCGCTCTATTTGAACGACCTCGAATTCGCCGACGAAGAAGAAATGGCTGAAGACGGCGAGGAAGAATATGGCCCGATCCACCATTTGGCGCATTTGCTTTACCATGTCGTTGAGGAAGGGAGGACGGTGGAGGTGTGAGATGGCGATCCCGGACGGAACAGTCCGGGAGTTTTTATTGATACGACTATGAAAGATAAGTGACACTCCTCCACTTATCAACTCCACCGTTTAGAAGATGGCTACCTAGACATAAGCTTTTCGCTGCTAACATTGCCTTGTTCTCGAGTAGAGGTGAGGGGACTAGCCTGTTACATTATTACAGCCGTTTAGAAACAAGAAATCATAAATAACCGTTCTATCCGCCACTTCTCATTCATATGTTAGTGACAAGTATGAGGCCAAACCGTTGTGAAGACCCGAGCGGTTATGTCTCGTGATTTTCGATGATAGTTCGCCTGAAATATACTGAAAATTGCAAAAAATTGATCAGCGAATCGTTTTTCCGTTGCTTGAAAGGGGGTGGGGATGGGTTGACTCTTTTTGAACATGAAACGAAAGGGGGATTTCATTGCGTTTTGACCGACCTTTTGAAGGGTATGCCGTAGGCGAGCGCTATCGGTCGCGTGGGCGGACGATTACCGAGGCCGATATTGTGCAGTTTGCCGGCGTTTCCGGTGATTTTTATCCGCTGCATACGGACCGAGAATATGCGAGGCAGACACGGTTTGGCGAACGGATCGCCCACGGGATGCTGACAATGTCGGCAGCGACTGGGCTATGGATGATGGAGCCGGGATGTGTGCTCGCTTTTTACGGCATCGACGCGCTCCGCTTCGTCCGCCCGGTGAAAATCGGCGATACGATTTACGTTGAATCGGAAGTGAGGCAGTTGACTGAGCGGGGCGAGACAGCGGGGCTTGTCACGGTGCATCAACAAGTCGTCAACCAACACGGTGAGACGGTCATCGATGCGGTTGTGCATGTGCTTGTGGCGCGGGAAGGAAAGAGGTGAACAGCGGTCGGGGCGCTGCTTTGGAAGCCGTCGTGAAAGAGAAAGATGGTTTTTGTAAGCGCTAACATTAAAGGGTAATCGGCTAGAGCTGCTTCAGCTATTATTCATTCGTTTTTCCGCGGTTTCACATATGATGAAAGGGGTGTTGGCAGCAGTGACAACGACGATGGATGCGGCGGAATTAAAACGCCAAAAAAGGCGGGCCGCGATTTCGAGTGTGGTCGGCACGACGATTGAATGGTATGATTTCTTCCTTTACGGGACGATGGCCGCGCTTGTGTTTCCGCAGCTCTTTTTCCCGCAAAGCGACCCGTACGTAGCGCTTATGCAGTCGTTTACAACGTTCGCCTTAGGGTTTGTCGCCCGGCCGGTCGGGGCTGCGATTTTCGGCCATTTCGGCGATAAAATCGGCCGGAAGGCGACGTTGGTCGCCACTTTGTTGTTGATGGGGCTGGCGACGGCGTTGATCGGTTTGATGCCAACGTACGAACAAATCGGCTTATGGGCCCCAGTCTTGGTGACCATACTCCGTCTCATTCAAGGCATCGGAGTCGGCGGAGAATGGGGCGGCGCCATTTTGATTGCGATGGAGTGGGAAGAAGGAAAACGGCGCGGATTGATGGCTTCGCTGCCGCAGATGGGCGTGCCGTTTGGGCTGTTGTCCTCTTCGCTCGTGACGACATTAATGCTCGCGACTGGCGGTGACAGCTTTTATGCGTGGGGGTGGCGTGTGCCGTTTCTGCTTAGTTTCCTGTTGATTGCCGTCGGCCTATATATCCGGCTGAAAGTGCTCGAATCGCCGCTGTTCCAAGAAGCGATGAAAAAACAAGAAACGAGCAAGATGCCGGTCGGCGAGGTTCTCGCCAAACATCCGCGTGAAATTCTTTGGTCCGCGCTCGCACGGGTGATCGAAAACGGGTCGTTCTATATTTTTGTTACGTTTATCGTCAGCTACGGAACGACATTTTTGAAAATGGACAAAAGCATTTTCGTCAATGCGACGATTATTGCGGCCATTATCAATGCGCTTTCCATTGTGTATTCCGGCCATTTATCCGACCGGTGGGGGCGGCGGCGCGTCTATATGACAGGCGTCATTTTGCTTATGCTTTGGGCGTTCCCGTATTATTGGCTCGTCAACACAAAAAGCGTAGGTCTGATTATGTTGGCGACGATCATTGCCATGGTGTTCCATGGTATGCTGTATGGTCCGCAGGCAGCCATGATCGCTGAAAACTTCCCGACGCGCCTGCGCTACAGCGGCGCTTCGCTCGGCTACCAGTTGGCATCGATCATCGCCGGCGGCCCGGCGCCGCTCGTGAGCACGTGGCTGCTGCATAAATACGGGAGTGCAACGGCCATCTCCTTCTATATCGTCGTCATGGGCTTGATCTCGCTGGCCGGGGTGAAAATGCTGCAAGACCGAGCGCGCCAGGCGCTTGATTAATCCGAGCCCCCTTCCATGTTGCGGGCGCCTTTGCCTGAACGCAAAGGCGCCCTTTTACCTTGTCTGCTTGCAGTGTGGACGGTCGGATATGTTTGGGTGAACTACCCACCACCTACGCTTCGCTTAGAGGGAGGTGGGGGGTTCAAGCGACTTGTGCGTGTTCACTGAACGGTAAGCTACACACAACAACCCTTTACGCTTCCCTTCGTTCCGAAGGTGTCCGTTTGAACCATAGACGATCATATTCATCGGCGATGGCCAACCGAAATTCATCTCCCACCTACTTATTGGGCGATCACCCTTCACATTCCTTGAGGTGGGAGACTTCTTTCGGAAATTACGTTAAACATCTTTGTAGGTCACAGTCTTTACCAATGCGGAAGTCCTTCAGCAACTAGGACATGCCGCTCATACGGCGATCCGTTGGCCGTTTCGCCAACCGTCTTCGTTGGGCATCTCCCAGAGCCATCCCCTTGTTTTTTATTTTCCTACTCTTTAAGCAATGCCTGAACATCTTTCACTGGAAGATCCACCAACTGGGCAATGTCTTTCTCCGTCATTCCTTTGCGCGCCATGTTGCGGATCAGTTGCTTCATTCCCTGTTTCATTCCCTGTTTCATTCCCTGTTTCATTCCCTGTTTCATTCCTTCTTCCATTCCTTGCTTGATCCCTTGTTGAAGCCCGCGTTTCATCCCTTCTTCCCATCCTTCTTTCCTTCCCTTTTGCTCATAGGAAATGATCAGCTCCAATACTTTCTCTTTTTCTTTTGTTTCCATCGCCTTCACCTCTCTTTGCAGTTGTTGCTCTTCCTCCTCCGACAGCTTCACATATGTTTCAAAAAAGCCCAACAACAGCCTTTGCCTCGCTTCATCCAGCTCCAATCGCACCAACATGCGCAAAAACTCTTTTTTTAACTCGATTTTTTCACTTTCAGTATACCCCATTTTGCCAAGAAGGGCAGCCGAAATCGGATTGTTATGCCGAATATAATCCCGCCAATGTTTCTTGCGCAGCTCTACGGGAAAAAAGTGAAACTTTAGCACCTCACCAAAGGGAAACTCAATCGAAAACAAGGATGGTTCATCACGGAGGGTATCATAGCTGAAGACGGCGATCGGAACGATGCGGGTGCGGTATTTTTCGAACAGACGGCTGAAATAAAGAAACATTCGCTCGGGGAATGACAGTTGGATGTACGCCTGGTTTTCTACATGCACAATGATCAATCCGTCTTCTGCTCTCAGCTTCGTCTCAACCAATAGATCGACGCGGTATTTTTCACCTGCCGTGACATCGGTAAACAGTTCTTCGGACAGAAAGGACAAATGGCTGAAATCAATGTGTTCGTGCATCTCGGGGAAAAAGAGGAGAATAAACTCTTCGAAGAACGTTTGGATTAGTTCTTTGAACAATCGGTCATGGTCAATGGCCATTCGATCACCTCACTTTGAAACTTTACATCAATACTGATTCGTGAACAGAAGAAAAAATCCTGCATGGAAAATATAAACTCACATTTCGCACCCTCCCAACGAAAATCGGGAGGATTTTTTCGTTCCGATGTCGAATGAATCCTTGACACACAAGGAAAGTGAAGGAGTTTTTCTCTCATGAACGTTCAAGTCAAAAAGGTCTGTCATACGGAACGACCAGCGATGGTAAAAAAAGGATAGCCATCGCTCGTCGTGTTGGTCAAAAAGTTATTCTGAAAAACTAAATAAAAAATCCTTTGTTTTGACCTTGTTAGGGTGCGAAATGTGAGTATAAAAAATGGATAACTAGGAAAAACCTCTGTTTTGTATTTACTTCCCATTTATACAAGCACCGGCCTGCCAACACCGCAAATGTTGCTGGACTTCTGGCTCTTGTCGAAAGAGCGGGGGTGCGCTAGTCTTGGACAATGCCCGGATTCATCATGTGATAAGTCTTTTATAGAGACTAAGATTTGAATCTTGTCCCGCCTACGCTTGCGGTTGGAGTGAGAAGCATCGATTCGTCCCATGCTTACGCTTGCGTAGAAGCTTTCTTGATACGGGATGATCTTTTTAGCCTATGAGAAAGGGGCAAACCATGTCTAAGACGGATTGAAAAAACAACGCTTGACAATTGCCCTGTCTTTCCGATACGATGGAGATGTAATCGATTACATAACTGAGAGGACTACACCGATGGCAAGCATAAAAGACGTAGCGAAGCGGGCAAACGTATCGACGGCCACCGTGTCGCGCGTATTGCGCAACGCGGACAACGTCACGGAGGAGACGAGGCAGCGCGTGCTCGAAGCCATTGAAGCGCTGAACTACCAGCCGAACGTGCTTGGCCGATATTTGCGGAGGATGGAGACCGAAACGGTGCTCGTCGTTGTGCCCGATATTACGAATCCGTTTTTCTCAAAGGTGTTGCGCGGCATTGAAGCGGTCGCCCTCGAGCATGGCTATCAGGTGCTGCTCGGCGATACGCAAAATGACGCCCGGCTTGAGGAGCAATATTTGAATGTGCTGCCGCAAAGACAAGTGGACGGGATGATTTTTTTAACCGCTCGCATCCAGAAAGAACTGATGGAAGAAATGACGCGGCAGTTTCCAATCGTCTTGGCGTGCGAGTATTTGGAAGGGACGGACATCCCGACCGTTTCGATCGATAACATCAGCAGCGCCCGCAAGGCGACAGAGCACTTGATCCGCCTTGGCCATCGCCGCATCGCCCATCTGTCCGGGCCGATGAACATCATTTTGAGCCGCGATCGGTTGCGCGGCTACTACCAAGCATTGGCGCAGCATGGAATCGATGCCGACCCAGGGCTCGTGCAAGAAGGCGACTTTTCCTACGAATCGGGATACAACATGACATTGAAGCTGCTCGCCTTTGAAGAGCCGCCGACCGCCATTTTCGCCGCCAACGATGAGATGGCGATCGGGGCGATCAAGGCGGTCCGCCACCGCGGCGGGCGCGTTCCGGACGATGTGGCGGTCGTCGGATTTGACGACATTCAAATGGCCTCGATTTTTGAACCGAGTCTCACGACGATCGCCCAGCCGATGTTTGAGATCGGCCAAAAAGCGATGGAGCTGTTGCTTCAGCTGATCGAAGGGGGCGAGGTCAGCCGCCGCCAGTTTGTTTTGCCTGACCACCTCATCATTCGCGACTCGTGTGGGGGGGAGCGTCTAGTTTGATGGAAGCGCTCCCTTCCCCGGCGGCAGAGGAGCAGGTCAGTTTTTTTGTAAATGTGATGTAATCGATTACATCACAAAGGGTGTTACTTCAAACAAATAATAGAGGCGACGTGGAAGCAAGTCGCGCGAAAACAAATGAACGCAAGGGGGAAATCGATATGGAAAACGCACGCCCAATCCGCCTCGGCTTGATTGGAGCTGGAGGGATTTCCAACGAACACATCAAAGCGGCGCTAAAGCTTTCGGAGCGCGCCGTCTTGCAGGCGATTTGCGACGTCAATGAACAAGCAGCCGTGGAAAAAGCGAAAACGTATGGCATTCGCAACGTGTACAGCGACTACAAAGAGCTGCTCACCTCACCAGATGTCGATGCCGTCATCATCACCGTGCCGAACTTTTTGCACGCCCAAGTGGCGGTCGACAGCTTGCGGGCCGGAAAACACGTTCTTTGCGAAAAGCCGATGGTAACGAAAGCGGAAGAAGCGGATGCCATCATCCGCGCCCGCGACGAATCGGGGAAACAATTTATGGTCTCGCTGAACAACCGATTCCGTCAAGCGGCGCAATGGCTTCATGAACGCATCGCAGAAGGCGCGTTCGGCGACATTTATTACGCGAAAACGGGCTGGGTGCGCCGCCGCGGCATTCCCGCATGGGGGGCGTGGTTTTTTGACCGTGAGCGCTCCGGAGGCGGTCCGCTCATCGACTTAGGCGTTCATATGCTTGATGTCACGCTTTGGCTGCTTGGAAACCCGAATCCGATCGCGGTGACGGGGAAAACGTACGCCAAATTTGGCCCGCGCCACCAAGGGGCATGGCCGGGAACGGCGTTTGCGCCAACCGCCTCGTATACGGTCGAAGACTTCGCTTCGGCGTTCATCCAGCTCGAAAACGACGCGACGGTGCTGCTTGAGACGAGCTGGGCGTCGCACATCGAAGAGGAGCGGGCGTATGTCGAGTTTCTTGGCACCGAAGGCGGCGTGCGCTGGGAGTGGAATGTGGCTGGAAACCGCCAAGAAGTGAAATGGTTCCGCCATGAACACGGCGTTCCAGCGGATGTCACCCTCCATTTTGACGATCAAGGCGAACGGGTGGCGCTCCTTGACCATTTCTTGACGAGCATCGCCGGGAACACATCACCGCTTTGCACGGCGGAACAAGGACTCACGATCGCCAAAGTGCTGGAAGCGATTTATGCCTCGTCCGAACAAGGGCGGCAAGTCCGCATTGAATGGTAAAGATCAACTGCTTTGTGCTTGCCGTGGCAAGCCGAAATCCAATCGAGGGGGAAGAACATATGACAACACCGATCCGCGTCGTCGTCTGGAACGAATTTCGCCATGAAAAGAAAAATGAAAAAGTAAGAGCCATTTATCCGGAAGGGATGCACACCGTCATCGCGAGCTACTTGGCTGAAGCCGGGTTTGACACAGCGACCGCCGTGTTGGATGAACCGGAGCACGGCTTGACCGATGAGGTGCTCGACCGGTGCGACGTTCTCGTCTGGTGGGGGCATATCGCCCATGACGAAGTGAAAGACGAAGTGGTTGAACGCATCCACCGCCGCGTGCTTGAAGGAATGGGGCTTATTGTTCTCCACTCCGGACATTTCTCGAAAATTTTCAAAAAGCTGATGGGAACGACATGCAATTTGAAATGGCGCGAGGCGGATGAAAAGGAGCGTCTCTGGGTCGTCGCCCCGGGCCATCCGATCGTCGAAGGGATCGGACCGTACATCGAGCTTGAACAGGAAGAAATGTACGGTGAGTTTTTCGACATTCCGGAGCCGGACGAAACGATTTTCATCAGCTGGTTTGAAGGCGGGGAAGTGTTCCGCAGCGGCTGCACGTTCACGCGCGGGAAAGGGAAAATTTTCTACTTCCGCCCCGGCCATGAAACGTATCCGACGTACCATCATCCAGATGTGCTGAAAGTGATCGCCAACGCCGCCCGCTGGGCCGCGCCGGTCAACCGCGGGGAAATCGTCTTCGGCAACGTCAAGCCGCTGGAACCGATCAAAGCGAAACAAGGGGGAACAGCGCGATGAAACCGATCAACGTCGGCATCGTCGGCACGGGCTTTTCCGCCTCGTCCCATATCGAGACGCTCCGCCGCCTGCCGTTTGTGAACATTGTCGCCATTGCCTCAAGCAGCCAAGAAAAAGCGGAGGAAGCCGCGCGCCGGTTCGGGATTCCGAAAGCGTACGGCGACTACCGGGCGCTGATTGACGACTCGGACGTGGAAGCGGTCCACAACTGCACGCGCAACGTCTTGCATTTTCCGATTAACAAGGCCGTGCTGGAGGCGGGGAAACATTTGTTGTCGGAAAAGCCGCTCGCCATGGACAGCGAGCAGTCGACCGAACTGAAACAACTGGCGGACAAAAGCCCGGGTTTGAGCGCTGTCTGCTTCAACTACCGCCACTACCCGCTCGTCGCTGAGGCGAAAGAGCGGCTCGCCCGCGAAGCGAAGCGCGTCCATTTCGTCTATGGCGGCTATGTGCAAGACTGGCTCCTTTATGACACCGACTACAACTGGCGGCTCGATCCGGCGCAAAACGGCCCGTCGCGCGCCATCGCCGACATCGGCTCGCACTGGTGCGACACAGTGCAATACGTGCTCGGCAAACGCATCGTCGAAGTGTTCGCCGATTTGCGCACCGTCCATCCGGTTCGCTACAAGCCGAAGCAGGAAGGAAGCACGTTCACATCCGGACGCGCTCAAGACGCCGAACCGGTCCAGATTGATACGGAAGACGGCGGCAGCGTGCTCGTCCATTTTGCTGACGGCACCCACGGCGCATTCACGATTTCTCAAGTGAGCGCCGGCCGGAAAAACCGGCTCTATTTTGAAATCGCCACCGATGCCATGACGCTCGCCTGGGATCAGGAGCACCCGAACCGCCTCTGGGTCGGGCGCCGCAACGGCCCGAACGAAGAAGTCGTCCGCGACCCGGCGCTCTTGTCGCCGCGTGCCGCCTCGCTCGCCCATTACCCGGGCGGCCATGAAGAGGGCTGGCCGGACGGGCTGAAAAACTTGTTCTTAGACTTTTACAGCGCCATCAGCCGGAAACAGCGCGGCGAGGCGCTCGGCGAGCTGCCGTTTGCGACGATCGCCGACGGCCATCATACGATGACGATCGTTGACGCCATTTTGGAAAGCCACCGGACGAAACAATGGGTGCGGGTGGCGGAATAAACAGCGTCAGCGCGGCCAGCACGGGCGCGAACGGCGCGCCAAAACAAAACGACACGGTGGGGCCGGCCGCCGACTGACCGGCCCTACACCGCAAGAAGGGGGAGAAACATCAATGAAAGTAGGCGTATTTACCGTCTTGTATCAACAGCTGCCGTTTGAAGACATGCTCGACAAAGTGGCCGCGATGGGCATTGAGGCCGTCGAGCTCGGCACCGGCAATTACCCGGGCAGCGCCCATTGCGATCCGGATGACCTGTTAGACCAGCCGGAAAAAATCAAGGCGTTGAAAAAAGCGGTTCACGACCGCGGACTCATCATCAGCGCGCTCAGCTGCCACGGCAACCCGCTCCATCCGGACAAAGCGTTTGCGAAACAATCGCATGACACGTGGCGGAAAACAGTAAAACTCGCCGAGCAGCTCGAAGTCCCGGTCATCAACGCCTTCTCCGGCTGCCCGGGCGACCACCCTGGCGCCAAATACCCGAACTGGGTCACGTGCTCCTGGCCGCCGGACTACTTGGACATTTTAAAATGGCAATGGGACGAAGTCGTCATTCCGTACTGGCGCGAAGAAGCGGCGTTCGCCAAGGAGCACGGCATTCATCAAATCGCCTTTGAAATGCATCCGGGCTTTGTCGTCTACAATCCGGAAACGCTCCTCAAACTGCGCGAGCATGTCGGCGAGGCGATCGGCGCCAACTTCGACCCGAGCCATCTCCTTTGGCAAGGCATCGACCCAGTCGAAGCGATCAAATGGCTCGGCCGCGAAAAAGCGATTTTCCACGTCCATGCGAAAGATACGTACTTGGACGAAGCGAACATCCGCAAAAACGGCGTGCTGGATACGAAACATTACAGCCAAATTCTTGACCGCTCGTGGGTGTTCCGCACCGTCGGCTACGGGCAAAGTGAAAAACGGTGGCGCGACATCGTCAGCGCCTTGCGCGCCGTCGGCTATGACTATGTGCTCTCCATCGAGCATGAAGACATGCTCGTCTCGATCGACGAAGGGCTGTCCAAAGCGGTGGCGCTCCTCAAGCACGTGCAGTTTAAAGAAGAACTGCCCGAGATGTGGTGGGCATAAAAAAGGAGGCGGCAAGGAGCGAGGGGCTCTTTGCCGCCGATGGTTGTTTTTCGCATGTTTGGCATCCTTCCGTCAACGGTTTTCGGGAAACAAGAAATCGAGCGTCCATCTTGATTCTCAAATGGCGAAGGGGGATGGTTGGGCTTTATTGTTGGGTCAATCCCCATCCTCCTAGCCAGTTGCCTGCCCCCACCTATGAATCAGCTTCATGAGCATCCGAACGGAAAACGATAAAACGAAAATGGTGAGAAACGAATACATCCACGTCCATCGGTGGTATTCAATCAAATCCGTGTACTTTTCATAAAACACCTCAACGACTGTCAAAACACCGGCATACAATGCGCACTGGACAATAATTCCAGGCAGGCGGGAATGGTACGAAGTTTGGTAAAAATAAACACAAACGGTCGGATAAAGAAAGTATTCAAAAAGAATGCTCGCTTCAAAATATTTGCCTAAAAAACGGACAGGGTACTCTAACAGCTTGGCTTCCACAACAATAACGCCAAAAAACGAGGAAAAGTACGCTTTTAACAGAAACACTAAAATTTTGTCTTTGATGGGCGGGGTTCGCAAGCTGAAAAATAGTAGAATGATGCCAACAACAAGCAACCCCCACAAATGGATTCGGTCCATCCGTTCATCGTCTCCTATGATGACTTTGCTTATTGGTTAGTATGTGCGGCTTGGTGTCAAATCATCTTCAACTAGGCTGTTTTTGTCCGTACTTTGTCGCCAGATGGAGAGACCACTCCATATCCGCAAGCCGTTGTATGAAGGGGAAACGGTGGTTTTTCCCTGTCTTTCTAAGCATCATGTGCATCGTATCCAAGACGAAGAAAGAGAGGGACAAGGATTCGCTGGCAGCTTCAGTGTCCCCATGATCCAGCAAGTGCGTCAGCCCTGCATCTTACACAGCAAGCGCCGCTTGGCGGCGGATGCGCCCTTTCATGAACAGAAGCCGATGCCCATCGACGGTCAAATCGATCATCGCCCCATCGAGCACATCGTGTCCCGACTTCCGTTCATTCGCCTGCAAATACGCGACCCGATACCACTTCTGGCCGTATTCAAAGTACATATACCGCCCGCGGCGAAAATCGATCCAAAACTTCACCGGCTCCCCGTTCACGGTTTTCCAGACATACCCCCACGCCCGGTCCTGGCGAACCGGCGCCATTTTCGGCCGCGCCGAATTGATCGCTTCATAGTACAATCGGTGTTTCACGTCAAACAGCACCACGATTCTTGTCCCCTTTCGGATAGGCTATAGTATATGTATAGCGCTTCAAAGGAAAAGTAGACATGCCTACTTCTCCGTCTTCCCCACCACCCGCCCCGCAAGCAGCCGAACGGCGAGCGTTAAGAAAAACATGGTCACGAAGGAGTACACCCATGTCCAGCGGTGGTACTCAATCAAATCCGTATACCGCTCAAATACTACCTCTACCCCCGTCAACACCGCCGCATACCCCGCACATTGCGCCGCCACGCCCAACCAGCCCGAACGCCTTGATGTCGCATACACATATACGCTAACGACCGGATAGAGAAGATATTCAAAAATGACACTATTGTCCGTATAAGCCGCAAAAAAACGGACCGGATACTCGAGCAGCCCGGCCCCAGCCACGATCGCACCGAAAAAACTCGCCGCATACGCATTGAGCAGAAAGGAGATCGACACTTCCCGCAACGACAACAAGCGGAAACTAAACAAAAGCAGACCGACGCCGATCGCTACAAGCAGCCAAAGAATGAGCCATTCCATACAAGCCTCCAAGCACGAATCATGTCGATTTTTCTTTAATATGGCACGGAGGAGGGGGGAGTATGTGAGTCTTTTGGTTTAGTTATTTTGTGACGATTGATAACAGTTTTATTTAGCCAGAAACAATAGTCCTTAGAAAAAGGGCCTTCTGCTTGTTCTTTCTATGAAAAAAAGGCGAGATCTTGTAAAATAATCGTATAGTCTCGTAGATGGAGGAATAGATATGCCGATATACAATAAACTCGTTCGCGACCGCATCCCAGCCATTATCGAACAAGCCGGAAAAACGTTCACCGCTCGCATACTCGATGAGGAAGAATATAAGAAAGAACTGCAGAAGAAAGCGTTTGAAGAGCTTGAGGAGTATGTTCAGGCAGCGACCGACGAGGCCGCCATCGAAGAGCTTGCGGATGTGTTGGAAATTATTCATGCCTTAGCCGCGTGTCATGGCGCTTCGATCGAACAAGTGGAACAAATCCGGGCGAAAAAAGCAGAAGAACGCGGGGGCTTCCGTGAAAAAATTTTTTTAGTCGAGGTTCATGATGAGTAAAGTCGAGTTGATTTCACGGCGGCTCATTGACAAGCTGCAGGAACAAATAGGCCGCTCATCGACGATATACATATTGACGTCGTTTGCCATGAAATCCGGGGTTCGCCTATTGAAGGACAGTTTGCGGGTAGCGGCAGAGCGGGGGGCAGACATCAAAATTTGTATCGGTGATTACTTGTTTGTCACCCAGCCGGAAGCGCTGTGTGAACTGATTTCGATTCATCCTGACATCGAAGTGCGTCTGTTTAGAAGTGATGGGATTTCGTTTCATCCGAAGGCTTATCTGTTTGAGGACAGCGAACAAGGCTACTTTATCATCGGGTCTTCTAATTTATCTCATTCAGCTCTCACAGACGGCATCGAGTGGAATGTGGGGCTGGATAAAAGTGTTGATGAAGATGTATTTGCCGAAGCGATGGAGCAGTTTTTAAAGCTGTTTTACGCTCCGGAAACGGTGCCGGTCAACGCCGAAACGATCGCTGACTATGAAAAACAGTATCAAGATAATCACCAACGCCATCCCAACTTATCTCGTACATGGGCTGAGACAGAGGAAATCGAGTTAATGCTTCCGTCGGAAACGGAAAAGAAGCAAGAAGAAGAGACGGCGGACAAGGCCGATGTTGTTCATGAGACGGCTACTCCATATGGAACGATCCAGCCGCGCTTTGCCCAAGTTGAGGCATTGGAGCGGTTGGAAGCTGCGTATGAAGAAGGATACGACAAAGCGATGGTTGTCATGGCGACCGGGTTGGGAAAAACATACTTGGCTGCTTTTTTTGCCCGCCGTTTTTCGCGAGTGCTGTTCATCGCCCATCGCGAGGAGATTCTTCGCCAGGCAAAACAGTCGTTCGAACGTGTGATCCCGGATCGAACGGCGGGTATATACGACGGCAATCAAAAAGATGGAAATGCGGATATGGTGTTTGCCTCGATCTTTACGCTGAGCATGAAAAAACATTTGCTTTCGTTTCGTCCTGACTCATTTGACTTGATTATTGTCGACGAGTTCCACCATGCGGCGGCTCGCTCATATGAGCGCGTCCTTCGCTATTTCCGGCCGGAGTTTTTGCTTGGCATCACCGCCACTCCAGATCGGAACGACAATAAAGATGTGTACGCGATTTGCGATGGAAACGTTGCCTACCGCATTGACTTTATTGAAGCAGTGCAGCGCGGTTGGCTTGCGCCGTTTCGCTATTATGGCGTGTACGATGACACTGATTATTCGCAAATCAAATGGCTCGGCAGCCGCTATGATGAGAAAGAATTGCTTCAAGCGCAGCTTCGCGAGGAGATGGCGGAAAACATTTTGCGAGCATGGGAGCAATATAAGAAAACAAGAACACTTGTTTTTTGTTCATCGATTCGGCAAGCCGATTTCTTGTGCGAATATTTCCGCCGCCATGGCTACCGGACGATCAGCCTTCACTCGAAGCAAACGGACATCCCGCGCCAACAGGCCATTGCCATGTTGGAACACCGTGAACTGGACGCTATTTTCACCGTCGACTTGTTCAATGAAGGGGTCGATATTCCTTCTGTCGATACACTTTTGTTCGTGCGGCCGACGGAATCGTTGACCGTCTTCACCCAGCAAGTCGGGCGCGGGCTGCGGCTGTATGAGGGCAAGGACTACTGCGTGATCATTGATTTAATCGGAAACTACCGCAATGCTGATGTCAAACTGCGCCTCTTTGATGCACAGCGGGGCGAAACGAAGAAAAAGGCGAGGGAATCCGTTGTGCCAACGGTTCCGGAACCATGCGAACTGCATCTTGATGTCCAGGCCATCCATCTTCTCGAGGAGATGCAGAAAAAACGCCAACCGCGCAAAGAACGGCTGCTGGCCGATTACAGACAGCTCAAGCAAGAGCTTGGACGTCGTCCGAGCTACATGGAGTTGCACTTACACGGCAGAAGTGAAGCAGCGGAATATAAATCAGAGTTTAAGTCGTATTTTGGCTTCCTTTATTGGGCAGGGGAGCTGTCGGATTTAGAGAAGGAAGTGTTTCTTAAGCATGAACCGTGGCTTGTTGAGGTTGAGCGGACGGTAATGTCGAAAAGTTATAAAATGGTTGTCTTAAAAGCCATGCTCGAGCGCGGGCCTTCGGGCTGGCATGAGCCCATCACTCCGCAACAAGCGGCACCGTTCTTTCACCAGTATTTAACAGAAAAAGAATACCGGAAGCGCGTTGATTTTTCCGATGGGGAAACGAAACGACTTTGGGAGTACGACGAGGAAAAGGTGAGCAAACTGATCGCCCGCATGCCGATGACGAAATGGAGCGGCAGCTCAAAGGGACTGATCTCCTTTGCAAACAATGTGTTTGCGCTCCAATTTTCCATCGCACATGAACATGAAGAAATCTTGTACAACTGGACGAAAGAAATTTGTGAGTATCGGTTGCATGTGTATTTTGAGAGGAAAAGTGGATAAATGAGGATAGGAGTATCATCCTTAATAACTACACAGGATATTCGGTCACATGTGCTTACTCGAGGGGAAGCGGCAAATAGAATCTAAGGGGGAGAGGGTAAAGTGTTTTCTGTTGCATCAATAAACCCAACAGAGGCTCGGCGGATGATACGAAATAACGAATGGATAAAACCGACGGCAGGAGTGGCAAACGGCTATACACAAGCTAACCTAGTTGTTTTGCCAAAAGAATTGGCGTTTGAGTTTCTCCTATTTTGCCAACGCAATCCGAGGCCTTGTCCGGTATTGGATGTGACGGAGCCAGGATCATGGGTTCCAAACCTGGTGGCACCGAACGCAGATTTACGTGTGGATTTGCCGAAATACAGGATTTATCGAAATGGCGTACTAACAGAAGAGAGAACAGACATTATTGATCTTTGGAATGAAGAAATGGTCGGTTTTCTATTAGGGTGCAGTTTTACGTTTGAGCATGCTCTAATGAATAATGGAATCCCCGTTCGCCATATTGAAGAAAGCCGGAATGTTCCGATGTATAAAACGAATATTCCGTGTGTAAAAGCAGGAAGATTTGAAGGGCCTATGGTTGTAAGCATGCGCCCTATCCGTCGTAAGGACGTGGTAAGGGCAGTCCAAGTCACAAGCCGTTTTCCATCTGTTCATGGGGCTCCTATTCATATTGGTGATCCAGAACAGATAGGAATCAAGAACATTCATCAACCTGATTTTGGTGATCCGGTCACAATACATGAGGGAGAAGTCCCTGTGTTTTGGGCTTGTGGGGTTACACCTCAGGCTGTTGCGATGGAAGTAAAGCCGGAAATTATGGTTACTCATGCTCCAGGGCATATGTTTATCACCGATTTGCGTGATGAGCAGTTTGGAGTTTTGTAGCGCAAATGATTTCTTTATCTCGATCCGGAAGAAAAAAGACGATTAACGTTTTGGTAATCGACAGAATTCGTGGTGATCGTTGTTTCTATAATGGATAGATGGACAAGTCATCAACTACATGCGTATTTGAATATGGAAAGAAGGTAGGAGAAGAAATTCTCTAAGCAAAATCTATACTTCTAAAATAGAAATCGTTGATTGACTTATTTCTGTAGATGAGTATTTTTCATTACAGTAATTTCCATTCCCTAAGAGACAAACAGGGGACCCCTTAGGCGACATGGAGCTGTTTTTTGATCACATCAATGGGAATATCTTGCTTTGCGGCGTCATAGATATTCATGAGACATGAACCTCCTTGTGGGTAGTTGGTAGCACATCTATTCTAACCAAGGAATCGGGTTCATGTCTCCTTTTTTGTTTAGTTTGTAAATTTATGTTAGCAAATTTGCTCATCTACAGTACCGTAATCAAAGTGTAATGAATCGTGCGAAGTAGTGTTGATGGGGATATGAAAATGGAACGAAGTAATAGTAAGAAGTAAAGAACACGGGTGGCTGTTTTCTTTGCCGTTCGTAAAGAAAGTGTTTATAGCCATCGTCTTAGTTCGTGTCTCAATAGCGGTTATAGTGGATGGTTCTTTGGAGCATCAACGTGAGTGACTGTGGAATTGGATACAGGGGAATATGGGGATGCGCTGAAAAAGCAGCGAAAATAACGCTGCTTTTTTGTTGACAAACAAAAAAGCATTCGATAACATGGTTAGTGTAATACACATACATGTATATGTATGTGTCTGGGCGACATGTATGTATAGAATTGAGTTAAGTACTCAAACATAATGACGAAAATATTCAAGGAGGTTGTTTTCGATGAAAGTGGCGATTATTGCAGCAAACGGCGGGTTGTTTGATGCGTACAAGGTGTTTAACATTGCGACAGCGGCTGCGGCGGCAGACGCAGAAGTCGGCGTGTTTTTCACATTTGAAGGGTTGAATCTCATCCATAAAGAGGCGCACAAACAATTGCCGATTCCTGAAGGGAAAGAGCATTTTCAACAAGGGTTCCAAAAAGCGAACGTTCCATCGATTGCCGAGTTGCTTCAAATGGCGCAAGAGATGGGTGTTAAACTGATCGCTTGCCAAATGACGATGGATGTCATGGGGCTTGACAAAAACCAATTCGTCGATGGCATTGAGGTGGCGGGAGCAGCGACGTTCCTGCAGTTTGCGAAAGACGCCGATATTACATTGGCCTTCTAATCGAAAGAGAGGAGGAAAGAGAATCATGGCACAAGTTACTGTTTATACTACAACGACGTGCCCATACTGCGTCATGGCGAAAAACTTTTTGCGCGCTCAAGGGATTCCGTTTAAAGAAGTGAATGTCGAATTCGACCCGGAAGCAGCGCGCAGACTGGTGGAAACGACGGGGCAAATGGGCGTGCCCCAAATCGAAATCGGCGGCCGTTGGGTGCTCGGGTATGATCCAGATGCCATTATGGCATTGTGGAATCAGACGAATCATCGTTGAGAATAATGGACCATTGACAAAACCATAAGATCAGGAGGGGATATCGTTGGCAAAAACGATTTCGGTCAAAGAGATCGCCAATAAAATTATGCGCGGCGAGGAGTTGTTTATCGTAGACGCCCGCAATCCCGAAGATTTTGCTGATTGGCGTATTGAAGGAAAAGGAGTCGAAGTCGTCAACATTCCGTATTTTGAAGTGTTGGATGGCATTGAACCATATTTGGACCGTTTGCCGAAAGAGAAAAGCAAAACGATTTATGCCGTTTGCGCGAAGGGCGGTTCGTCAGAGTTTGTGGCCGAACAGTTGGAAGCAGCGGGCTATACGGACGTTTATTCGATCGAAGGCGGGATGAAGGCATGGAGCGAGCATTTGGAACCCGTAAAAATCGGTGAGCTGAAAAGCGGAGGGACGATTTACCAATTCGTCCGCCTTGGCAAAGGGTGTCTCTCGTATCTTGTCGAATCGAACGGTGAGGGGGCGTTGATCGATACGAACCGCATGACTGACGCTTACGTCCGTTTTGCGAACGAACACGGCATTACAATCAAGCATGTGCTCGATACGCACTTGCATGCCGACCATATTTCTGGCGGGCGTAAGTTGGCGGAAGAACTGGGTGCGACGTATTACTTGCCGCCGAAAGACGCAGAAGAGGTGACGTTTACCTACACACCGATTCAAGATGGCGACCGCATCCACGTTGGCCATGTCGTGATTGAAGCGTTGTATTCACCGGGACATACGATTGGCAGTACATCGTTTATTGTAGATGATCAATATTTATTAACCGGCGATATTTTGTTTGTTGATTCGATCGGACGCCCAGATTTGGCGGGGAAAGCGCAAGACTGGGTGAGCGATCTGCGGGAAACCCTTTATCGTCGTTATAAACAATTGGCGGATGATTTAATTGTGTTGCCAGCCCATTATATGGGGCCGAAGGAAATGAACGAGGACGGCAGTGTCGCTGAACGGTTGGGGATTTTGTATAAGAAAAATCACGGACTGAATATTTCTAGTGATGAAGAGTTTCGTCGTACCGTGACAGAAAACTTGCCGCCGCAACCGAACGCTTATCAGGAAATTCGGCAGACCAATATGGGGAAACTGCATCCGACAGAAGACGAACAACGGGAAATGGAAATCGGTCCAAACCGTTGCGCCGTTCGATAAAAAAGGAGCCGGCGTTTTCGAATGCCGGCTTTTTTCATCGGGTTGAACAATTGAGATTTCGTAGTTCTGGAAACCAAACCGCGCAGCAGTTGTTTAATGCTATGATCCTGTGTTGATGAAGGAGAAAATGGAGAATACGATTAAAATGAAAAGTCAGGAATCGGAGGGGAACGAATGACAGGGCATCGTTTTCATCATGAACATGCCGAACGGTTATTGGATCCGAAGCGCAAAGAATGGATCGACCCGGAGAAGGCGGTTTCGGTGTTGTCAGTGAAACCGGACGATACGATTATGGATCTAGGGGCAGGGAACGGTTATTTCACGATTCCGTTGGCGCAAGCAACAAACGGAAACGTATATGCGGTTGACGTGCAGCCTGAGATGATCGAATTGCTAAAGCAGCGGGCGCAACAGCTAGGGATGACGAACATACAATACCAAGTCGCGGATGTCGTTTCGACGTCGCTACCTTCCCGCTCCATCGATAAAGGTATCATGGCGTTTGTCTTTCATGAAGTGGAGCAAAAAGATGCTGCCATTGATGAAATTCGCCGTGTGATGAAGCCGGACGGGACGTTTCTTTTGATTGAATGGGAAGCGATAGAAAGCGAAATGGGACCGCCCTTGCATGAGCGCATTCCGTCCGATCAGTTGCTTTCCTATATGAAACAAAAAGCGGGGCATGTGGAACTTGTCCGTTTCCATCCAGCTGTCTATGGCTTGTTGATTCGTTGGACGTAATCCGATTTTTCAGAGGGCGGATAGTCGCACCGAGTACGCGGTGCAACAATCCGTTTCTTGATTTGAGAAGGTGATTGTTGAGCATCGTTCTTCATGGTATCACCGGTCTTGTAAAAGGCCGGTGAATCATGGGGACTACAAGGAACAAAAAACTGATGTGACAAAGTTTCTCTATTTGATAAATATTGTCGGAAAATAGCGCGTTTCGTTACATCACCAGCTTTTTTGGAAGCCTAGAAGGTTGGTGAAAAACAGCTGTTTGTCTTGATCGATGATTGAACGCGTGAACATAGAGGCTGATGTAACAAGTTTTTTCTACTTGGGAAACGATTCCGAGAAGCGGTTGCGTGAGTAAATCACCAGCCCGCTAGAAAAATGACAGGTTTCCCTGCCTGCAGCGGTTTTTGTGGAAAAGCAAGACGGTTGGAAATACATTCCTGTTGATTATATACTATTAGGGGTATATAATCACTTTGCATAGATAAAGAAGAGGAGGGTGAGATATTGATTGGGGGCAGTTTGTTGCTGATTTTTCTCACTTTGTTCATCGTAGCGCTGTATCGGCGCTACGGTCCGGTAAAAGGCGTTTTGTGTCTTTCGGTCGATCAAGTGTCGAACCACTTGCTTATTGTCGATTTGCGTGATTATAATGAAATCAACGACCGTATGTTTCGCCATGCACTGCATATCCCTGTTGCCTATATCAAACGGCAGCTGTCATCCATTCCGCGGCAGCCATTGCATGTGGTTGCTCAAGATGTGGTGGAAAAAAATATTGGCATTCGGCTGCTGCGCCGCTACGGTTATGAGGTGAAAAGCTACTCAATCGCGGCTTGTGATTGTCGAACAAGGAGGCGAGCCAACCGATGGAATACAATAAAGAAATCAAAAACCGCTTAAAACGGATTGAAGGACAAATTAAAGGCGTCCTCGGTATGATGGAACAAGGCAAAGACTGCAAGAGCGTCGTTTCCCAGCTGTCGGCGGCGCGCAATGCCATTGATCGCGCCATTGCCGTCATCGTCAGCACCAATTTGGAACATTGCCTGCGGGAAAGCATGGAAAAAGGAGAAAACGCAGATCATCTTGTCAAAGAAGCCGTCGAACTATTGGTCAAAAGCCGTTAATGCGTTGCTCAACAAAAAGGTGTTGACAACGTTCTTTTTCTTGTAGTAATATACCCATAGGGGTAATGGTAATAAACTTTATCTAACCAAGGAGGTCATCAATGATGAATGTAGCAAAAGTATTGGATGCCAAAGGACTAGCTTGCCCGATGCCGGTGGTGAGAGCGAAAAAAGCGATGGACGAATTGCAATCAGGTCAAGTGCTCGAGGTGCACACGACCGATAAAGGGGCGAAAAACGATTTGCCGGCATGGGCGAAAGCGAGCGGCCATACGGTGCTTGAGATGAAAGAAGACAACGGTGTGTTGATGTTCTGGATCCAAAAAGGATAATGTGTGCACATTTTTATACCCATACAGGTATGAAGGGAAGGAGGCAGCCAGATGACACAGCCGAAGAAAAAGACGACGATCATTTTGTTCAGCGGCGACTATGACAAGGCGATGGCGGCTTACATCATCGCCAACGGCGCCGCTGCCTACGACCATGACGTGACGATCTTTCATACGTTCTGGGGGCTGAACGCCTTGCGGAAAGAGGCGTCGGTTCCAGTGCAAAAAGGGTTTCTTGAAAAGATGTTCGCGAAAATGATGCCGCGCGGCGCGGACCGCATGGGGCTGTCGCGCATGAATTTTGCCGGCATCGGCCCGAAGTTGATCAAAAAGGTGATCAAAAAGCATAACGCCATGCCGCTTCCGCAGTTGATCGAAATGGCGAAAGAGCAAGGTGTCAAGCTTGTCGCCTGTCAAATGACGGTCGATTTGCTGGGGCTGAAGCCGGAAGAATTGATCGACGGCATTGAGTTTGCGGGGGTGGCTGCGTATTTGGCTGATGCTTCGGAAGGAAATGTGAACTTATTTATTTAAAATGAGGGAAGGGTATGTCACAAACCATCATCAACATCGTGTTGTTCGTTTTGCTTGCTTGGTTTCTCGCCAGTCGTTTCATTCCGCCGAAAGGTGTGCAAATGATTACGACAGCGGAGTTAAAACGGCGGCTGAAACAACCTGGCGTGCAATATATTGACGTGCGCACTCCGATGGAGTTTCGCTCTTTCCACTTGCCGGGCTTTCGCAACATTCCGCTGCACGAATTGGCTGCACGTGCTCGCGAACTATCGAAAGAAAAAGAAGTGGTGGTCATTTGTCAAAGCGGAATGAGAAGCCAAAAAGCGAGCAAATTATTAAAGAAAATGGGATTTCAGCACGTAACGAACGTCAAAGGCGGTTTAAGCGCTTGGCAGTAGAGGAGGATGACGATGAAAACAATCACAACGAAAGAGGTGGAAGAACGGCTTCGCGCCGGAGAGCCACTTCGGATCATTGACGTGCGCGAACCGGATGAAGTGGCCGCAGGAAAAATTCCGGGAGCGGTCAACATTCCGCTCGGTTTGATCGAGTTTCGCATGCATGAATTGGACAAAAATGAGGAATACATTCTCGTCTGCCGTTCCGGCGGCCGCAGCGGCCGTGCCGCGGAGTTTCTTGACAGCCGCGGTTACCGCGTCATCAACATGACAGGCGGCATGCTCGCCTGGGAAGGGCCTGTCGAATAAGCTGTAAGGAGGGATTCGTTCATGATTAAAGTTGATATGACCGTTGATGCGAAAGGACTGTCCTGCCCGATGCCGATCGTTCGAACGAAAAAGGCGATCAATGAATTGCAACCGGGTCAAGTGCTGGAAGTGCAGGCGACGGATAAGGGATCCAAAGCCGATATTAAAGCATGGGCGGAAAGCACAGGGCATCAATATTTAGGAACAATTGAAGAAAATGGGGTTTTGAAACATTATATCCGCAAGTCAGCGGAAAATGAAACACGCAAAGAAACGGCATTCCCTCATGTCGTATCGAATGAACAATTGCAAGAAAAACTTCACGATCCGGATTCGTTCGTCTTGGATGTCCGTGAACCGGCGGAGTATGCGTTCGGCCATATTCCAGGTGCGGTTTCGATTCCGCTCGGGGATCTTGACAGCCGAATGACAGAGCTTCCGAAAGACAAAACGATTTACGTCGTGTGCCGCACAGGGACACGGAGCGATTTGGCCGCACAAAAGCTGGCCGAAAACGGATTTGACCGTGTGCGCAACGTCATTCCAGGCATGTCGCAGTGGAATGGGCCGCTTGATTCCGCTCAATCATAATTGAGCGGCCTTTTTCAACAAACTAATATACACTAGGGGGTATATGGGCATGGTGAAAGAAATGACTGTACAACAAATGACGGAAAAGGTGTTAAACAAAGCATCGTTGTTTATCTTGGACGTTCGCAATGAAAGCGATTTTCGCGATTGGAAAATCGAAGGGGAAAACTTCGCGTATTTGAACGTGCCGTATTTCGAATTGATTGACGGCGTGGATTCGATTGTCGACCGTCTTCCGAAAGACCAAGACATCGTCGTCGTGTGCGCGAAGGGCGGATCGGCGGCGTTTGTCGCTGAGCAGCTGGCAGAAGCCGGGTTTGACAACGTGTATACGCTCGCCGGCGGGATGCAGGCGTGGAGCGAGCATCTCCATCAAGCGAAGGTATACGAAGATGATCAATTGAAAATTTACCAATTCATCCGCGTCGGCAAAGGATGCCTGTCGTATATGATCATCTCAGGAAGCGAAGCGCTTGTCGTCGATCCATTGCGGTTTGTCGATGTGTATGAACAAGTGGCCAAACAAGAAGGGGTAACGATCACGCATATCGTGGATTCGCACTTGCATGCCGATCATTTGTCCGGCGGCAAAGCGCTGGCTGAACGAACGGGAGCAGCATATTACTTGATGAAAAGCGAAGGGGCGGTGTTCGATTTCAAGCCGCTTGAGCAACATGAAACGATCGACTTTGAAAACGTTCATCTTGAAGTGCTGGCAGTGAAAACGCCGGGCCATACGCCGGGCAGCGTCTCGTTCTTCGTCAACGGAAAATGGTTGTTCTCAGGTGACACGATTTTTGTCGGCGGTCTCGGGCGTCCGGACCTTGGCGGCAAAGTGGCCGAATGGGCAGAAGATTTGTATCACACCGTATATGAAAAAGTCACAGCCATGGCTGATGATGTCATCGTCTTGCCGGCGCACTACGCGAACTTAGACGAAGAAATCAACGCGGAGGGGTATGTCGGCGATGCGTTAGGCCGTATCCGCGCCCGCAATGAGATGATGCAAAACAAACCAAAAGACGAATTTATCGATCTTGTCATCCAAAGCGCCAAAACGGAAACCCCGCCGAACTTCGAAGACATTGTCGCCATCAACCGCGGTCTCAAAACGGTGGATATCGAAACACAACGAGAGCTTGAGATCGGCCCGAACCGCTGCGCGCTGCATCATACTCATGCCTAATGAGCGGTTGCTTAGGTAGAGGGGGATGTGCTGAACAGATCCCCCTCGTTTTTCAATAAAGATCAAGAGAGGAGGCGTAAAAGGTGGACATATCGCTTCAGTTTATCATTGTCATCTTTTTGATCGGCTTTATCGGCTCCTTTATTTCCGGTATGGTCGGCATTGGCGGATCCATTATTAAATATCCGATGCTGCTATACCTCCCGCCGTTGTTTGGGCTGGCGGCGTTCAGCGCCCATGAAGTGTCGGGGATCAGCGCCGTGCAAGTGTTTTTCGCCACGATCGGCGGCGTATGGGCGTACCGGAAGGGCGGCTACTTGAATAAATCGCTCATTTTGTATATGGGGGCAAGCATTTTCATCGGCAGTTTCGTCGGCGGCTATGGCTCGAAGCTAATGAGTGAAGGAGCGATTAACGTTGTCTACGGCGTGCTGGCGGCGTTGGCAGCGATCATGATGTTTGTTCCAAAAAAAGGGATCGATGACATTCCGCTCGACCAAGTGACATTCAACAAATGGCTGGCGGCCGTCTTGGCGTTTCTGATCGGCGTCGGGTCCGGCATCGTCGGGGCGGCGGGGGCATTTCTACTTGTGCCCGTTATGCTCGTCGTCTTGAAAATTCCGACTCGAATGACGATCGCTACTTCTTTGGCGGTGACGTTCATTTCCTCGATCGGCTCGACGTTCGGGAAAATCACCACCGGCCAAGTCGATTACGTTCCAGCGTTCATCATGATCATCGCAAGTTTGCTTGCCTCACCGCTCGGGGCGAAAGCCGGACAAAAGATGAATACGAAAGTGTTGCAGGTGATCTTGGCAGTATTGATTTTGGCGACAGCAGTGAAAATTTGGGTGGATATTTTATGATCGAAGCGCTTGAAAGGCGACGGGTCACGGGAAAAGACATGTGAACGCTGGAACTGATCATGTGTCGCCGTCCGTTTTCTGCGTGATGGTGAGCGATCGATTTGGGCATGCTAAACAACGGGAAAACATAACGAAGGGAAGAAGGAGCGATGTTCCATTACACGGTTGACGTGCCAACAGACATGGGCGAAACGATCGAGCATTTGGAAGAGAACTTGAAACAAGAAGGATTTGGCGTGCTCTGGCAGTTTAGCGTAACCGAGAAGCTGCAAGAAAAGGGGCTTGATTTTTCCACGCCGATGGTCATTTTGGAAGTGTGCAACCCGCAAGAAGCGGCGCGGGTGTTAAATGAAAACTTGTTGGTCGGTTATTTTTTGCCGTGTAAACTCGTTGTCTATCAAGAGAACGGCACAACGAAAATCGGCATGCCGAAGCCGACAATGCTTGTTGGCATGGTGAACGAGCCGGCGTTGAAGGAAATCGCGGAAGATATTGAGAAAAGGTTGGTCGCTTGCATTGACCAATGCCGTCAGTGAAAAGGAAAAAGGTGTCCCACAGACTAAAGGGTTCCGTTTTGAGGTGCAAAAACAAAAAAATGGTCGAAAATGACACTATTTTTGACAAATCAATTAGCATTCAATTAAATTAAAAAGCAGGGTAATTGCTAACGGATTCACATTAGGAAGGGAAAATGTTAAATAATACATCAAATAGCAAGGTAATTAGCAATACATTTAAACAAAAATAACAATATAAATCGCAAAGAAAAACGCTCAGATTTTCATTCTGAGCGTTTTTAATACTTATTAGTGTTTCTTATTGAACTGAAGATTCCCATTAATTAAAGAAATGTTTAGTTCTTAACCTCAACAACAAATTCATCAAAAAATTTATTGTCGATAAACACTTTAATTTTCCACAGTCCTGGCGAAGGGAAAGATACTTGTGAACGAGCATGTCCTTGAATTTCTTTATCTTTCGGCGTTAACTTTTCATCTTTAAACAGGATTGGATTGATTTCTTTATTGGTATCTTGGTGAACAGCCTTTACTTCCCATTCTTTATAAGAAATATCCTCCGAACCCCAAAAATGCCACATCCACTTTTGTCCTTTTCCTGCTTTTACTTCACCACCGATGATGCCTATTTTTCCTTCCTTACCAAACATTTCACCATAGTCCGTAGAGAACGTTGGACTAACTTCCCATTTTTCTTCTTTAGATTTCTCTACATTATTCGAACATCCCACCAAAAGAAGCAAAAATAAAAAAATACAAGAAATAAATTGTTTCAACGTTTCTCCCTCCCTCTAGAAATGTTGATCTATCAAGGCTTTTCGGCCTCTCAGGGGTGTCCAAAAAATATTTTTCGACAAAATCCCTTACATCCTTTTTCAGTTTTGTGGATATCTTACAGACCTAGGGTGCGAAAAATACATGTTTTCACCTCCCATCTAACTATATGATACTATATTTTACTGAATCTATCCTATTTTCAGCAAAATATAGTTAAGGCGATTCATCTCCCACTTACTCCGCTTCGCTTCGTTGAAGTGAGAGTCTTCTCGCCTAATTAAGATAAAAATCCTTCCCGTCCCCCGTACGAATACTAAACCGGGGTTAAATCGCTTTCACCATGCCGCCATCGACGATCAACGCCTGCCCGGTGACGTACGAGTTTGCCTCCGACAGCAAAAAGACGACAACGTTGGCAAACTCCTCAGGCGTTCCGTAACGGCCGAGCGGAATGGCGCTTCTCATGCGCGCTTCCATTTCCTCTTTCGTAATGCCGAGCTTTTCCGCGTTCACCTTGTCTAAAAAGGCGACCCGTTCCGTCGCGATCCGTCCGGGAGCGACTGTGTTGATCAAAATATTGTCAGGGGCGAACTCCGCCGCAAGCGTTTTCGTCAGCCCGACAATCCCGGTGCGGAACGTATTGGACAAGATGAGCCCCGGAATAGGCTCTTTGATGGACGACGAGGCGATATTGACAATTTTGCCGCCTTTTTTCTTTAAATAAGGCAGCGCTTCACGAATCAGCCGAATGTAGCTCAATAAATTGAGCTCGAACGCGTATTGCCAGTCTTCGTCGCTCACTGTTTCGAACGTTCCCGCCGGAGGGCCGCCGGCGTTATTGACAAGCAAATCGATCGTTCCAAACGTCTCCACCGTTGTCGCGACAAGTCGACGGATGTCATCCGCTTTCGTCACATCGGCGCGCACATAAGCGACGCGCCCCTTATGTAAACTGCTCAGCTCCTCGGCGACTTCCTGCAGTTTTTCCTCATTCCGGCTTGTAATCATCACGTTCGCTCCTTCAAGCACAAGCGCCCGGGCAATCGCCTTGCCAAGCCCTTGGCTTGAGGCGGCAACCAACGCCGTTTTCCCGGCCAATCCGAACTCCATGGTCATCCCCCCCGAAAAAAATAGTCATAACAAATAACAATATTCGCGCTCGTTCGCCATTTTCCTTCTTTACGGATCCGCGAAAAAAAGCGATTCGCCTAGCGAATCACTTTTTTCCTTCCATTAGCTCCCGAAAACGTTTCATCCCTTCTTCCACTTCAAGATGGTCAACGTGGAATGGGCCACGGTTGGCCGACTGCAGCGGATCAGCATCGCTTCGCACCCCGATCGCCTTGGCGCCGTCGGCAGTCGCATCATTGATGATGCTTTCGCGGGCGCCGTCGCGGTAAAACTCGTGCGGATGGTCGTTTCGTCCGCGCTCTGGCATATAATCCCCTCCCTCTAGAAATGTTGATCTATCAAGGCTTTTCGGCCTCTCAGGGGTGTCCAAAAAATATTTTTCGACAAAATCCCTTACATCCTTTTTCAGTTTTGTGGATATCTTACAGACCTAGGGTGCGCCCTCCCTCTAGAAATGTTGATCTATCAAGGCTTTTCGGCCTCTCAGGGGTGTCCAAAAAATATTTTTCGACAAAATCCCTTACATCCTTTTTCAGTTTTGTGGATATCTTACAGACCTAGGGTGCGCTTCGCGGCCACGGCTGGTTATATTTTCCTGCCGCGGGGGGAAGCATATTCGATGCACCCTTTGGATCTCCGCGTCGCTGATGAGGACGAACCCTCCCATGTCTCCGGGCGTCTTCGCGCCAACATTCCCTCGTTCGGTCTCGTCATCAGGCGGAGGCCGGCCAAGCTCCTTTAGGGACTCAAGGTCGAATGGATGAAATCACGCCAGCTTCTCCGGTGTCATCTCGTTGTCCAACGATTCTTCCGTTCGCAGGGGGGAGGCCTTAGGCCGCCCGTTGCACCTGGGACAAGACGTCCTGTTTCATTCGCTCCGCGTCAAACGCTTGTTTCTTCGTACAAATCGCAAACAGCACATTCAACAGCTTCCGGCACAAGGCGACGATGGACTGCTTTCCGGTCAGCGGATTGACGGATCGGGTCGTATAATACTCATGCAGCTCGCGAAACGCCTCGTTATGCCGAATCAGCGGAATCATCGCCCGAAACAGCACCGAGCGCAACCGTTTCCGTCCCCGTTTGGAGATGTGCTTTTGCCCTTTGCGCTGGCCGGAGGAGTTCTCCTTGAGCGTCAGGCCCGCCAACTTCACCAATTGGCGCGGGTCCCGATAATGGGCGAAGCTGCCGATCTCCGCCAGCAGATCGATGATCGTGGCGTCTCCCAACCCGTCGACCGTTTTCAACCATTGGTACTCCATCGTCGTTTGAACCAATGCCTTCAACTCGGCGTCCAGTGCAGCGATCTCCGCCTCCAATTGGCGGTATCGGCGGACGAGCGCGGCGATCTCAAACCGGGCCATCGCTGTCCCTTCCGTCACCCCAATCGAGTCCTTCGCGGTGTTGATCAACGCCTGAATTTTGGCCTTCTGCGGGCATTTCATCCCTTCGCTTTGCCGGTACACCTCAAGAAGCTCCTCCACCGTCCGGCCGGCCATATCAGCCGGAAGCGGCGTCCACTCCAACACCGAAAGCGCCGTTTTCCCCAAGTCACGAAACACGGTCCAAAACTCTGGAAAATACCGATCCGTCCAGCGGACGATCGCGTTTTTCACCGCCGTCTGTTCCTTGCGGAGCTTCTCTTTGAGCGTGCTCCCCACGCGCAAATCGGCTTCAATCTCGTGCAGCAGCCGGGGAACGAGGAATCGTCCGTCTTTTGCCAGTCTGGCAATGACCAGGGCGTCTTTGGCGTCGTGTTTCGTCGGCAGGTTGTCATCAAGTTCTTTCGACCGGCACACATGCGCCGGGTTGACCATGACCAACGGGATCCCGTGCTCCTCGAGGAAGTAGGCCAGGTTCAACCAGTAGTGCCCGGTCGGCTCCACGGCGACGATCACCTCTGACTTCCCGAACGCTTGCATCGCCCCCTGAATCGCTTTATACAGCTGTTGAAACCCCTCTTTCGACTGGAAGATCGGGAACGATTTGCGAAGCACGCGCCCCCGGTCATCCACGAAGCAGGCGTAGTGGGTTCGTTTCGCGATATCAATACCCACGACAAGCGTTTGTTCGGTTACTTGATCAATTTTATAGTTTTGTGTACAATTCATCTGAAGTCCTCCTTGGTATGGTGAGTGATGTGGTTGACACCCCTGTATCATACCAAGAGGGCTTTTTTTGATCAAGTCCCCGGAAAAGCTCCTAACGGGAATGCTCCTATCTTCATTTATAAAAGATGAATAAAGTGGTAAGTTTGTTTCTTTATTTATTGAACTAATCTCGTTAATACAATGACTAAATTATTTTAAATCAGCCAATTTCCCTCCTGTCATAATCTCAAACAAGAGAGCTGAGCTTTCTTTTGTTAATTGAGCATATTGACCATCTCTTTTAACAATTTCAAATTTGTCTTTATTAGGGCTAATCCAAACATCATAAGTTACCGCTTTTGCTTCAATGGATTCATCTTTAGCAACAATTTGAAAGCTATAATCTGGTAAACGTGCCATTTGCACTTCGGCATTTTCCCAATCAATATTATTTAGTATTTTATTTAACTGTGAAACTTTTTTATTATCAGTGATTTCTTTAGAACCTTCATCACCAAAAACCACAATTTTTTGTTCTTTGTTTTTTATTTCACTTGCACATCCCGTTACTACAAACAAAAACACTATCATTAAAGAAAATAAAGCCTTAATTTTCAAATGATTACCCCCTTTTCTAATTAGACGCTAATTTATCTTTTAGAGTTTCGTATTAAAAAAATTAACAGAACCCATAATATCAACAGAGCTATTTAATATATATTTAACATTAAATACCAAATTCCCTTTAAAAAATCACCCTAATATCCATAGGGCGATTTACTTAAAATAAATGATGTCATTCATGGTGAATTGTCGGTCGGTCATTCCAAGTCTTTGTGCAGGTGTCAGTTTCTTATCATCAAATGATTTATAAGGCAGACAAAAATTATAAAATGTGCGAAGAATCGTTAACGCATATTGAGCGTATTTCGGATTACAGTTGGAATAAATATAACTTTTCCCATCTCCTCTTGCTGTTACAAGAGGTCTTTCTAATATCGAAATCCTACGGCGAATTTGTTGCATAAACGCATTGACAGAATGGTCGTTCACGTTGAGAACCATATTTGCAATATCTTTTGGTTCGTAAGAAGATAAATCGGTTGTACAATCAACCATCCGACTTCCTTGGTCAACAGAAGGCAGGGGATGTTCAATCGGATTTTTCGCCCATTTCCGATGATATTTTCCATTGATATGGACCGTCTCATGAAATTGGTGAGTTTGAAATATCTCCTCTAATTTTAAAAAAGCAAGTTTGGATAAACTTTCTCCCACATATCCTTTACTAATTCCCCAAGCTCTTAAATCCATTCTTGCTTGCTGTGCTTCGTTAAATGCATCCGTTATGCTTTTGGAACGGTCGATTTTACAAAGAAAGTGATGAGCGTCTCCCAAACGAATTTCTTTTGAAAATACACGAAAAAGGGAAGTCATAATCGAATAATCTTCATCGGTAATAAACCTCCATTCGCTTGCATTTACCATTTGTTTGATTAACCATAAATGTGCCATTGTTGTGTATGTCGAATTTACATGACATCCATCAATGTATTTTTTCTTCTTTCAAATTCATTTCGATATTGAATGTCTAACGGTGTGTCGTTTGGTGATGGCGGCGATGGTGCGTAAGAAAAACGCAATCTCGCGTTCTTTCGAGCATATTCATATAAGCAGTCTTCTTTATATAACCATGTATCTTTTTCAACATCTTCAAGTGAAATATTCCAATCATATGCCACATCCGACCTAAAGACATATCTCGAAAATACTTCACTCGTTACAACGATATGGGTAGGAAAATGTTTATCCTCTAAGTTGTTGTATCTCCCGTTTGCTTCACCCTTTTTACGGACATTGTTTAAAAAATAAATCATTTTATCGGTATTTAACCACATATACTGAAATGACTTCTTTTCAAAAGCTTGTGTTTCATGTCGTTCCAAAAATTCCAAACATCTTCTATACAGCCACTCAAGTTTTTGGTAATACGTTTGAGAACCGATTTGAAGGATTTCACATGTACGTTTAACAGGAATTCGATTGATGATTTGTTTTGCAAATATCGGCAAGATGTCATTCCTTTTTTGATGATACCGAAATGTTTCTTCACGATTGGGAAGAACATTCGCGATTTTTCTACACGTTTTACATTGCCATTTTTGCGATTTTCCGCTGCTTTTTCCTCTTCGATAAAATTCACTCGGATGAGTAAATGGGGTGACACTACTTTTTAAACAACCATCACGATGAAATTGGTAATCAGGTTCCCAATCTTTTACTTTATCGTTGGTCGCTAATCGTTTGATTTCTTCTGCAACAGACCAATTGGAATAAGGTTCTGTTGTACAATTCCATGTTACCCCAATATGTGGTCGGATAGGGTCTGAGTTACACACAAAACGTTGACTGGCATGTTTGCCGCTACCGCTCATTTTGTATCTGCTTGGTTTATATCTGGCATTTTCAAATCTTTCTTGAGGCAAACCGAACCATTTACAAAATGGATTGGTACAAGTGTTCATTTGGATTTCAAATGTCTGACCGTTGTAATTGACTTTCACAGGTCTAAAAAGAACATCCCGATATTTTTTAGCAAAATCGATACGACTTAGCAGGGAATAGTCTTTCTGTCGCGAATTTATTTCCATATCTGTAATGGGTAGGTCGATGGTTACAATTTGGTCATTCATTGTTGCTAATCGTTTCAGTTTAGCCAATCATTTCTTCCTCCTCATCGGTATCCGAAAAAATTTGGGAGATAGCTCGTTTATTACGCCGTTTATTTTTTAGCCATTCTATAAATCCAGGGTCATCCCGAAGATTTTTTAAGAACATATCAACGACTTCATCTTCGGTGTAACCTGTGTATTGTGCATAATATTTTACGATATTTTTCGTTTGTTCAGATACGGACCAATTGGGTTTAACGTCTAGTTTTTCTTTCGGTTTGATATATTGCATTAAAAATGCCCTCCTTCAAATGACATTGAAAATGGCAATGAAATTGACATATCAATTGGCAAAGGTCAACCTCTCTTCATAAATTATTTCCATCTTCTACATTCCTTAAACATTTCCTTCCAAAAACAGTGTCATTTTTAATAAAAATTGAAATAAATGCTGTTATAACAATAAAAAATGACGTACCAGAATGGTTGTCATTTGGCACGTCATTTTACATGTCAATTTTTTATTTTGCACCCGAAAACGGAACCCGTTACCCACAGACGGGGCACCTTTTGGTTGTGCACATATAAACGGAAACGCAGGTTTGCCGAAAGAAAAGCGCTCTTTTCCCCTCTTCGCCGCTATTTGATCCACATAGGAGGCGGACGGCCGCAAAGCCCATCCTTTCTACAAATTCTCTTGCCCCGCTGCTTTTTTTGTTTTTGCCCGTTTTTTGGCTGCGCGCGGCTGTTTTTCCGTTTCCAGCTCGCGATGCACAATCCGGTCGGGGTTGAGCCCATTGCCGAGCGTGCCGTACACATGGCCTTGCTTCGGCTCGATGAGCTCGTTGTGCTCGTAGTAGACGCGCGGCGTTTTCCAAAGGGCGGCCAACGCTTTTCCCATCGGCATTTCGTGGTAGCGGTCGGGCCACATTTGTTTGATGTATGTTTTCACGAGCGGGTAGTACTTCGAGCTCATCGCAGGAAAGAGATGATGTTCAGTATGGTGCGAAAAGTGGAAGTGGAGGATATCCACCCACTTTGGCACGGTGACCGACAAACTATTCGCCAACGGATCGTTGACCGGCACTAACGGATTGAGACGATGGTTGGTTGCGATATAGCTCATGACGATCGTGTTGGCGACAAGCAGCGGAAGCAAAAAGGCGAACAGCCATTTTTCCCAGCCGACAAGCCATAACAGCCCGAGCCATGTCGCCCAAGGCAAGAAAAATTGAAATAGGACAACCGCGCGGTTTTTCCAGCGAAAGTCGTGGAAAAAGTAAAACAGCATCCGCACCGAATGAAGGGTAAACATCACCGACAAGGAACTAAACGAGAAAAACGCGCGAATCGGAAACGGGATGCGGTATACCCAAGAGAGCAGGCGGCTTTTCGCTAATTTCTCCATGCTTGGCCACGCGTCCGGGTCTTTTTCTTCATGCTGGGTATGCACATGGTGGCTGGCGTTATGCCATTTTCTCCACAACTTCGGACCGGTGCAAAGCGGCCAAAACGCGATTGCGCCGAGAAGATCGCGCAGCCAAGGTGTACGGACGACGGTGCCGTGCAAAATTTCATGTCCTAAAAATCCTAACGCGGCAAAACTGAAACCAAGCACAACAGAGATGAGGAGGTTCCATACCGGGTGAAGATGAAAAAGTGATACAGCGAGGATGCCGGCGATGACGAGCCCTACATAAGCCAAACCTCCAAACAAGCGGGACTTCACGGGTTGAAACGCTTTTTTCGGCAAATGCGGGGAAATTTTCGCCGCATACCAGCCGAACGGGTGAAAATCGTTCATTCCATATCTCCTTCCAGTTACTCTCCGTCCGATCAGCAGCGGTGCAGCCTTCCTTTCCACTCACCATCTATCGCAACGAAGAACGTTGATTCAAATTCATCCCCAAAGTGCCGTTTTCTGTATCTCATAGGTGGGAAGGCGAAAACGGGTTTTTGGTTCATTCAGTTCATGATATCATCTTTTTGCTTGTTCCGTCAATTTGATTAGGGGGATGTTATGCAAACTCGTGGTGCTAGATACAATCGGATAAACAGAAGAACTGCTCTTGCTTTTGGATTGCCGGTGACACAAAAGCGGACCCATGATCGGCATGGTTGTTGGCGACCGTTGAGCTAGCTGGGCGCTAATGTTCAGCTGGCGCTATGGATTCATTCACGGATCAGCGTATTGCCGAATGGCGGGAAACGGTCAGAAGCAGGCCAGCCGCCCAGGATGGCAGCTGGCTACAACATCATAACCAACGTCCCCGCGGTGATGAGCAGCACCCCGATCACGACCTTCGCGGAGAGCGGTTCACCGAGAAACATCGCCGCAAACAAAATCGTCAGCACCAAGCTCGATTTGTCAATGGCCGAGACGCGGGACACATCACCGATTTGGATCGCTTTGTAAAAACAAAGCCATGACAATCCGGTCGCCGCCCCGGACAAACATAAAAACCACCAGCTTTTCGCAGAAATGGCTTTCATACCGTGATGGGCGCCGGTCATCCACACGATGGCCCAGGCAAGGACAAGCACAACCGCGGTGCGAATGGCGGTCGCCAAGTTCGAATTGACGTTTTCAATGCCGATTTTTGCCAGCACCGATGTCAGCGCCGCAAACACCGCCGCCAACAAAGCATACACGATCCACATATCGATCCCTTCGCTTTCGTTGAGAATTTTTCTCATCTATTATACTATGAGAAGGAAGAACATTTCACCATTTTTCCATTCGTTTGTTATAATGGAGGGCAAGCACCACTTTTGTGAGCTGGGCGTTAAGATGAGCACAAATCCCCCTCGTTCTGATGAAGTGCGCCAATGGTTCGCACCGTTTGTGATCGAAGAACCCGACAGCTATCAGAATAAAAAGGAAGCGTTGCAGAACAAGAGCAGATGGAGTCAGGCGCTGACGTGCGGAGAGAAGAGGGCGGACATTTCCAACTTTCCACTAGCCCCTGCTTCTGTCGGAACACCGTTTTTCCAGCCGCTTTTGGCATGACGAAAGAAAGAGGGATGAGAGATGTTGATTGCACTCGATATGGACGGAACGCTATTAAACGGGGAAGGAAAAATCAGTGAACGAAACCGGGCGGCCATCACCGCAGCGCAGGCGCAGGGCCACATCGTCGCCGTCGTGACAGGGAGGGCGCGCAAAGACGCGCTCGCCCCGCTTCGCGAGGCGGGCATTATCTGCCCGATTGCCAGCTTAAACGGCGCGGTCGTTTCGCTCGAAGACGGCACGGTCATCAGCGAGGCGCCGCTCGAGCGGACAATCGTCCGTCCGACGCTTGAGTGGGTGCGCGAACAGTCCGATTTGTATTGCGAGACGTACACGGGCGATGCGGTCTATGTCGGCCTGCACAACCGCGCCCAATGGGAGGCGCTCGCTTCCGGGATGGCCGATGCGGCGCCAGAGGTGAAGTGGCTCGTGAACAAGCAGTTCCAGCAGGCGCGGGTGATGTATGTCGATGACATCCGCACGGTGTGGGACGACCCGCAGACGGTGATGTATAAGCTGCTGATTTTCGCCCTCGACCGCGAGCGGCTGCGTGATGCAGCGTCGCGATTCGCCGCGCTCCGTGGCGTCACGGTCACCTCGTCGCACCCGCACAATATTGAGATGAACAATGAACGGGCGACAAAAGGCGAGGCGCTCAAACAGCTGGCCGCCCATTACGGCATCGATGTGCGCGACACGGTCGCCTTTGGCGACAGCCATAACGATTTGTCGATGTTTGAGGTGGCGGGCTGCCGCGTCGCCATGGCCAACGCCGCCCCCGAATTGAAAGCGAATTGTGATTTCGTCACCCTCTCCCATGAAGAAGACGGCGTGGCGGCGGGGCTTGAGCGGGTGCTTCGGCAACGGTGAGCAGAAGCGCCCTTTTCCCCATTTTGTACACCCCGGCTGCAAAAACGGGAGAGGTGTGCATGAGGATTTTTTCTTCGATTATCGAAAGAAAGAAATAATTGATCTATATAGGTTGTAATAAAGAAATTCCGACCTCCATGTCCGTCTTTACTTTATCACCTAACAAGCTGGCACGGTGGCAAGAAGAGCGAACAATGCCATGTAAAACAAAATTGCAACTTATATATCAAGCTTTTGGACGATGATGATTTCAGTCAACTGTACAAGTTGACATAACCACATTTATTTTCGAGGGATGCAAGGGGGCAAAACAGCCTTTTGTTGCCTTAGAAGATCAATAGTAAAACAAAGGTGCTCTTGATCAAGTTGGGTCTCGTTGAGAGGACGTAAGTGACAATGAATAAGCGAGAAGGGAATCGTTATGTCGAAAACCCAGCAGAGAACTGGTTTTTGCCGTCTTTCCGGGTTTTTTCATGTTTTAAGGGCATTGCGGATGGCTGCGTCTAAAAGAGGGAAAATCCGTCTTGAGGGAGAAGCTGGCATATGATTTAGAAAGAAAAAACGTTTGGACATTGGTGGTAGTCATATGTTCGCTCTTTATTTTCCGACAGACGACCCTCGCTTCCATTTTGTACGGGGGTAGCCCAAAATAAGTGAGAGATGAATGCCATTCAGTCTAACCTAAATCGTTGAATATTTCCAACAAATGTACTTTTGTACGTTGTTCTTCGGATCAAGGGTGAAAAAAGGCGTGTGAGGCGTAAAATCTTCAACGTTTGATTTTCCCATGCTCACCGAGGTGCGAAAACCAAGCGAATGCAGAAAAATGTGGATGGTTCAGCGTACAAGATTGCTGAACAATGATTTTTTTGCTAATCTTTCTACTAAAGAGCTAGAAGGCCGGTGAAAAACGATGGTCTTGACCAAATCGATGGAGTTCATCAGGAAAGAAGAGATGATTTTACAGAGCTGCTCAACTTGAGAAGAGCTGGTTTTGAGCTGTTTTTTCATTAAGTCACCAGTCTTCTAGGCGTTCAACGTGGCCGGTCGTTTTTCTTGCGAAGAGCGGAAAAGGAGACGATTGAAGCATGGCGGGAAGAGAGGGGGCAATCGGATTATAATAAAGAACAATTTGCTTTCCGTTTGTATAAGCGTAGCAGAGTCATCGCGAGATCCAGATGGGCCATGCTGTTCTGCCCACTTGGTAGTTTTTTTTTGCGGCTAGCCGCCGCTTTCTGTTCGACAAACCATGATTGGGGGAACCATCGATGAATATTTCACCGAAGGCCATCAAGGTCAGAAATATATGGATCGGCGGTACTGAGCCGTGCATTTGCGCTCCCGTTGTTGGGGAAGACGACCGGAAAGTGTTGCGCGAGGCGGAGGAAGTGTGCCGGAAGCAACCGGATTTGCTTGAATGGCGGGCTGATTTTTTTCGGGCGATTGATGACCAAGAGCGCGTATTGGCGACGGCCAACGGGTTGCGGAACATAGCGGGAGAGATTCCAATTTTGTTTACGATCCGTTCCGAGCGGGAAGGGGGGCAGCCGATTCCGCTCAATGAAGCGGAAGTGCGGCGGTTGATCGAAGCAATCTGTCGAAGCGGGGCAATCGATTTAGTAGATTATGAGCTAGCTTATGGGGAACGCATCGCCGACGTGCGCCGCATGACGGAAGAATGCAGCGTCTGGCTCGTCGTGTCGCGCCATTACTTTGACGGCACTCCGCGGAAGGAAACGCTCTTGGCTGACATGCGCCAAGCCGAGCGGTACGGTGCCGACATCGCCAAGGTAGCGGTTATGCCTAAATCGCCGGAAGATGTGCTTGTTTTGTTGCAAGCGACGGAAGAAGCGCGGCGCGAGCTTGCCATTCCGCTCATTACGATGGCGATGGGGGGGTTGGGCGCCATTACTCGGTTGGCTGGATGGCTGTTTGGTTCGGCGGTGACGTTTGCTGTCGGAAACCAAAGCTCCGCTCCGGGGCAAATTCCGATCGATGACGTGCGGACGGTGCTTTCTATTTTGCAAACGTACAGCCGTTGACCGGTTTTTGTTGAAAAGCAACTGCGATTGGAAAACGATTATTTGACCATGACTTTTCCTCCTGCTATACACGGAAATATAGCGGGTTCGGCACGAAAGGGGGATGCATCATGAGCAGGCAAACCACCATCCCGCTCCGCGAGCGGAACATCATTTTAATCGGCTTTATGGGAGCGGGGAAAACAACGATCGGGCAGCTGGTGGCGAAAAAGCTGTACCGCGATTTTATCGATGTCGACGCGGAAATCGAGCGGCGGCAAGGGATGTCGATTCCGGAGCTTTTCGCGCAAAAAGGAGAAGCGTATTTTCGAAAGGTGGAACGGGAACTCATCGTCGATTTATGCACAAATACAAGGTTGAAAATCCTTTCGCTCGGCGGCGGAGCGTATTTGCAGGAAGACGTGCGGCGCGCCTGTTTGGCCCACGGCATCGTCTTTTTCCTTGACTTGTCGTGGGAGCATTGGAAGGAAGAGCGGCTGCCGCTCATTGTCGACAGCCGCCCGGTGCTGAAAAACAAAACGTTGGAAGAGGTGGAGCAGCTGTTTTTCCAGCGGCAGTCGGCTTACGCCCTCCATCATTCCCGCGTGGTGTTGAATGAGCTTGAGGCCGAACAGGCGGCCGAGCAAATTGTCGAGTCGATCAAATGGACGTGGGATGTATACGAACCGAATCGGTAGACTTTCATGATGAAAAGGCAGGCTCTTGTCGGGAGCTTGCCTTTTCGTGTTGGATGGCCGCGGCGAGAGCCGGTGGCGGAGCGGTAATCTGACGGTAATGATGCAGGCCGACTTCGTGCCCCGGTTGGATGGCCGCATCGAAAGCCGGTGATGGAGTGAGGGAATGCAACACCGTCATCGCGGTTTTTCCAATAGCGAGTTTTGCGGGCGCGGTCAAAGCGGTTCGGCGCTGGGGAGCCGGATCCGCTTGTCCTCACCTTGCGTTCAGTCTCGCATCCTTGATCGGCAAGGGTGTGGATGTGAGTGATGGACGGACTCATGTTTTCGGAAGCCATCAGAGAGGCCTGTTTCGTGTCGGGGATCGGACATTGGAGCATGTTCAGCGAGTGGGGGAGGACGAACGGCCCGACGTCTCTTTTCTTTTTGGGCAGAAATGCCTGTTTGTTCTTGCTGGACAAGCGCTCCTTTTGTTATAAGGAAGATACCGGGTGTGAGGGAGAGTGGGAAGATGGAGAAAAAGGTGTTACGCTGGCTTTATGTGTATATTGTCTTGGCGGTGCTGCTTCTGTCGGCGCCGTATTGGCTTTGGTGGTTGAAGCCGGAAACGGAGCTTGAGCTGCTCATTGTCGATGACACGGTGCCGGATCGGTCGTACCGCGAGCACCAAGGGCTTGTTTGGCTGCTCCGGGCGCAAAAGTACGTGCACCGGAACGGTGAGACGTATGATGCGGCGCGCGATTATGTCGGATTTGTGCCAAAGGGCGGCGGGGCATACGAAGTGCGTCCGCTTCCGAACACGATGGATCGCTATGATGCCGTGTATGTCGCTGACACGTACGGTGTCTATGAAGAAGAATTTGTTCGCCAGCGGACGGACGGGGCGCGGTCGGCGAAAGTGCACGGCGGGCTGGACGGCGAGACGGTGAAGGCGCTTTGGCGGTTCGCCCGGGAAGGGGGAAACACGTTGATCGCCGAATTCAACTCGATGGCCCACCCGACAGCGCAGGAGGTGCGCGCGTCGTTTGAATCGCTGTTCGGCTTGCATTGGACGGGGGGGGATCGGGCGTTATTTTCCCGATTTATCCAGCCGGGAAGTGCCGGCGTGGGTCAGGGAGAACTACGAACAACAATATGGGACGCCGTTTGCGTTTCGCGGTCCGGGAATTGTGCTCGTGGATGAACGGGATCGGTTGATCGTTTTGGACCGGCGCGATCTTGGCGGCGATGGCGTCGTGTTTTCGTATACGAAAGCGGGGAAAGCGCGGTGGGGCCAACACGAGCGCGTTCCTTATTCGTACTGGTTTGACATCGTCCAGCCGCTTGATCCGGACGATGTGTTGGCGACCTATACGTTGTCGCTTTCCAAACGCGGGAGCGAGAAACTGCGCGCCATCGGGGTTCCGGTTTCGTTTCCGGCCGTTGTCCGCTATGAGACGCGCACGTACCAGTCGTACTACTTTTGCGGCGATTACGCTGATCAAGGCAGTGTGCCGTCGATTTACCAAACGGTTGGATTCGATCGATGGCGCAAGTGGACGGCGAGCAGCCGCCCGGATGATGAGACGGCGTTTTATTGGAAAGTGTATGTGCCGATGATGAAAGCCATTTTGCAAGAAATCAAAACGTATCAGGAGGAGAAGAAGCAGCCTGCCGCTGCGGAAACGGCGGAGCAGGACGGCATCCGCTTGGCGGGGACGGTCGGGCGCGACGATCTGCAAGTATACCGCCGCGGGCGGTGGGAGCCATTGCTCATCAAAGGCGTCAACCTCGGCATCAGCAAACCCGGCGCGTTTCCGGGCGAGGCGAACATCACGAAGGAAGAATACTTCCGCTGGCTTCAGTATATCGGGGCGATGGGGGCGAACGCCGTCCGCGTCTATACGATCCATCCGCCGGCGTTTTACGAAGCGCTCTATGAATACAATCAAACCGCCAAGCAGCCGCTCTATTTGTTTCACGGCGTTTGGATCGATGAAGCGATGATGCTTCGGATCAAAGATGTTTGGTCCCCCGCGGTGGACGGGGCGTTTCGTGCCGAGATTCGCCGCACGATCGACATCATCCACGGCAACGCCAACATTCCAAAGCGGCCGGGCCACGCCGGGGGAGTGTACCGATATGACCTTTCCCCTTATGTCCTCGGGTGGATTTTCGGCGTCGAATGGGATCCGGACGTTGTTGCCGCCACGAACAAAGCCCATCGCGGATCAGGGGATTACCGCGGGACATATGTGTATACGAAGGGAGCAAGCCCGTTTGAAGCGTGGCTCGCGCGTGCGGTCGACGAAGCGGTCGGCTATGAGACGGAAACGTATGGGTGGCAGCGGCCCGTGAGTTTCACCAACTGGGTGACGACCGATTTCCTTCGTCATCCGGCCGAGCCGTTTGTCAAAGAAGATCTTGTTTCCGTCAATCCGAATGTCATGTACGCCACCGACAAGCTGCGCGCCGGATGGTTCGCTTCGTATCATATTTATCCGTATTATCCGGATTTTTTGAACAGAGAAGAAACATATATCCGCTATATTGACTCGCGCGGCGAGCATAACAGCTATGCCGGCTACTTGCATGAGATGAAGGCCGCTCACCGGATGCCGATTCTCGTCGCCGAGTTCGGTGTTCCTTCGTCGCGCGGCATGGCGCACCGAAACGTGCACGGCAAACACCAAGGGTTTCTGTCGGAACATGAACAAGGGATGATCGACCGGAAGTTGTTTGAAGATATCGTTCATGAGCGAATGGCCGGCGGGCTGTTGTTTTCGTGGCAAGATGAGTGGTTTAAACGAACGTGGAATACGATGGAGTATGACAATCCAGACCGCCGTCCATTTTGGCTGAACGCACAAACGAACGAACAACATTTCGGTCTTCTTCGCTTCGACCCGGGGCCAAGCGCAGCGGCGACGATCCAAGTCGATGGGCGGAAAGATGATTGGGCGTTCAATGGAATCGATCCCGTATGGTCGGACGGGGAGCGGGCGCTGTATGTCACGAGCGATGAAGGGGATTTGTACGTGCGGCTTGACGGTGCGCGCATCACCGATGAAACAACGACGTACATTGCGTTTGATACGATTCCAGGCCAAGGGCAATCGCGCCTCCCGGGCCTTTCCGGCATGCGTACGTCGGGGATTGACTTTGCTTTAGTCATCCATGGAAAACAGCGCGCCCGGCTGCTTGTCGACAGCTACTATGACACGTTTTCTTATCATTACGGCTATCAGCTGCACATGATGCCGGCGGCGCCGTACGCCCATCGCAAAGATAACGGAGTATACCACCCGATCCGGTTGACGCTGAATAAAAAGCTCGAAGAAGCAGATGGCAAGGCCGTGCCGTTTGACTCGTATGAAACCGGGGTGCTTCGCTTCGGCACCGCCAACCCGGCCGATGCGGCCTATGACTCGCTTGCCGATCTCAGCGTGAGCCGCCGCGGTGATATGTATGAAATTCGCCTGCCGTGGGCGCTGTTGAATGTCACCGATCCAAGCCGGCGCGAGGTGATGGGCGATATCTGGTCAAAAGAAGGTCTAAAAAGCCGAGAGATCATCCCCGGCATCCGCCTCGGCGTGTACGTCGCCAACGGGGAGCGCTCATTTTCGTTCCCGGCGATGGAAGGGAATGTGCTGCCGGTTCAGCGGTTTTACACGTACACGTGGCCGACATGGGAGACGCCGCGCTACCACGAGCGGCTGAAGCCGTCGTATGAAGCGATGAAAGCGGCGTTTTCCGGCGCGGACATCGCCAAGCAGCAAGGAAACGAATAAGAAGAACGCCCCGCAACATTGGCTGCTGTTCGACACAACGATGATCGGTCAAGGCGGTTGTCTGTCCAAAAAAGAAGCCGGCAAGCACGAGACAAAAGCCCAACCGGCCGTCAAGCAAAAAACATGCTGGCGGCCGGTTGGCTTGTTTCTTTTTCGTTTTCAGGAGATTTCGTTTTGTCCAGCCCGGGAACGGAGTTTTCGTTCATGTTGGAGGGTTTTGCGGGCGAGGAAGTCAACCGTTTCCTGCGTTTCCGACCATTCAAGGCGCCAATAGTTCATTTTCGTTTCCAAGCGCTCAAATCGAGCATCCGTGCGCTTTTCCAAATCCAAAAGTTTTTGGTGCAACCGGTCTTCCGTCTCTCGAATTTTGGCATACAGCCGATTTTCTGTATCCTGAATCTCGGCGCGCAATCGATCTTCCATTTCCTTCATTTGTTGACGGAGTTGACCGGAATGCAGGTCAAGCGCCTTTAGAATTTGCTGCACGATCGTTTCTCCTTCCATGAGTTTCACCTCCTTTACTCTGATCATAGCACATGGCCGGCATCGGGAAAATGAAAATCTAGTCCGCTCGTTTCATTTTTTCACCAAACCGTGGGCCGGACAGACAGCGGCGCGGTGGGCAAGTTTCATCTTTTCTTGCTCCCGGTGTTCGTCGCTGTGGCGCGGACGAACAATATTGATGCCGTATTGGTGTTCACATTGCTCTTAGCGACTTGGATGCTGATGAAGGCGGTGATGACGCAACGATGGACGTGGCTGGTTGGCAGTTTTGCGGTCGTCGGTATCGGGTTCAATATGAGAAAGATGAGACGGTGAAGTACATTGACTTCTCCCGCAATTTCGGCCATCAAATCGCGATTACAGCAGGAATGGATTACGCCTCTGGTCAGGCTGTCATCATCATTGACGCCGACTTGCAAGATCCTCCTGAACTGATTTTGGACATGATTGCGCGTTGGAAAGAAGGGTATGATGTTGTCTATGCCCGGCGCGTCAAGCGGAAGGGGGAGACGTTGTTCAAGCGATGGACAGCGTATGTGTTCTACCGCTTGCTGCGGGCGTCGACCGAGATCGACATTCCCGCTGATACCGGCGATTTCCGTCTCATTGACCGGAAAGTGTGTAATCAGTTACGCTATATGCGGGAGCGAAATCGTTTTGTCCGCGGGCTTGTCAGCTGGGTCGGTTTTCGGCACATAGAGGTGGAATACGAGCGAGAGCCGCGGCTGGTTGGCAAGACGAAATACCCGCTCAAAAAGATGATTCGCTTTTCACTCGATGGCCTTTCATCATTTTCGCATAAGCCGCTCAAATTGGCGAGCTGGCTTGGGTTTGCTTTGTCGGCGGCAAGTGCAATCGGCATGATGGCGGTGTTGTACTTGAAGTGGTTCACCCATTCGATCGTGGCCGGATGGGCATCGCTGTTGATGGTCATGCTGTTTTGCAACGGAGCGACGATGACGATGCTTGGGATTACCGGTGAATACATCGGCCGCATTTACGATGAAGTGAAAGAGCGGCCTCTATATATTGTCAATGAAACATGGGGAGTCGGAACGAGACATGAACGAAAGTCTTCCTACATTCCGTAAAGAAAAACAAGCCATATGGCGGTTTGCCGTCGTCGGGGTGGGCAATACGGCGGTCGACTTCGCTGTCTTTTTTCTGCTCACCGCCGCAGGCGTTCCTGCGGCCGTGGCGCAAGTCGGTTCTTACGGCGCCGGGGTGGCGAACAGCTACGTTTGGAACCGGCGCTGGACGTTTCAAATGAAGCAAAGGGCGAATATCGGGGAATTGCTTCGGTTTCTTGCGGTCAACGGGCTGTCGCTCGGGGGGTCGCTTGTCGTCTTGTTGGCGGCCGAACGGCTCGGCCCGCTTTGGCTCGCGAAAGGTGTGGCCACGGTCATGGGCATGGCGGTGAATTTCATCGGCAGCCGTTGCTGGGTGTTTGCGGCACCGCGAAGCGAACGTTGACAGAAAGCAGGGATGGAGAACAACGAAAACGACCCGAAAGCCATTAGGCGGTCCAGGTCGTTTTCTGGTTAGAAGGGACTGTAAAGGAAAACGATATTTTACAAAATCTATTGCCTTTCAGAAAAAAGAAATATAGTGTTCAAAAGGTGTTTCCAAATCGGGAAGGATGAAAACTCATACCTATTCACTGAATCTGTTAGGACAATTGCTGCTTGATTCGTTCGAGTGCGGTTTGCACTAGATCGGTGGTGATTTCCCGGTGGGTGACGAAGCGAATGACGCCGTCATCAAATGGGCTGGCCAAAATGCCGGCCGCTTTCAAAAGGGCGATAAACGCTTCGTTGGAAAGCCCGGTGTCGTGAATATGGCAAAGGCCGATGTTCGTTTCGACTCCATCGACATCGACGGACAAGCCGGGAATGGCCGCCAGCCCGTTCGCGAGCAGGCGGGCGTTTGCGTGGTCTTCGGCAAGGCGGTCGACCATTGTTTCAAGGGCGATGATGCCCGGCGCAGCCAAGACGCCGGCTTGGCGCAGACCGCCGCCGAGCCGCTTCCGCCATTTGCGAGCCTCCTTAATGAATGCGCGGCTGCCGGCCAGCACCGATCCGACCGGTGCGGACAGTCCTTTTGAGAGGCAGATTTGCACCGTATCGGCATATTGCGTGAAATCCGTTACCGGCACTCCGGCGGCGACGGCGGCGTTAAACAGCCGCGCTCCGTCAAGGTGGACGGGAACGCTGCGTTCGTTGGCGACATGGTAGATCGCTTTCATCGTTTCCACGGAAATGACTTTTCCCCCGGCTTTGTTATGGGTATTTTCCAAGCAAACGAGCCCGGACCACGGATGGTGGATGTCGTCGCTGCGGATCGCTTTTTTGATGTCATCCGGGTCCATCGCACCGTTTGTTCCGCGGATCGGCCGCGTTTGGACACCGGCGAGCGCCGCTGCTGCTCCCGCCTCATACAAGAAAATGTGCGATTCGGCTTCCAATATCACCTCATCCCCCGGGCGGCAATGCGTCAAGATGGCGACTTGGTTTCCTTGCGTGCCGCTTGTGACGAACAAGGCGTCTTCTTTTCCAAGCATTTTGGCCGCCAACGCTTCTAAACGGTTGACGGTCGGATCTTCGCCGTATACGTCGTCACCAACTTCGGCTTCTGACATCGCCCGGCGCATCTCTGGCGTCGGTTTGGTCACGGTATCGCTGCGAAAATCAATGAACGGCATCGTGGCATCCCTTCTTTCCTGATCGTTGTGTGCATCGAAAGGACGGGAGTGCAGGGGTTCCCGCTTCCCGCCCTTGGTTACACGGTTCGAATTTGCCCTGTCCCGTACACGAGCGATTTCGTTGTCGTGATGGCCACAAGCCCCATCGGCCCGCGGGCGTGCAGCTTTTGCGTGCTGATGCCGATTTCTGCCCCGTAGCCGAACTGTTCGCCATCCGTGAAGCGGGTGGACGCGTTATGGTACAAGACCGCCGCGTCGACCGCTTGGAAAAAGCGGCGGACGTGCGCCTCGTTTTCGGTGATGATCGCTTCCGAATGTTTCGTCCCGTAGCGGCGGATATGCTGAATCGCTTCATCGACATCGGCAACGAGTTTCACGGCTAAAATCGGCGCCAAATATTCCGTATGCCAGTCTTCTTCCGTCGCTTCGTGGACAAACGGATACATAGCGGCAAGGCGGTGGTCGCCGCGCAGCTCGACGCCGCGAGCGTGAAGCGCATCAAGCAGTTCGCTAGCATGTGGCCACCGTTCATGAATGAGCACCGTTTCGACGGCGTTGCAGACGGACGGACGCTGCAGTTTGGCGTTTAAGACGATATCGACCGCCATCGGCCGCTCGGCTGATTCGTCGATGAAAATATGGCAGTTGCCGACACCGGTCTCGAGCACTGGCACGGTGGCGTTTTCGACGACCGAGCGGATCAGCCCCGCTCCGCCGCGCGGAATGAGGACATCAAGATACTCGTTGAGGCGGAACATGCGCTGGGCCGTTTCCCGGCTCGTGTCTTCGAGCAGCTCAATGGCTGTTTCCGGGATGGCCGTTGTGCGAAGCGCCTCTTTCATGACGGCAACAAGCGCTTTGTTGGAATGAAGCGCTGATGAGCTGCCGCGGAGCAGGACGGCGTTGCCCGTTTTTAGGCAAAGGCTGGCGGCATCGACCGTCACGTTCGGGCGCGCCTCATACACCATGCCGATCACCCCAAGCGGCACGCGCACCGTTTGAATGCGAAGCCCGTTCGGCCGCGTCCACTCCTCGATGACTTCCCCGACCGGGTCAGGCAATGAGGTGACTTGGCGGACGCCGCCGATGATTTGATCGATCCGTTCATTCGTGAGCTGCAGCCGGTCAAGCAAAGCCGGCGACAGCCCTTGCGCGCGGCCGGCGGCCATATCTTTTTCGTTCTCCGCCAAAATGACGGTGCGTTCGCGGTCGATGGCTTTGGCGATCTGTTCCAACGCCGCATTTTTTTCTTCGGTAGACAGCATGGCCAACGTTTGTGACGCCGTTTTCAACCGTTCGGCTTTTTCAAGCAGTTCGTTCATCTTTGTACACGCTCCTTTCGCAAAGTGACCCAATTGTCGCGGTGGATGACTTCCGGGCGGTGAAGGTAAGAGTATTGCCGCGCCTCTTCGCTCGGCCGCCCTTTCACTTTTTTCAAATCGGCGGCGGCGTAATACACTTGGCCGCGGCCGATGGTAATGCCTTTTTCGTTGACGACGTCGACGACATCCATCGCATGGAAGTCGCCGGAAACGGCCGTGACGCCGGCCGGAAGCAAGCTTTTCCCACGGGCAAGCAGCGCTTCCTCGGCACCGCTGTCAACCGTGATCGTGCCGGAAACGGGTGCATGATAGGCGATCCATTGCTTGCGCATTTGCATTTGTTTCGGAAACGGAACGCCGATATACGTACCGTCGCCTTTTCCGGCTAAAATATCAGCCAGTTTTTCTTGGCCGCTTCCCGTGCCGATGAAGACGCTGACCCCAAATGAGAGCGCCTTTTGCGCGGCGAACAGCTTTGAGCGCATGCCGCCGGTGCCGACCGCTGAGCCGCTGCCGCCGGCTGAGGCGAGCATCTCGCTTGTAATCTCCGGCAAAAAGGCGTACTTTTTCGCCTGCGGGTTCGTTTTCGGATTGGCGTCGTACAGCCCGTTAATGTCGGTGAGTAAAACGAGCGCATCGGCGTGCAGAAAGCCGGCGACAAGCGCTGATAGCATATCATTGTCGCCAAATGTCAACTCTTCGACGGAAACGGAGTCGTTTTCGTTAATGATCGGCACGGCGCCGTGTTCAAGCAATGTCGTGATCGTCGCAAACAAGTTGCGAAACCGCTCGCGGCTGTAAAAATCGCTGCGCGTCAACAACAATTGGGCGGCGGTGAAGCCGAATTGGGCGAACGCCGCGCTGTACGCCTGCATCAACAAGCTTTGTCCGACGGCGGCAGCCGCCTGTTTACCGGCGATCGTCGTCGGCCGCGCCGGGTAGCCTAACGGCCCGAACCCGGCCGCAACCGCACCGGACGTGATGAGAATGACGTCATGGCCGAGCTGTTTCATATAGGCGATCGCTTTGACATGGTCGAGCAGCTTGTCATGGCAAAGGCCGCCTTTTGGATCCGTGAGCGAACTGCTCCCGATTTTGACAACGACGCGCTGCCGTTTCATGGGATTCCCTCCTTTGCGTGTTTTGCCGCTGTCGATGCCATTGTTCTTTGCCGCCAGCTGGGAAGGCGGCCAATAAAAAACGCTTTTCCTCCTTTTGCAAAAGGACGGAAAAGCGTTCCGCGGTACCACCTTTTTTGGCGCACAAAGCGCCCACCTCTAGCCTGTAACGCAGGCATGCGGCTTATGTTTGCATAAGCGGCCGTCTAGGGCAGGTTCAACCGGCTTCCCGCGAGGAACCTTCCAGCCTATGGGTTCCACTCTCTGGCGCGTTCCCTCGGTTTACTAGTCCCGTGCCGTTCCCGTTGGTTGATTGTCAAGCATCCGCTCAACCATTTTATAGTTTGTAAGAAATTATGCCCCTAAACGCCGGGAATGTCAAGGGGAGCCACCCATTTTTACGCCGCTCTGCCGCAGGAGTCTGATGAAATCAAGCCCGCCTCTGCCGACATGGGGCTGCATGAGATGAGAAGCTGATGTGACAACGTTCCTTAGATTTAGGAAATATTGTGTGACATACTCCCACCACCTACGCTAACGCTTCGAGGTGGGAGTTTCTCGGGTCATCCCGTCTAACGGCAGGAAGTTGACCGAGCGATCCCCGTGTGCCCCACGGTTCGAGATCCAGTTAGGCCATACCTAACTGTTTCAGGCCTTCCTTTTTGAGATTGAACCGAAATTCATCTCCCACTTTCCCTTCGTTTCGAAGTGGGAGACTTCTTTCGGACAGAGGTTACAAAATGTGAAAACGCATTCAGAATAAAGATAATTGTCATTTTATTAGAAAAAGTGGTACAATACTAGCAACCTATCAATCTGATCGATGGAGGGACGCTCAATGAAAACACGGCGCAGCGACATGATTAAAAAAGGATTTGACCGCGCCCCGCACCGGAGCTTATTGCGGGCGGCGGGCGTGAAAGAAGAAGATTTTGACAAACCGTTTATCGCAGTGGTGAACTCGTACATTGACATTATTCCCGGGCACGTCCATTTGCAAGAGTTCGGAAAAATTGTCAAAGAGGCGATCCGCGAAGCGGGCGGCGTGCCATTTGAAATGAATACGATCGGTGTCGATGACGGCATCGCCATGGGCCATATCGGGATGCGCTATTCACTCCCGAGCCGGGAAATTATCGCTGACTCGATTGAAACCGTTGTTTCCGCCCACTGGTTTGACGGCATGGTGTGCATTCCGAACTGTGACAAAATTACGCCAGGAATGATGATGGCAGCGATGCGGCTCAACATTCCGACGATTTTCGTCAGCGGCGGGCCGATGAAAGCCGGCGTGACGAAAGACGGGCGGAAAATTTCACTCTCGTCCGTGTTTGAAGGAGTCGGGGCGTATCTAGGCGGCTCGCTTGATGAAGAAGGGCTGATGGAACTTGAGCGGTACGGCTGTCCGACGTGCGGGTCGTGTTCGGGCATGTTTACGGCCAACTCGATGAACTGTTTGGCTGAGGCGCTGGGGCTCGCCTTGCCGGGCAATGGCACAATTTTAGCGGTTGACCCGGCGCGCAAAGAGCTTGTCCGCGAATCGGCGAAACAGCTCATGTATTTGATCGAACACGATATTAAACCTCGTGACATCGTTACGGAAAAAGCGATCGACAACGCGTTTGCGCTCGATATGGCGCTTGGTGGCTCGACGAACACGGTGCTGCATACGCTCGCGATCGCCAATGAGGCCGGCATCGACTATTCGCTCGAGCGGATTAACGAAGTGGCGGCGCGCGTGCCGCATTTGGCGAAGCTCGCTCCGGCGTCGGATGTCCATTATATCGAGGACTTGCACGAGGCCGGCGGCGTATCGGCGGTGTTGAACGAGCTGTCGAAAAAAGAAGGCGCACTCCATTTAGACACGCTCACTGTTACCGGCAAAACGCTCGGGGAAAACATCGCCGGCTGTGAAGTAAAAAACTATGATGTCATCCGGCCAATCGATAACCCGTATTCGGAAACGGGCGGGCTCGCCATTTTGTTCGGCAACTTGGCTCCAGACGGCGCTGTCATTAAAACCGGTGCCGTTCAAGGCGGTATCACGCGCCATGAAGGGCCGGCCATCGTCTTCGATTCGCAAGAAGAAGCGCTTGAAGGCATCGCCAGCGGCAAAATCCAACCGGGGCATGTCGTCGTCATCCGCTATGAAGGGCCAAAAGGCGGACCGGGCATGCCGGAAATGCTCGCGCCGACATCGCAAATTGTCGGCATGGGGCTCGGCACAAAGGTGGCGCTTGTGACCGACGGGCGGTTCTCCGGCGCCTCGCGCGGCTTGTCAATCGGCCACGTCTCCCCGGAAGCGGCTGAAGGCGGACCGATCGCCTTCATTGAAGACGGCGACATGATCGAAATCGATACAGTGAAACGGACGATCAACGTCAAGCTGTCCGATGAAGAGCTCGAAAGACGGAAAGCGAACTGGAAAGGCTTTGAGCCGAAAGTGAAAACCGGTTACCTCGCCCGCTACTCGAAACATGTGACATCCGCGAGCACGGGGGGGATTATGAAACTTTGATAGTGAAAAACAGACGATGACCTCATCAGGAAGTCTCCCGCCTTTGTGGAAATGAAGGCGGGAGATACGCTTTGATAGTGAAGGAAAGAAGCGTTCCCACTTCTCTTTTTCTCATATGTCATCTTGCTATCGTGATCTATGTGCTCCTCAACGAGTTGCCTCTCTTTCTGATTGTCTAGCGGGAAGATCTAGTGTGTTTTTTCTGCTGATTCCTTTGTTGCCTCATTGAATGCCATGCCGAGCCATTTTTTTTGCTTCAAAGTGTTGAACAAAAGCATTGACATTTTTGAATATTTCATCTATTTTAAAGTATAGCAAAGCTATATTGCGTTATATAAACGTAAGTCATGTAAACGTAATATAGTATTCGATGTTTAAACATGTTTGGAAGCGTTTTTAAAGAGTCGATGGCGACGTCGCTGTTTGACGGCCCGCATCCGTTCCATCCACACGGTGTCGAAGGCAGTCGCAGGCATGGTGCCTAAGAACGCGTTTATAGATGGATCGGCAATGATAGAACGCGGCCAGACTTTCAGCGTGTTGCGTCATCCACAATACGAATGAAAAAGAGAGGGGAAAGAACGATGATTGAACGTCTCGTTGTTGTCGGCAGTGGCGTAATGGGAAGAGGAATTGCTTACGTCGGCGCTGTCGGCGGGTTTCAGACGACACTGGTTGATGTTAAGCAAGAACAACTAAACAGTGCTCGAAGCGAAATCACCGCCATTTTTGAGCAAGCGGTCGCTCGGGGAAAATTGACGCCTGGTGCACGTCAAGAAGCGGAAATGCGTCTTTCCTATTCGCTTGATCTGGCTGCTGCGGTGCAGGATGCCGATCTGGTGATTGAGGCGGTGCCGGAAAAGCTAGAGTTGAAAAAGCAAGTATTCGAAACGATTGATGCCCATGCGCCGGCGTCGTGCTATTTGGCGACGAACACATCAACGATGAGTCCGACGGAAATCGGCTCGTTTACGAAGCGGCCGGAGCGGGTTATCGCCATGCACTTTTTCAATCCGGTGCATAAGATGAAGCTTGTCGAAATCATCCGCGGCTTGGAAACGAGCGACGAAACGGCGCAAGTCGTGAAAGAAGCCGCCGAGCGAATGGGGAAAGAGACGGTTGTTGTCAATGAGTTTCCTGGGTTTGTAACAAGCCGGATCAGCGCGCTTGTCGGCAATGAAGCGTTTTATATGCTTCAAGAAGGCGTCGGCACGCCAGAAGACATTGATAAAGCGATTAAACTTGGCCTCAACTTCCCGATGGGTCCGTTTGAGCTGGCCGATTTAGTCGGGCTCGATACACGGCTGAATAACTTAAAATATTTGCATGAAAAGTTGGGCGAAAAATACCGCCCAGCGCCGCTGCTTGAGCAGTATGTGAAAGCGGGGCGGCTCGGCCGCAAAACGGGCAGAGGAGTTTACGATTATACAAAACAAGACTGAAACCGAGGGACATCGATAGAAGCAAAAAAGCGCGGGGGAGGGGATGCCCTCTAGCGATGCTGTTGCCGTACGGAGTTTCATCTAGCTGTACGATCCATCAAGAATGAAACGGCTATCTAAGGCCGTTTTTTAAGGGGGAGAGAGAATGGGAAGAGAAGTCGTGATTGTCGATGCCGTGCGCACGCCGATTGGCCGCTACAAAGGGGTGCTAAAAGAGGTGCGGCCGGATGATTTGGGTGCGATCGTTATTCGGGCGCTCATTGAGCGAAACCCGAATGTACCGGTTGAACAAATTGATGATGTTGTCTTTGGCAACGCCAATCAGGCTGGCGAAGACAACCGGAACGTCGCCCGCATGGCGGCGCTGTTAGCCGGGCTGCCCAAGGAAGTTGCCGGTGTGACGGTCAATCGGCTGTGTGGTTCTGGGCTTGATGCTGTGAATTATGCGGCGCGGGCGATTTTCGCCGACGAGGCGGATATCGTGATCGCCGGCGGGGTAGAAAGCATGACGCGCGCTCCGTTTGTGATGGCGAAGCCGTCAAGCGATTTTCCGCGCGGCAATATCGAAATGTATGATACAACGATCGGCTGGCGCTTTATCAATCCGAAACTGCACGAAATGTACGGCACCGACAGCATGCCGCAAACGGCGGAAAACGTGGCGAAGCGGTTTGGCATTACGCGCGAGGCGCAAGATGAGTTTGCCTATGAAAGCCAAATGAAGGCGAAACGGGCGATGGAAACGAACCGATTTGCGGATGAACTAGTGCCGGTCGTTTACCACGACCGAAAAGGCAACCGGATTGTTGTTGACAAGGATGAACATCCGCGTCCAGATACGACGCTTGAAAAGCTGGCAAAACTGCCGCCGCTGTTTGAAAACGGCACGGTAACAGCCGGCAATGCTTCGGGTGTGAACGATGGGGCGGCGGCGCTGTTGTTGATGAGTGCCGATAAAGCGAAAGCGCTCGGTTTGAAGCCGTTAGCCAAATACGTGACGTCGGCTGTCGCCGGCGTCGAACCAGCCGTGATGGGGATCGGCCCGATTTTTGCGACGCGCAAGGCGCTGCGCCGCGCCGGCCTGTCCGTTCATGACATCGGGCTTGTCGAGCTGAACGAGGCGTTTGCCTCGCAAGCGCTTGAGTGCATCCGCCAGCTTGAACTAGACCGAGAGAAAGTCAATGTCAACGGCGGGGCGATTGCCCTTGGTCATCCGCTTGGGGCGAGCGGTGCCCGCATTTTGACGACATTGATTTACGAAATGCAAAAACGTGGCGTTACCTATGGATTGGCGACGATGTGCATCGGCGTCGGCCAAGGGATCGCAACGATTGTGAAAAACGCGGACGAATAAGGCTTTTTCACATGAATAAGGACAGATGGCTTACCATTGGTGAGGGTGTCCCAAAAGGATCGGGACACCCTCTTTCATCACTATATATACGCACTGAATACTTATGCTATGCTATATCTTGTATTTCTCTTGGAAACAGACGACCTTTTGGGTCGGCCTCGTCTTGTATGCACGGACCGGTTTCCCTGCTGACCATCCGTCCTTATTTTGTTTAGTCGCGGTTTTGATCGCTTCCCGCCAGCTGCTCGCGATACTCTTTTCCTTTTTGCACGTATGTATCGATCGACAGCTGGATGAGCGCCAAATCTTTGTCCGTCAGCTCGCGGACGACCTGGCCAGGAGAGCCGATGACAAGCGAGCGCGGAGGAATTTTTTTGCCAGACGGAATGAGCGTGTTGGCGCCGATGATGCATTCTTCACCGATTTCCGCCCCGTCTAAAATGGTCGATCCCATGCCGATGATCGAACGCCGGCGAATTGTGCAGCCATGGAGCACGACGTTATGCCCAACTGTCACCTCATCCTCGACAACAAGCGGCGAGCCAGCATATAAATGGCATGTCGTATTGTCCTGGATGCTCGTGCGGGCGCCGATCGTAATCGGTCCTTCATCACCGCGCAGCACGGCGTTAAACCAAATCGTTGATTCTGGACCGACGGTGACATCGCCAATCAAATAAGCGCCCGGCGCAACAAAAACCGTTTCATGAACGTTCGGTCGTTTTCCGTTATACGGATACAGCATTCCCAATCCCCCTCGAGTGTGTTATTGTTATAATACATTAAGTATAACACATTTATCGCAGGGGAAATGTGACGAATAATGTCTGTTTCCTGATCTTCGTTGAAAAGTGTGGAAACTTTGGCGACACGAAGGTTCCTACAGAAACGAATTTTTACCGATTTGCCGGCCAGCTTTGCTGCGGACATTCACCTATCCTCCTATGGCGCGAGCACAATGTAACGGTGCTAAGGGGGATGGGGAGAGATGCAATTGTGTAACCAACAGGCGGATAAAAACCAATGGCTGCCATGGCAGCGGGAGGCGTTTACGGCTTTTGCAGCTAACATGATGAATCCAAGCCGGCCATTTCCGTGCATTTCGGTGGTGCAGGCGTACGCATTGGGCGATCTGCGCTACGGGTTTGCCGGCGACCCGTGCAACATAGCGGCAGCCGAGGAGCTCGCGGCGCTTCTTGCCGAGTTTGCCGAAACGTCCCGCCAGGCCGGGACATATCCGGTGCTCGTCGTCTTTTTTGACACCCCGCCCGAACTGGCGGAAGGCTACACCGTCAGGCAATTTGAACAGCTGTTTTGGCAGCTGCTCGGCCGGACGAGCGCGTTCGATGCGGGCGGCTGGCCGGCCGATGTGCCGCTTGATCCGCACGATCCGCTTTGGGAGCTTTGTTGAGCGGAGCTAACAGCTTGAAAGAGCTTGTTAAAACACCATAACCGCTGCCTGTTTTCCAAGGCAGTGCACTAAGCGCCCGGCAGCGGGCACTTTTTTTATCATCGTTTCGAAAAAAGACTTCCGCTTCTCGGTGTGAGTGTAAGTGGTGGGCGTTCAAAAAAATAAATCGCGACCATTCAGTATTTTTATCTAAAATTAGCAATTCATCTCCCACCTCTTTAGGTGGGAGATGAATTGCTTTCTTTTTCTTGACGTTCTGATTGTTCAAGAGCCACTTGCAATAGGTGAAAAATTGCTTGTGTGCGAGTGCCAAACCCTTTTTGTTCTTTGTATTTGTCTACTCTCTCTAAAAGAGTTTTTGGGAAACGTAATACAACTGATTGTTTTTCCATGCTTTCACCCCTGAAAATGATATACATTTAATATCAATTATGATATGCTATGTATATAATAACACAAAAGGGGGTGAAAGTCATGATGGTCAATAAAGCATACAAATTCCGTATCTACCCAAACAAAGAGCAAGAAGCGTTGATGACGAAAACATTCGGTTGCTCGCGTTTTGTATTCAACTATTTTTTAGCGAAATGGGAGGATGCTTACAAAGAAACAGGGAAAGGGCTATCATATAATGCCTGTTCTTCTCAATTAACACAACTAAAAAAAGAATTAACTTGGTTAAACGAAGTGGATAGTGTTGCTCTACAATCCTCATTGAAAAACCTTGCCGATGCGTATGCTCGCTTTTTGAAAAAGCAAAACGACAAACCACGCTTTAAATCGAAAAAGAATAAGGTGCAATCCTACACAACGAAATATACAAACGGAAATATTGCTATTGATGGAAACAAAATCAAACTTCCGAAACTTGGGTTTGTTCGTTTGGCAAAAAGCCGTGAGGTAGAAGGCCGCATTTTGTCGGCTACGGTGAGACGAAATCCGAGCGGGAAATACGTTGTGTCCATTTTAGTTGAAGCAGAAGTACAAGAGTTGCCTAAAACGGGTTCAGCCGTTGGCATCGATGTTGGTTTAAAGGACTTTGCCGTTCTTTCCGATGGAACAAAGTATGAAAATCTGAAATGGTTTCGTCAGTTAGAAAAGAAACTAGCGAAAGCACAACGCATTCTTTCCAGACGAAAAAAAGGCGGTTCGAATTGGAATAAGCAACGAATAAAAGTTGCACGATTGCATGAAAAAATCACAAACGCACGACACGATTATCTACACAAAATCTCCACCGAGATTGTCAAAAACCACGACATCATCGGTATGGAAGATTTGTCAGTAGGTAATATGCTAAAAAATCATAACCTTGCAAAAGCCATTCAAGAAGTATCATGGTCAATGTTTAAAACCATGATCGTATACAAAGCCAAATGGTACGGGAAACAAGTCGTCACCGTAGCGAAAACCTTTCCGTCCAGCCAGCTTTGTTCGTGCTGTGGCTATCAAAATAAAGACGTGAAACATCTCGCTTTGCGCGAATGGGAATGCCCCGTGTGCCGTACCCATCATGATCGAGATGTGAACGCAAGTATGAATATCAAAAACGAAGCCGTCAGGCTTCTAACCGCAGGAACTGTGGGGATCGCCTACTAAGATATTCGCTCGATAAAGCGAAGTTCGTAGGAATCTCCCACTTCGAAGCGAAAGTGGGAGTAGTTCAATGAAGTGATATTATTCAGATAAAGTTGAAAAAAACTCGGTTTTTTATGTAATCATAGCTTTCTATAAAAGTTTTTTGACAATATAAACAGAATAAATTATTATAGTAAAAGAATTAAAGGAGGGTTTGTCATGTCATCAATCAATAAGCAAGAAATCGCTGCCAGCGTTCCCCAGCGAGGCTTTTTCGGCCATCCGAAAGGGCTGTTCACGCTCTTTTTTACGGAGTTTTGGGAGCGCTTCTCGTACTATGGCATGCGTGCCATTTTAGTGTATTACATGTATTATGAAGTGTCGAAAGGCGGGCTAGGGCTCGACGAACAGTTGGCGCTCGCGATCATGTCGATTTACGGGGCGCTTGTGTACATGTCCGGAATCATCGGCGGCTGGCTCGCCGACCGAGTGTTTGGAACTTCACGGGCAGTCTTTTATGGCGGCATTCTCATTATGGCTGGCCATATCGCGTTGGCGTTGCCTGGCGGGGCGGCGGCGCTGTTTGTGTCGATGGCGCTCATCGTTCTTGGCACCGGGTTGTTAAAGCCGAACGTCTCCAGCATTGTCGGCGATATGTACAAGCCTGGCGATGACCGCCGCGACGCCGGATTCAGCATTTTTTACATGGGCATTAACCTCGGGGCGTTTTTGGCTCCACTTGTTGTCGGCACGGCCGGGATGAAATACAACTTCCACCTCGGGTTCGGGCTCGCCGCTGTCGGCATGTTTCTTGGGCTTGTTGTGTTTGTGGCGACAAGAAAGAAAAATCTCGGGCAGGCGGGAACGTATGTACCAAACCCGCTGACGCCGGCTGAAAAGAAAAAAACGGCTGTGATCGCTGCGGCCGCAGCGGTCGTCATGGCTGTGCTGCTCGCGATCTTGATTCCAAACGGCTGGTTTACGGTGGAAACGTTTATTTCGCTCGTCGGTATTTTAGGCATCATCATTCCGATCATTTATTTTGTCGTGATGTACCGCAGCCCGAAAACGACGGCCGAAGAGCGGTCGCGCGTCATCGCCTACATTCCGCTGTTTGTCGCTTCGGCGATGTTTTGGGCCATCCAGGAACAAGGGTCGACCATTTTGGCGAACTATGCGGATAAACGGACACAGTTGGATGTCGCTGGCATTCATCTCTCGCCAGCTTGGTTTCAGTCGCTCAACCCATTGTTCATTATCATCTTAGCGCCGGTGTTCGCTTGGATGTGGGTGAAGCTTGGCAAACGGCAGCCGACGATCCCACAAAAATTTGCCCTTGGCCTTTTGTTTGCCGGCCTGTCGTTTATCGTCATCCTCGTGCCGGGATATTTCAGCGCCGGAGAGCTCGTCCATCCGATTTGGCTTGTGTTGAGCTATTTCATCGTTGTGCTCGGTGAGCTTTGCTTGTCGCCGGTCGGCCTGTCAGCGACGACGAAACTCGCCCCGGCGGCGTTTTCGGCGCAAACGATGAGCCTTTGGTTTTTATCAAACGCTGCGGCGCAAGCGATCAACGCCCAGCTCGTCCGCTTTTACACGCCGGAGAATGAAACGGCGTATTTTGGCACGATCGGTGGGGCGGCGCTCGTCTTAAGCTTGATCTTATTCGCGCTCGCGCCAAGCATCCAGCGGTTGATGAGAGGGGTTCGTTAATTGCCGTCGGATGTTTGTCGTTGCTTATGGAAAACAATCAAATTTAAAGACAGGACGCTCTGCGTTGGCAGGGCGTCTTTTTTATCATCCTAAACCGGGAAGACTTATAAGTCAGCCCAACCGAGGGACGTACGGGGACAGCTTGGTGAACCGTCCTCCGAAGGGCGGGAGGGACAATAATCTCCAAATTTAAAGTGTTAGCGCAGGGAAGAACGTTCAATTACGAAATATTTACATAAATCGAAAAGTACGTTCAGACAGTATTTACAAAAATGGATTACGATGGAATAGAAAACAGAAAAAGAGGGGGGAAGGGAATGGCGTTTCTTGAGCTTGTCGAAGTGACGAAATCGTATGATGGAAAAAAGCGGGCTGTGGAGAATGTGAGTGTGGCGATTGAATCAGGAGAGTTTTTTGCTCTTGTTGGCCCGTCAGGATGCGGCAAAAGCACGATTTTGCGGCTGATTGCCGGCCTTGAATCGCTGACGTCGGGTTACGTATTGATCGACGGGCAGGTAGCGAACGACTGGCCGCCCCACACCCGTCAATTATCCATGGTTTTTCAAAACTATGCGTTATATCCGCATTTAACGGTGGAGCAAAATATGCGAATCGTCTTGCAGGCGCAAAAGGTGTCGAAAGAAGAACAAATGAGGCGCTGCATGGAAGCGGCAGAAATGCTTGGGATAACGGACGTATTGCAGCGGAAGCCGCGGGAGCTATCAGGAGGACAGCGCCAGCGTGTCGCCTTAGGGCGGGCGATCGTTGCAAGAACTCCGCTTTGTTTAATGGACGAGCCGCTCTCCAATTTAGATGCGAAACTGCGGGCTAAAATGCGCAGTGAACTTCGCCGCTTGCAACGGCAGCTCGGCATGACGGTCATCTATGTCACTCACGATCAAACAGAGGCAATGACGATGGCAGACCGGGTGATGATTTTGCATGCCGGACGCCCGCAGCAAGTTGGCGCTCCGCTCGATATTTACAATAGCCCAGATAACACGTTTGTCGCTTCATTTATCGGAACGCCGCCAATGAACTTGGCAGAGGCGCACGTACTTGAACATTCGCTGCTATTGCAAAACGAGCGGCCCGTTCGTTTTATGCACCGCCCTTTGCCTAAGGTGGAACGGGTGACGATCGGCCTTCGCCCGGAGCATATCTATCGAGCAGAACTAGGCGAGGGGCATGTGACAGCCAAAGTTGTCCATATCGAATGGCTTGGCAATGAGACGTTCGTGACGTTTGAGCTGACGAAGCATCTTCATTGGACGGCACGATGGAACGGACAATGGAACATAAGACTAGGGGAATTGGCATCATTTTCGTTTGACGAGCGAGCGCTGCTCTTTTTCGATGAGCACGGGCAACGGATCGGGCCCCCGATCAGGAGGGAGGAGGTGCGGATTGACGGATGAATGAACGTGTTTCGCCGGTCTTTCCGCCATCGCCATGGCCGGCTCAAGCAAAACAGGCGGCTCGGCAAACAACCGTGAAGTCATGGTTGGAAGGAATGATGTACCTTTTCCCTTCCCTTCTTCTGTTCGGTATATTTTTATTTTATCCGTTAGGTCGAACGTTGTACTTAAGTGTGTTTCATACAGACTACCAAGGGAAGCCGACGGAATTTGCTGGTTTAGCGCATTTTGCCGCCTTGTTTCAAGACGAGACGTTTTGGCATAGCGTAAAGACGACGTTTCTATTCGCGGCGCTCACTGTCCCGGCTACAATCGTGATTTCGTTCGGTCTGGCGCTGCTCGTCCATGAAAAGCGGAAAGGAATCGGGATCTTTCGAACGTTTTTCGCTTCTACGATGGGAATGAGCGTGGCCGCCGCTTCTGTCATTTGGCTGTTTATGTACAACCCAGCGATTGGGATCATTAACCGCTTGTTGTCTACGGTCGGCTTAACCCCTGTTTCGTGGCTGCTTGATCCCGATACGGCGTTGTATGCGGTGGCGGTAGCAACGATATGGATGAATATTGGGTTTACCTTTTTGTTGTTGCTAGCCGGCCTGCAAAACATCGACCCGTCCTTGTACGAAAGCGCGCGCATTGCCGGATTTAGCTATTGGCGCCAATTATGGGCGGTGACCGTGCCGCTGCTATCGCCGACATTGTTTTTTGTCACGACTGTCTCGCTCATTCAAGCGTTGCAAACGTTTGGACAAATCGACTTTTTAACAAAAGGCGGACCGGTCGATGCCACGAATGTGTTCGTTTATGCCATTTACCGGGAAGCGTTCGTCAACTACCAGTTCGGTTTCGCGAGTGCCCAGGCGATCGTATTGTTTCTAATCATCGCCGTAATCACATTTTTGCAGTTTCGGTTTGCTGAGAGGAAGGTGCACTATCAATGAGAGCGGTGCGGACAGCTTTAGATTATGGGGTGTTATGCTTATGTTCGGTGCTTCTCTTATTTCCTATGGTCTATGCTCTCTTGATGAGTTTCATGGATGGAGCCGGTATTTTGGCGGGGCATCTATGGCCTGATCGCTGGGAGTGGGTCAATTATCAAGCGGCTTTTGAACAGGCGCCGCTTGGTCGTTATTTGTTCAATAGTGTATTGGTCGCCTCAGTGATTACGGTCGGGCGCCTGATCGTTTCGAGCTTGGCTGCTTTTGCCTTTGTGTTTCTCCGTTTTCCGGGCCGAGATCTATGGTTTTACGTTTGCATTGCAACGATGCTTGTTCCGTGGGAGGCGACTGTCATTCCGAATTTTTTAACGATCCAGCAGCTCGGCTGGACGAATGATTACTTAGGGTTAACGGTGCCGTTTTGGGCGATGGCATTTGGCATCTTTTTATTGCGGCAGCAGTTTCGCCAAATTCCTTATGAGCTGTACGAGGCGGCCCGTCTGTCCGGCATCGGGAATTTCCGCTTTTTTTGCCGCGTCGTGCTTCCGCTTTCGAAAACGGGATTGGTGACGTTAGCTGTTTATAGTTTCTTAGATGCTTGGAATATGTATTTATGGCCGCTGCTCGTTACGAACGATGACCGCTTCCGCACCGTGCAGATTGGGCTGAAACAGCTACAGACGCAGGAGATTGCGAGCAGCTGGGGGGTCGTCATGGCAGCGGCTGTCGTCGCGATGCTGCCGACATTGCTGCTGTTGTTTGCCGGCCAGAAGCAATTGCGCAAAGGGTTTATGCAAGGAGCGATTCAATAGCGGGGAGGAGAAAAAGGTGAGAAACGTGCTGATTGTTTTACTGGCTTTAGTATGGCTTGGAGCAGGATGCTCAAGCGTCGGTTCCAATGGGGGGGCGGCCGGTAAAAAGACGGAAGTCGTGTTTTGGCATTCGATGAGCGGGGACTTGCAGACGGTGTTACATGACATTGTAGCGGATTTTAATCAAACCCATTCGGAAATTGAGGTAAAGCCTGTGTTTCAAGGTACATATGAGGAAGCGCTGACGAAATGGAACACGGTAGCTGGGACGGAAGAGGCGCCAACGATCATGCAGACGTTTGAAGTCGGAACGAAATATATGATTGACAGCGGGCAAATCGTTCCCGTGCAAACATGGATCGATAAGGATAAGTATGACGTTTCGCAATGGGAGAAAAACATTGTCAGCTATTATACCGTTGATGGCCGCATTTACTCGATGCCGTTTAACTCCTCAACGCCTGTGTTGATTTACAATAAAGATGCATTTCGCGAGGCCGGGCTCGATCCTGAGAACCCTCCGCTCACCTACAGCGAGCTGAAAGAAGCGGCGAAAAAGTTGACGAAGAAAAAAGGAAACGAAACGGTGCAATATGGGTTTTCGATTTTGAACTATGGCTGGTTTTTTGAAGAGATGGTGGCGGTGCAAGGTGGATTGTATGTGAACAACGATAACGGTCGAAGCGGCGATGCAACGAAAGCGGTGTTTAACGAAGAGGAAGGAAAACGGGTGTTTGAGTTGATCCGCGATATGCATCGAGACGGCACGTTTTATAACGCCGGTCAAAACTGGGACGACATGCGTGCTGCCTTTCAGGCTGGGAAGGTAGCGATGTACTTGGATTCGTCCGCTGGTGTCAAAACAGTGATCAATCATTCACCATTTGATGTTGGCGTCTCCTATTTGCCTGTTCCGGATGGTGTTGAACGCCAAGGCGTCGTCATCGGAGGGGCTTCACTTTGGATGATGAAAGGAAGCAGCGAAGAGGAACAAAAGGCGGCATGGGAGTTCATGAAATATTTGACAACCGCTCCGGTTCAAGCGGAATGGCACGTGCGGACGGGTTATTTTGCCATTAACCCCGCTGCCTATAAGGAACCGCTTGTCAAAGATGAATGGAAAACATATCCGCAGTTAAAAGTGACCGTTGACCAGCTGCATGAAACAAAATCAACCCCTGCCACCCAAGGGGCGCTAATCACAGTTTTTCCGGAATCGCGGCAACATGTGGTGAAGGCGATGGAACGGTTATATGAAGGGGTTGATCCGCAAGAGGCGCTCAATCAAGCAGTGGAAGAAACGAATCAAGCATTGCAACGGGAGAACTGATTGAAGTGCCGTATTGAGGATGCAAGCAAGGCCACACGGGTTGATCCCGTGTGGCTTTTTCGTAAATCAGCGGGAGATCCGCATCCTCCTGTCGCCAAAAGGCCGGCCAATGCCTGCAGCCGCTTGAAGTGCCTGTGCTGAAACAGCTTATGCTAGCCCATGGCATTGATCCGGCCCGCAAAGCGCGGAGATGGCGTGCGAAAGAACGGATCGTCCGGTTTATCGCCGAGTCGGTGGCAAAACAAATGGAAAAGGGAGACGTTTTCCTGGAGCAATAACGTTGTGCCTGCTAGTTCGCCGTTTTCAGCAAGTGAATCTCCTCTTCCGTACGGGCGATGCGGCTAATTTGATAGTCGAGCCGCTGATGAATGAGCGAGATGTCTTCTTTTGTCGCCATTTGTGTGCGAATATCGACGATCTCTCCGTGAATGGCGGCGGTGTCATGGCGCATGGCATCTTGAATGCTTCTCTGTTCAAGCTGGTTGTCGCGGACGGCCTTGACCATTTCCGTATTTTCTTTCACTTGTTCTTTCAGCCAATGAAGTTCTTCTTCTTGCTTGTCCATTCGTTTCTCAAGCTTGTCTACTTTTTGTTTTACTGCCTGTACTTCTTGCTTCATAGTGTCCATATCTTGCTTCATGGTTTCCATATCTTGCTTCATGGTTTCCATGTCTTGCTTCATGGTTTCCATGTCTTGCTTCATGGTTTCTATATCTTGCTTCATCGTCTGCATGTCTTGCTTGATCGCAGCCATATCGTTCGCTAGGTTTTGCACCAGTTCCGTCAATTGGTGAAGAAGCTGTTCCTGCATGGGAGCACCTCCCTTCGATCACATCATTCGGGGCATTTCCGGAGCAGAAAGGCAGAGGAGTATAACGTGCGAGGGCGGGGAGGAAATGCCTGCATGTTCATTATACCATAGACAAGGCGGGCCATCATCCATAAATGGCTCAACAATTAATCGAGAAAAAGAATGACAAAAGAAGGAAGAGAAGGGAAGTGTGTCGAAAAACTATAAAGCGGATCGGTTTGCGGTTCAGATGACCGCGGGAAGGCTACCGAAGACGTTTTTGAGGAGAGGGGAGAGCAGATACATCATGATCGTTGGGCTACGCCCTTCACCCCTTTGAAGTGGGAGACTTCTTTCGGAATTATGTTAAAAAACGGCTGATCGATAGGGGAAGGGAGAATGAACTTGGTTGTTAGGAGAAGAAACGCAGCACTTGCATTTCTTTTGTCATTATTTTTATTTTCATGCAGCAACGTACCTGAACGCGGCGCCCAAGAAGTGTTAGCGGCGCGGAACGGGGCGGTGAAGACGGCGGCTATGCATCCGCCGCTGCCCGGTCCGGCTGACAAAGCGGCGGTAGCGCTCGCCTCAGCGAAACGAGCGGCGCCGAACGAAGTGCGCATCACGGTAAGCGCAGCGGGCGATGTGACGCTTGGACGCGACGAAAATTACGGCTATGCGTATTCGTTTGACGATGAAGCGAAGCGGCATGGCTTGCGCTACTTTACGAAGTATATTGAGCCGATCTTCAAAAACGATGATTTTACGACCGTCAATTTGGAAACGACGCTGACGACAGCAACGCGTAAGGCAAGCAAAACGTTTCGTTTCCGCGGCCACCCGAGTTATGCGAAAATTTTAACATACGGGGGCATTGATGCCGTGAACTTGGCAAATAATCATACATACGATTATTTGCAAAAAGGGTATGAAGATACGATCGCTAATCTCAAAAAAGAAAAGGTCGGTTATTTCGGCCGAACGCTCCGGCTGATGAAAACTGTCAAAGGCATTCAAATTGGAGCGCTCGGCTATGAAGGCTGGAGCAATACAAGCACATTGCGCAAACAAATTGCTGGTGACATTCGCGCCTTGCGGAACCAAGGAGCCGATCTCGTCCTCGTTCATTTTCACTGGGGGGTCGAACGAAGCTATGTGCCAAACAGCACCCAAAAGGCGCTCGGCCGCTTTGCCATTGACAGCGGCGCCGATTTGGTCGTCGGCCACCATCCGCACGTCGTTCAGGGGATTGAAGAGTATAAAGGCAAATTCATCGTTTACAGCCTTGGCAATTTTCTGTTTGGCGGAAACAAAAACCCGAGCGACAAAGATACGTTTGTCTTCCAGCAGACATTTTCTTTCCAAAACGGCAAGCGCACGGCAAAGAAAGAAATTCGCGTCATCCCGTTCCGTATCTCGTCAGTGACGATACGAAACAACTACCAGCCGATGCCGCTTACGGGAAAAGAAGCGAACCGCGTGAAAGGGAAAATTATTTCATTGTCGGCGAAAATGAAAAAGCCGACATGGACGGCATACGAAGTGAAGTAAAAAGGATGGCCTCTGTTTCGGCCATCCTTTCGCTTTTCACAAGATTAAGAGCGCTCATTGACTAAGTTGGCGATGAGCACGTACCGCTGTGGGGCAGAACCGATGTAGCGGAACGGGTAGCACGTTGAAACAGTGAGCGTCGCTTTCGGTTTAGGAACGATGACCGTTCGGTCATCGGCGTCAACGATGCGCACTTTGCGCACGTTATAGGTGAACGTACCGGCAGACGTGCGGACGATGAGGATATCGCCTTGGCCGACTTCGCCGAGCCGGCGGAAGACTGTATCGCGATGGCCGGCGAGGACACAGTTGTCCGCTTCGCCCGGCAGGACGCTCCCGGCGTAATGGCCGACCCCTTTTTCCAGCTCGTCCTCATCTGTGCCGTGGTAAATCGGCAAGCTGGCGTTGAGCTTCGGGATGATGAGTTCACCGATTTGTTCACCTGTTTTCGGTCGGTCCGGGTAGAGCGGAGCAGGGGCCTTAACAGGTATAGCGCCTATTTGCTGTTCCGTTTTCGCTGGCAGCGGTTTGACTGCTTCAAGGCTGTTTTTCCACTTGACCCCGTAGACGCTGACTAAGGCGACCCCGGCTGTTATCAAGCCTGCTCCGAAGAGGCGCACCATCCGTCGACGGTTCATTTAGTTCGCCTCGGTTTCTCGACGGAAGCGGGCAAGAAATGCGCCGGCAGCGATTAAGGCCAAGCCAAACAGCATGTGCGTCGCATATGGGGAGGCCGTTTTCGGCAGTTTCGCCCCGGCTTCGGTTCGCTTCAACGGCTTCGGCGGTGCCGGCTTCACCACTTTTTCGATTTTCGCCGCTTGTCCTGCGTCTTGCAGGTCTTCACCGATTTCATCGAAAATGTCGGAGGCAAACATTTCTTCATTCATGACAACATCAGCAAGCAGTCCGCCTTCTGTGCTGTAAATTTCAACAAGCAAATCATAGCCATTCGCCGATTCCATCGCTAGCAGCGCCGATAAGCTCAGCGGCTTTTTCTCACCGTCTTTTGTCAAATAAAACTTCGCTTCCAATTGAAAGGCAGCGAGGAGGTCATTCCATACATCAGCGATTTCGGCAATTTGCGCCGGCGAGAGTTCCGTGATGCTCGCAAAGTCGTACGCGCCGATCGCCTCGAGTCGTCTCCCTATTCCTTCCATTTTCTCGGCAAATTGCGGGTCTTCCATATTGAGCGACTCAAAATGGCTGTATAACTTCTCTAATTCCGCTTCTGTCAAGCCAAGTTCGTCCAAATCAGGAAGCAAGTAATCGACGACTGCTTCCGAGAGCTCCTCGATGGTCGTATAGTGATCAAGCGAATCGTCGTTTCTGGCTAACAGTTTTTCGAGTTGCGGCTTCGTCATGCCGATCTCTTGCAAAAATTCGTTTAATGTCTCATCGGTGAGCGGAGTTAAGCTTTCATAATAGTCGACCATATCACTTAACTCGCCGATGGAGCCGTAATCATTCACCGATTCACCGTGTCGGCTGAGCAAAGCCATAAGCTCCTCTTTTGTCATTCCGCGCTCGTTTAGAAAGTCAGCCAGCGTTTCGTCCGTAATCGGGATCGAGTAGTCTTTGAAAAACTCGATATACTCTTTTAAATCATCAGAAAATATAAATGCATCCGTAATCGCGTCATCAGCCTCAATTTCTCCGTTGTCAATGAGCATTTGCCGGAGTTGCTCCTCGGTTAACCCATATTTTGCGAGCAGCTGCGCCAAGTTTTCTTCTGTCAGCGGTTCGCCAAGTTCACTGCGAAGTTCGTCGACGCCGTCAAAATCGTCGAGCGTATCCCCCTCATAGTCTAAGTAATTTTCCAGCTCTTCGACGGTAAGATTGACTTCGTCTAAATATTGGGCTAAAGCCGGGTCGTTGCGCTCAATGGCGAATGCTGAGGCCGGCCATGAAGCTGCGGCCACAGAGGCTGCCAGAGCGAAAGGAAGAACTTTTTTCATTAAGATGCCCCCTGCTGTGTAAATGTATACGAAACTAAGTATAGGTGCAAGACAAGGGGATGGAAATAGTCAAATATATGGAAAGTTTGCAAGTCCGGAGAAAAGGGAAGGAATGGTCGGGCTCCATCAAAGAGGGGATGAAAGCCATTGGGGAGGGAAGATGCTTGTAGGATGCCCGTTTTGCCTTTCTAGTGATGAAATTCAACATATTTCGAATTATTGTGATACAGCTTTTTAACCAAGCCGGACCGCCCGTGTCCGTTAACGTTTTCCACGTATGACTTTCCGTCAGCAACGTATGCTAACCGTTGAACAGAAGCCGTTAGGCAAAGGAGGTGTACGTGCGATGGATCGCTTATTCCGCCTGTTCGCCGTTCGGCGCGGCCGTGGTCTATGGAATCAATGGCGAATGCTCCCCGGACGGCGGCGAAACAATAACGCGATATGGGCCCTCGTCAGCTTAGGCTTCGGTGCAGCTGCCGCAGCGATGCTTGGCGCCAGAAGAGGTGCGCGCATGGCACCGATGCCCAGGGGGCCGGTGCAAAATATGATTCGCGGCTTAAACCGCTGGATGGGGCGCCGGATGGGAACGACGCGGCTTGCCACAGCAGAATTCGCCGAAGAAATGGCTCCTTGGCGGCCGGGAGACGAAGAGAAAAAATAATGACGGTTGCCCCTTTGCTCAATCGGCCGGCAGCATGGCGCCTGCCGGCTTTTTCTTTTCATTTTAGCATGCCCTGCTTCGTTTTCCGTCTATGTATATTGGCTAAACTAACGCTGTAGGAAGGCGCTTTCTGCCGCAGCTTGGCGGAAGTATAGCGAAAGGGGGATGAAGAATGCCAAAACGGGTCATTCTGTTGATCATTGATTCATTAATGTATCCCGCCCTCGAGAAGGCGGTGAGCGAAGGGGTAGCTCCGGCTTTCCAGTTTTTTATGGAAAAAGGGGCGGTATATCCGAACGTAGTGACCGCCTTTCCGACGATGTCCGTCACGGTCGACAGTTCGCTTTTGACCGGAACGTATGCGGACATCCACCGGGTGCCTGGACTTGTTTGGTTTCATGACGAAGAGAAGCGGCTGATCAACTATGGAAGTCATGTGCGGGAGTTATGGAAACTTGGTCTTTTGCGGGCGCTTGATGATGTGGTCTACCGCTTGAATAACGAACATTTAAGCCAGAGCATCGCTACCATCCACGAGGAGCTGGCGGCCAAAGGGAAGGAAAGCGCCTCAATTAATGCCCTTTTGTATCGTGGAAATACGGATCATCCGCTTCGCCTGCCGGCGCTGCTTACGTTGTTCAAGCCATTTCGCAGCTGTCGGAAAACGAAAGGAACCTGTTTGTTTACATACGGATCATTTGCGCGGCTTGGCCCTTCAAACCAGAACGGCCACTTTTGGCAAAAGTATGGATTTAACAACCGTTTTTCCGCTCAAGAGCTCGTTCATCTCATCCGGGCAGACCGTTTGCCGCCTTTTACCATTGTCTATTTTCCGGATATGGACAAAATCGTCCATAAGCACGGACCAATGGATACAAAAGGAATCGCCCAAACGGACAAGCAGCTGCAAGCTATCCTGCACTGTTACCCGAGCTGGGAGGAAGCGCTTTACGACAAATGCTGGATCATCATGGGGGATAACGGGCAAGCACCGATCCGCGCCGACCGAAAGAAAGCGCTCATCGACTTGCGCCAGCTGCTTCGCTCATACAAAATTATGGCATTAAAATGCGGGGTGAAGGAAGACGATGAAATTGTGCTGGCGGTCAATGAGCGCATGGCCTTTATTTATACACTCAATTTGCACCGCGTTTCGCTGGCGAAGCTTGCCGAGACGCTGCGACAGGACGGTCGGATTGATGTCATCGCCTGGCTGGAGAAAGACGCGGCGCACGTCATTTCAGGCGTTCGGAGCGGAAAGCTCACGTTTCGGCCAAACGGGGTGCAAACGGATGAGTACGGGCAGCGATGGGATGTTCAAGGGGACCTAGGCGTGCTCGATTTGACAGCCAGCGGCGGGCGCATTTCGTACGGCGATTATCCCGACGCGTTGGCTCGGCTGTATAGTTCTTTGACGTCGCATCGCGGGACGTTTCTGATTGTCAGCGCCGCCCCGGGGTTTGAATTTATCGGTGAAGGGTCGCCGACCCATGTCGGCGGGGCGAGCCACGGCGCATTGCACCGCCACGATTCGCTCGTGCCGATGATCGTCGCCAGAACGGATTCAGCGCCGAAGCATTTGCGCGTCATCGACCTAAAAGAATGGATGTTGTCGCTGCTTGAAGGGGAAACTATGCAGGAAATCCGCGAGTCGGATGTGTGAACGTTTTGTCGGAAAATAATAAAATGGAGCGACCGGAAGTAGCGGGACGGTGTGTATCACCGTCTCATTTTTTATGGAAATTTAAGCGATCGTCTTCATTCCGTAGAACAGAAACGTGAATAGAGGAGGCAGATGGCCGGACGGTAGTGAGGGTGAAAGAATTGGTCGTCCTGGGCTGAGTTTTCTCATTCTCAGAAAGAATGAGGGTGGGAATGTTTCTGAAAAAAGAATGGTGTAAATTTTCATTTTTTTTTAGTTTTGTAATTGACAAACCGTTGTTAGTTTAATAGTATTATGTTAAACAGACGATATTAAACAAAACATAATAATCACAAAGAGGTGTCTGACGGATGCCGGCACGTAAGGAGGTACGCTGTTCATTTTGCGGTTCAGCGAATGTAGCGCCGTTATCGATGTTTGGAACCGCTCAGCTTGTGTCGCAATATTATTGCCATCAATGCAGGAGTGTGTTTGAGCGGGTGAGATGGAGAAACGATGCCAATGAGGAAGGGGAGACCATTGATGACGATCAAGAAGCATTATCCGCTGTTTATTAACGGCCAGTATGTTGAAAGCAGCAACGGTGAAGTGTTTGAAACGGTCAATCCGGCGACAGAAGAAGTGATTGCGACGGTCGCCAAGGCGACAAAAGCGGATGTGGACCGTGCTGTCGAAGCGGCGCGTACGGCATTTGAGTCGGGCAAATGGCCGAAAATGACGGCGGCAAAACGCGCGCGTTTGCTCAATCAAATCGCCAACCTCATGAGAGAGCGGTTCAACGATTTAGTGTATGCCGAAGTGCTAAATAGCGGCAAAACGGTCGATGCGGCGAAAGGGCAAATTATGCAGGCAATTGAGGATTTTGAATTTTACGCGGCCGCGGCGATTACGCTGCAGGGAGATACAAACCAAGTGCCGAACGGATTTTTCAACTATACGGTAAAAGAGCCGGTCGGCGTATGCGGCCAAATCATCCCGTGGAACTATCCGCTGATGATGGCAGCTTGGAAGATAGCTCCGGCATTGGCAGCGGGATGTACGGTCGTGTTAAAGCCGGCAAGCTACACGCCGATTACCGCTTATATGTTGGCGGAAATTTGCCAAGAGGCCGGGGTTCCCGATGGCGTCGTTAACGTGATTACAGGAAGCGGTTCCGAAATCGGCCCATATATGACCGAACATCCGGGGATTGATAAGGTGGCTTTCACCGGGGAGACAGAAACCGGCAAAGACATTATGCGGCGCGCCTCTGGGACGTTGAAACGGGTGACGCTCGAACTTGGCGGAAAATCGCCAAATATCGTGTTTGATGATTGCGATATAGAAGCGGCTGTCAACGGTTCACTTTACGGTATTTTTTACAATACAGGGCAGTCGTGTGAGGCACGCTCACGGCTGTTTGTCCACGAAGCCATTTACGACGAATTTATGGAGAAATTTATTGAAAAAGCTTCCCGCATCCGCGTCGGCAACCCGTTTGAAAAAGGGGTACATATGGGAGCGGTCATTTCGCGAAGCCATCAGCAAGTGATCGACGGCTATGTGAAGCTGGCGGTTGAGGAAGGCGGCGAAGTGCTGTACGGCGGAAAAGTTCCGGAAGGCGACGAGTTTGCGAAAGGCTACTGGTATATGCCGACGGTGATCGGAAACGTCACAAACGATATGCGCGTGGCGCAGGAAGAAATTTTCGGGCCGGTCGTCGTCGTCATGAAGTTTCGCGATGAGGAAGACGTCATCCGGCAGGCGAACGATACGATTTTCGGCTTAGGGTCGGCCGTATGGACGAAAGACCACGGAAGAGCCCATCGCGTCGCTTCGCGCATCCGGGCAGGGATTGTCATGATCAACTCGCCGATTTCCGCCTTCCCGGGCACGCCGTTTGGCGGGTACAAGCAGTCAGGATTTGGCCGTGAGCTGGCACTGGAAACGTTGAATTTGTACACCGAAACGAAGAGCGTCGTCTCTTATATCGGCAGCAAGCCGTTGAACCTGTTTGGCATTTAACAAGGCAGATTGATGCGCTCGGATCACCATAGCTGGGATAAGCGGTATTTAAAACAAACATATCATATTATGGAGGGATGAAGATGGCAAATGCGGTAACGGTAGAGAAAAAATATTTGACGGTTGTGAAAGAAGAAGGGATTGCCGAGATTCATTTGCACATTAACAAGTCGAACTCGTACGATCTGGAATTTTACAAAGAATTCAACGCGGCGATTGATGACATCCGCTTCGATCCAGACATTAAAGTGGTCATCATCATGAGCGATGTGCCGAAGTTTTTCTCGGCGGGGGCGGACATTAACTTTTTGCGTTCGGCCGACCCGCGGTTCAAAACGCAATTTTGCTTGTTCTGCAATGAGACGCTTGATAAAATCGCCCGCTCGCCGCAAGTGTATATCGCTTGTTTAGAAGGGCATACAGTCGGCGGGGGCTTGGAGATGGCGCTCGCGTGCGACTTGCGGTTTATGGGGGATGAAGCAGGAAAAATCGGGCTGCCGGAAGTGACGCTCGGGGTGTTGGCTGGCACAGGCGGGACGCAGCGGCTGGCGCGGTTGGTCGGCTACTCGCGGGCGCTGGATATGAACATTACGGGAGAAACGATCACGCCGCAAGAGGCGCTTGACATCGGGCTGGTGAACCGGGTGTTCCCGCAGGCGGAAACGAGAGAGCGGACGCGGGAGTATGCGCGCAAGCTCGTTAACAGCGCGACGTATGCGATTTCAAACATCAAGCTGTCGATCATGAACGGCAAAGAAATGCCGCTTAATGTGGCGATCCGCTATGAAGGCGAGCTGCAAAACTTGCTGTTCCGTTCGGAAGACGCCAAAGAAGGGTTGAGCGCATTTTTGGAAAAACGCCAGCCAAATTGGAAAGGGATTTAACACTTTGTTCATGCATATCGGCCGTTTCGGCCGATATGTTTTTATGTAAAAACGATCATTTTATGTAAAAATAATCATTCTAAGATTGAAAAAGAGAGGGGAAATGTAACATAATAAAAGAAAAATCTGAAAAAGACAGGTGTGTTGCAATGAAGCCAAGGGCACTTATGTTTACGCTATTCGGGGAATATATTCAACATTATGGGAATGAAGTGTGGATCGGAAGTTTGATCCAGATGATGTCTCACTTCGGCATTTCCGAGTCGTCCATTCGCGGGGCGGCGCTAAGGATGGTGCAGCAAGAATTTTTTGAAGTGCGGAAAATCGGCAATAACAGCTATTACTCGCTGACGCCGAAAGGGAAGCGGACGATGATGGACGGATTCACCCGCGTCTATTCGCTTCGGAACTATAAATGGGATGGCCGCTGGCGCGTGTTGACATATTCTGTTCCGGAAGAAAAGCGAGAGCTGCGCAGCCAGATCCGCAAAGAATTAAGTTTAATGGGATTTGGCCTTATTTCTCACGGAACGTGGGCGAGCCCGAACCCGATTGAACCGCAAGTCATGGAATGGATTAAAGATTATCATTTAGAGCCGTATGTGATTTTATTTACGGCGGATTCCATCGTGTCGCACAGCAACGAGCAAATCATCGAGCGCGGTTGGGATTTTGCCTATATCGCCAAAGAATATGACAAGTTTATTGAAACGTACGAGCAAAAATATGAGGAGTTCCAAAAGCGGGCTTGGAACAATGAGCTGACCGACCGCGAATGTTTTATGGAACGGACAAAGCTCGTGCATGAATACCGGAGCTTCTTCTTTATTGACCCAGGGTTTCCGCACGATTTATTGCCGCACGACTGGAGTGGAACGAGAGCGCGGGAGTTGTTTTTCAATGTCCATCAGCTTCTGGCTATTCCTGCCATTCGATACTTTGAAACGCTGTTTGAGCCCGCTCCGGACCGTGAATCGGCGTTCAACCGCGATAAGGCGATCAACCCGTTTATGGAGATGATTTAGCGGTCGGACTGAAAACATCGGCGGATTCGTTTTTCGATTGGATGTTGCATAGAGACAAAGAGATCACGATGATAGAGGGGAGAGGAAACAGATGCTACATAAAGACATTGAAGCCGTGGGGGACGGGATTTATCGCGTCCCGATTCCCGTCCCGTTTCCGATGAAGTATGTGTATTGTTACGTATGCCAAGAGGCGGACGGGTGGAGCTTGGTTGACGTTGGATTTCGTTGCCCTGAGGCCATGCGCGCTTGGGAAGCGGCCTTCCGGCAATTAGGAATCAAGCCGCGGCACGTTCGCGCCATTTATATCACCCACTTCCATCCCGATCATTTTGGCCTTGCCGGTTGGATGCAGCAACAGACGGAAGCGCCGATATGGATCAGCGAACCGGATCAGGCGATGGCCGAACGGGTGTGGGGGGAAGAGAGTTCCCAAGCGAGTGAAGTTGCTGCACTGTTTCGCCGCCATGGCGTTCCGGATGAACTTGCGGCTGAAATTGAAGAGAACATGTGGAAGTTATCATTGCGCGTCAGCCCGTTTCCGGTGTTAACGGTTTTAGATCACCGCGAGATTGTGCTTGGGCAGCGTCGGTGGACCGTCATCCCGGTTCCAGGGCATAGTGACGGGCTGGTCAGTTTTTATCAGCCGGAGTCACGCCAACTGTTAGTATCGGATCATGTGCTTGACCGCATTACTCCGAATATTAGTGTATGGCCGGGCGCCCATCCGAATCCGTTAGAGCAATATTTCGCCTCTTTGCGTAAAGTCGAGGAGCTTGATGTCGATGTTGCCTTGCCTGCCCACGGGGCGGTGATCCGCCAGTTTCGCGAGCGGATCGGTGATATTTTCCGCCATCATGAACAACGGTTGCAAAAGATGAAAGCGCTGACAGAGAAGGGGCGCACCGCCTATGAAGTGGCCCATCTCGTGTTTGGTCATAAGCCGCTGACCGCGCACCAATGGCGGTTTGCGGTGGCGGAAACACTAGCGCATTTAGAATATTTGCGCTCTATCGGTCAAGTGCAAACAGAGGAACGTGACAATCTGATCGTGTATGGGTCATGACGAGCAGCCAGCTGTGCAGACAGCTAGGCTTTTTTTTTGTCTCGTTAAACAATAAGGGATTACGTTGTGCAGCTTCCTGATTGAATGAAAAATATACGGACGGAAAACAAACATTGAACGTTACAAAAGACGATCTGCAAGGAATGGCCAAAGCGAGGAAAGGAGATATTTAGAACATCTAAGGAAATAAAAACAAAAAATAATTTTCAGATTTTTTCTATTTTTAAGTTGACAACGAACTTTATAGTGTATTAACATTATGTATAGAATACGATAGTCAAAAAAACGTAATAAAGAGGGTGGAAACATGGATCAAGCGACGTTGCTGAAAGAAAAAGTTCAAAACGGATTTATCGTCGAAGGGATCGAGGATATGAATGAGGAGTATTTGGCAGCATTGAAACAGACATTGACGATCGTCGGCGACACCGAACTGTTAAGCGTTCCGCCGCTATTAACCGTGTACGATCAGGCGCCGACGCTCAACAGCAAAATTACGGCGTTGGCCATTATGCAGGACGAAATCGGCCATGCCCATATCGCGTACCGGCTGCTGAAAGATTTAGGCGAAGACGTCGATCAGCTGCTTTACGAGCGGGAAGCAAACCGCTGGAAAAACCCGTACGCTTTCGATTTTGAACTGTCGAACTGGATTGAACTAGGTGTCTTTAACGCCTTTTTTGACCGGGCGGGCTACACGCTCCTTGGTGACGCGTTTGAACATACGTCCTACGGGCCGTGGAAGCGGGCGCTCGTGAAAGTCGACAAAGAAGAGCTGTTCCATCTCAGAAACGGGGAAATCATTATGAGAACGGCCATGCAAGATCCAAACTTACGTGAAGAAGTACAAAAAGCCGTCGATTGGATGTTTTTAATGGCACTCGAGTTTTTCGGGGTGGAAGACCGGCTGAAAAGCCGCTCGGCGCAACTTGAGTACCGCCTAAAAGGACGGTCGAACGATGAACTGCGGCAAAAATGGCTGTCAACGGCCGTTCCGTTCTGCGAATCGATCGGTGTTAAAGTCCCTGCCCATTACGATGAAGAACAGCAAAAATACGTGCTCGATGTGCCGTTCCCGTGCAAGTTTGATCCGGTGAATAAGAAATGGCTGTTCGACCAGCCGGATACGTGGGATAACGTCATCAAACGGTTTAAACAGCGGGGTCCGAAAAATAAAGAATTCGTTGCCCGGATTCAAAAAGGAGCCAAAGAGCTTGAGCAATTGCGAAAGGAAGCGGTGTGATGGGCAAGCAGGATACCGAAAAATATTGGCAGGCGCTGAAAGAAGTGATGGATCCAGAATTTCCGATCAGCGTCGTCGATATGGGGTTGATTTACGAAATTGAAAAAAACGACGATGAATTGCATGTCACCATGACGTATACGGCGGTATCGTGCGCCTGTATGGAATGGATCGAGCAAGATATCCGCGACCGTTTGCTTAAGGAAGAAGGCATTCGCGATGTGCATATTCACGTCGTCTGGGATCCGCCGTGGACGGTTGAGCGGATCAGCCCGGAAGGACGCGAAAAATTAAAATATTGGGGGGTGAGCTCAACATGACGGCGACCCAACAACGAAAAACGTTTGATATTTTCGCCCGCGTAAAGCGGGGCGACCAATTGGCCCATATCGGCACAGTGGAAGCGGAAAATGAAGAGCTGGCGAAAGTGTATGCTTCCTATACGTACGATGAAGAGGACTGGGCGGAAATGGTCGTTGTCGACCGCAGCGAGCTCGTTTGGGTGAGAAAACCGAAATGGCTGTTTGCCTAGAAAGGGGTGGAGGATCAATGGAACCGATGCAGTCTAGTGTACATTCGCTCGTCGAACTGCTTGAAACGATCGCTGACAATAAATACGTGCTTGGCGACCGCCTTGTGGAAGTCGGGGTCAGCGGTCCAAATTTGGAAGCGACGCTGGCCGCGATCGCGATGGCCCAAGGAGAATTAGGGCACGCGCGCTTGCTGTACAACTGGTGTTTTGATTTACGCGGGTTGAAAGGAAAAAAACCGGAAGTTTACGGACAATCCGGAAAAGCGATGGCAAGCGCCGTCAACGTTCATAACTGGATCACGCTCATCGCTGCGCTATATACCGTGAACACGGCCATTGATGCGGTCTTGCAATCGGCGCTGCAAGCGAACCATCCGGCAGTTGTTTCTAAAATTCAAAAGCTCGTCCGTGAACAGCAAGACCATATCGTTTACGCGAAAAACTGGGCGCAGCAGCTTATCCATGATCAAGGTGCCGTTCCGCACCGTTTCCGCCAAGCGTTGAATGCTGCGGCGAACGAGGCAGCGGTTTGGTTAAAGAATGTCGAGGACAAGAAAGAGCTGCAGGAGGAAGGGTATTTGCCGAAAGGAGTCCAACTTGTTGAACATTTGCAACAGGAATTGAAAGCGGTTGCCGCTGAACCATTTGTTCAGTTGAAATAAGAAAGGCACAACAGGAGGTGAGAAAAAACAAGCACAAAACGAACGGTGTTCTTCATGTTTTCAGAAATACAAAGACGGAAATGAACTTTCAAAAACGGGTGATTCAAACGTTGCCTGCATCACATCAAAAAATTCATAAGGAAGGAGAATACAAGGATGGTAGCTGTAGAAACGAAAAAACAATACTTGACGGTCGTCAAAGAAGAGGGGATTGCCGAGATTCATTTGCACATTAATAAATCGAACTCGTACGATCTGGAATTTTACAAAGAATTCAATGCGGCGATTGATGACATCCGCTTCGATCCAGACATTAAAGTGGTCATCATCATGAGCGATGTGCCGAAGTTTTTCTCGGCGGGGGCGGACATCAACTTTTTGCGTTCGGCCGACCCGCGGTTCAAAACGCAATTTTGCTTGTTCTGCAATGAGACGCTTGATAAAATCGCCCGCTCGCCGCAAGTGTATATCGCTTGTTTAGAAGGGCATACAGTCGGCGGGGGCTTGGAGATGGCGCTCGCGTGCGACTTGCGGTTTATGGGGGATGAAGCAGGAAAAATCGGGCTGCCGGAAGTGACGCTCGGGGTGCTGGCTGGCACAGGCGGGACGCAGCGGCTGGCGCGGTTGGTCGGCTACTCGCGGGCGCTGGATATGAACATTACGGGAGAAACGATCACGCCGCAAGAGGCGCTTGACATCGGGCTGGTGAACCGGGTGTTCCCGCAGGCGGAAACGAGAGAGCGGACGCGGGAGTATGCGCGCAAGCTCGTTAACAGCGCGACGTATGCGATTTCAAACATCAAGCTGTCGATCATGAACGGCAAAGAAATGCCGCTTAATGTGGCGATCCGCTATGAAGGCGAGCTGCAAAACTTGCTGTTCCGTTCGGAAGACGCCAAAGAAGGGTTGAGCGCATTTTTGGAAAAACGCCAGCCAAATTGGAAAGGGATTTAAGCGCTACGGTTATGAAGCCCTTGAAATGGGAAGTCGGCTCATCCATTTCCAAGGGCTTCCTTATGCACACTCATCAAGCAATCTAATTTTCATAGAAATGGGATGGTGAGCGATGGAATTGCGCGGGTTCGGAAGGCTGTACAATGCGGCGGGGCTGTTTATTGATCATAACGTTCACAGTGGATTAGGCGATAAAACGGCGATTTATTACCGCGATGAGCAAATTTCGTACCGGACATTGCAAGAAAAAGTGAACCAAACTGGCAATATGCTGCGGCAGCTTGGCTATAAGCTCGAAGACCGCATCGTTATGGTTTGCCATGACACGCCCGAGTTTATTTACACGTTTTTCGGCGCCATTAAAATCGGGGCGGTGCCGATCCCGGTCAATACGATGATGCAGCCGTCGGATTATGAATACTTTTTAAACAACAGCCGGGCGAAAGGGTTGGTCATTCATGAAGACTTGTGGGAGCGCCTTGAGCCGGCACGGAAACGGTTTGCTTTTTTGGAGCACGTCATTGTCATCTGTGAAAACGCTAACAAAACTTTAGAGGGGACACTCTCGTTCCATCGATTGCTTCAACGCGCTGATAAAGAGCTCACAGCGGCTCCCACAAGTAAGGACGATGCTGCGTTCTGGCTGTTCAGTTCAGGAAGCACCGGGGAGCCGAAAGGAGTCATCCATTTGCAGCACGATATGGAGTATGCATTAAACACTTATGCCAGACAAGTGCTGGAAATGAATGAACATGACCGTTGCCTCTCTGCATCCAAACTGTATTTTGCCTATGGTCTTGGCGGAGGCATGTATTTTCCACTGGGTGTTGGCGCTTCGACCATACTCATCAAAGAACGTCCGTTGCCGGAAACGATGTTCCAGGCGATTGAAACGTACAAACCGACGATCTTTTTCGGCGTGCCGACGTTGTATGGCGCCATGATTGATTACGTCGAAAAAACAGGCCGGCGCGTTGATGTCAGTTCATTGCGCGTTTGTGTGTCTGCCGGTGAAGCGTTGCCGCCGTCTTTTTACTATAAATGGAAAAAGTTATTTGGCGTTGACATTTTAGACGGCATCGGCTCGACCGAAGCGTTGCACATTTTTATTTCCAACCGCATTGGCGATGTCAAACCGGGAAGTTCCGGAAAAGCGGTGCCAGGTTACGACGTGAAGATTATCGATGGGCAAGGAAAGGAACTGCCGCCGAATGAAGTCGGGGACTTGATTATTCGCGGCGACTCGATCGCTCACGGATATTGGAATCTTCATGAGCAAAACAAACAAAAATTCGTCGGTGAATGGCTGTATATTGGCGATAAGTATTACTGTGATGAGGAAGGGTACTACTGGTATTGCGGACGTTCCGACGATATGCTGAAAGTCGGCGGCATTTGGGTTTCCCCGATTGAAATTGAAAACTGCCTGCTGCAGCATGAGGATGTGTTGGAAGTCGCGGTCGTCGGTGTGGAAAATGAAAAAGGCTTGACCGTTCCAAAGGCGTTTGTCGTTCTGAAAGACGGAGTCACACCATCAGCAAATAAGCAAGAAGAACTGAAACAGTTTACGAAGCAACAGCTGGCCCACTATAAACACCCGCGCATTATCGAATTTATTGACGAACTTCCGAAAACAGCTACAGGAAAAATCCAGCGTTTTAAATTGCGGCAATTGTTGGAGCATCAGAGCATCAATCAATGAGGTGAGAGGAACGATCAGCCATGAAACGGAATCAATTTCAAGTCCGCGTAAATTTTGGTGATACTGATGCGGCCGGCATCGTCTATTATCCGAATTACTTTAAATGGTTTGATATTGCCGGGCACCAATTTTTTCGCAGCATCGGACTGCCGCCGGCGAAACTGATGAACGAACAAAGCATCATTCTCCCGCTGCTTGACGTCGGCTGTACGTTTGAGCACCCGCTGTATTACGATGACATTATTACGATTAAAACGGCGGTCGAAGAAGTGAACCGCAAAACGATCAAGCTGCGCCATGAAGTGTTCCGCGGAGAAGTACGAACCGGCCATGGCTTTGAACTTAGAGGCTGGGTGAAAGAGGAGAACGGGCGTATTTTTGCGGTTCCCATTCCAGACGATGTTCGGCAGCTGCTTGAAGAAGATGGCATAGGGGAGTGCGCCTACATCAATCCGTTGCTCAATGCTTGATGGATGTTGAAAGCCAAGCTCGCATCGCTGCGTCTTGGCTTATCGTTGCGATAGGCTGTGAAAGGGGGAAGTTCTTTGATTCGAACAGCGAAGCGAACCGAACTGATTGAAGTAGCGCAAGGGCGCCGCCCGGCCGATATCGTCATTCAAGGAGGAACGGTCGCTAACGTCTATTCCGGTGAATTTTTGCGCCAAAACGTTGCTATTTATCAAGATGCGATTGCCTATGTTGGGGAAAATGAGGTCGCGGTTGATGAGCATACGGTTGTGATTGACGCAGAAGGGATGTATGTGTCCCCTGGGTTCATTGAGCCGCATGCCCATCCGTGGGTGCTTTACAATCCCGTCAGCGTGACCGCCAAAGTGCTGCCGCTCGGCACGACAACAACGGTCAATGACAACTTATTTTTTTATTTGCATTTTGGCGCCGACGGATTTCGACAGCTGATCGAAGATTTGCGGGCTTTGCCCGGCCATTTCTTTTGGCTTGTCCGCCTCGTATCACAGGCCGATTTCCCCGGCGAGCGCGACTGGTTTCATCCGCAATGCATCCAAGAACTGCTGGCGATGGACGATGTCGTTGGGACGGCGGAAGTGACACGATGGCCGCTGCTGTATCAAGGCGATCCGTTTTTACTTGAAACGATTGAAGCGGCAAAACGCGCCGGAAAAGTCGTTGACGGGCATACGGCCGGCTGTTCGTATGAAAAACTGAACAGCATTGCCGCAAGCGGCGTCAGCGCCTGTCATGAAGCCATCACGGCTGAGGAAGCGCTCCATCGGCTGCGGCTTGGCATGTGGACGACGCTCCGCCATAGCTCGCTCCGCCCAGATTTTCCCGAAATTATCCGCTTAATTACCGAGAAAAACGTGAGCACGCAGCGGATTACGATGACCGTAGACGGTCCGCACCCGGGCTTTATTGAGCGGGAAGGGTTTGTCGACGGATTGGTCCGGAAGGCGGTGGAGCTTGGCGTACCGCCGATGACCGCCTTGCAAATGGCGACGATCAATGCGGCGACATATTTGCGGTTGGACGATGAAATCGGCGGCATCGCCCCGGGGAAACTGGCGGATGTCATTTTGCTTCCTGATCTTGTCACTTTCAAGCCATCGCTTGTGATCGCCAAAGGCCGCATCGTCGCCCGCGACGGCGAGCTGCTTGCGCCGTTGCCTGAGATCGACTGGAGTCGATACGTATCGAAAAAACCGTTTCTGTTCGCGAAAGAACGGCTTGATGATGAGCGTTTATACCGCTATCCGCACCCGAAGCCGGATCAGCCGGTGCCGGTCGCGTATTTTAAAAGCAATGTCATTACCCAACGGAAAGAGGTGGCTCTTCCGTCTGTTGACGGCTATGCGGATCTTTCCCATCATCGAGGGTTGTTGTATGCCGCGCTCATCGCCCGCAACGGGCAATGGGTGGCTAAAGCCATTTTGGAGCGGTTTGCCGTCGATATTGATGGCATGGCGTCCACCTATAACACCACGACCGAGCTACTTGTCATCGGCAAACGTCCGGAAGCGATGGCGGCGGCAGCGAAGCGCGTGCATGAAATGGGCGGCGGGATTGTTGTCATCGATAGCGGCCGACCGGTGGTGGAAATTCCGCTGCCGTTTACCGGCATGATGACAACCGACCATTCGTTTGACACGGCTGTCCGTTTCCATGATGAGTTGCTGGCCGCTCTTCAAGAGCGCGGATTTCCGTTCCATGATATTTTGTACACGCTGTTGTTTTTAACATGCGACTTTTTGCCAGGACTTCGCTTGATTCCGTACGGGTTGTACGATGTCAAACGGAACGAGATTTTGCTGCCGGCGGAAAAGATCGGGGAAAAAGTAGCGAAATAAGCCATAGCGCGTGCGGCCGCCTAATCGTCGGCCATCGGTTTCATGGAAAATGGGTTATTCTCATCAGACGATGACGATGTATAATTAAAAGAGGAGACGAATCGAAGGCGATGATCCTCACTCATGACGAGATTTGGAGATGAAACCGATGTGGCAATCGATCAACCGCCGGCTTGAGAAGGCGCTGCCGTTTCTTACGCCGGCAAGCGTGGCGGCCGGCATCTGGCTGGCGGACGAACTGCACGGCTATGCCGCGCTTGTGCCGTGGCTGTTTGCGTTGATGACGTTTAGCGGCAGTTTGCGCTTGCGTTTGGCTGATTTGAAAGAGGCGCTCATCCATCCTCGTCCGATCGCTGCGGCGCTATGCCTGCTTCACCTTGTCGTCCCGCTTTGGGCGTTTGGGCTTGGCCATCTGTTTTTTGGCAGCGACCGTTTGACGGTGATCGGGTTTGTGTTGGCAGCCGCCATTCCGACCGGGGTGACGAGCTTTATTTGGGTGTCGCTCGGCCGCGGAAACTTGGCGCTTGCCCTTTCTGTCATTTTGATTGATACGTTTTTATCGCCCATCATTGTGCCTCTGACGTTGCTTGTATTGGCCGGAAGCGCGGTCGAGCTCGACGTGGGCCAGATGATGCTCGGTTTGTTTTTGATGATTATTTTGCCGTCACTCGCCGGCATGTTCGTGAGCGAACGGCTGTCTACTCAAGCGAACGAGCAGCTGGCGGTGGTGCTGTCCCCGTTTTCCAAGCTGGCGCTGGCGCTTGTCGTCATGATCAACAGCGCAGTCGTCGCCCCGTATTTTGGCCGTGTTGACGCCCGGCTGTTTTTCATGGCGTTGCTTGTCTTGGCGATCGCGAGCTCCGGCTATTTTCTTTCTTGGATGGCGGCCCGATGGCTCAGGTTTGCCCCGTCGGATATTATTGCGTTAACGTTTACCGGGGGGATGCGCAACATCAGCGCCGGTGCGGTGCTTGCCATGACCTATTTTCCGCCGCCAGTGAGCGTGCCGGTCGTGCTCGGCATGCTGTTTCAGCAAGTGCTCGCGTCCCTATACCACCGCCTGTTGCATAAAACGTACCATTCACCAACGAGCGGCAGAGCGCCATACGTCGGAAGCGCCCGGTAGGGATGGAAAGGGCAGGCGGTATGCCGGCTGCCGGACAGCGTCTAGCGGGAGTAAAAAGGGAAAACACCCCCGTCCTAAGTGGGACGGGGGCGGGAAAAAGCAGGTGAGGCGCTGCCGATGTCACGGTGTTTCGCCGCTGAGGCGGTCTAGTGACCGCCTGGCTGAATGGTCTCGTATGGCGAACGGATGAGGTGGCGGCGAAGAGGGAGATTCAGTTCGACGATGCCTTCGACGACCAAACGGGCGATTTCCTTCGCCCCGCGCTCATGAAAATGGGTGTTGTCTTTGATGCCTTTCGGATAATTGGGGTGCTCGCCCGGCTCAAGCCATAAAAACCACCGCTTCGTCCGTTCCGGTCCAAGCTGTTCAAACCGTTGTTTGCTTTTCGTTGTCAAATCGATCACTGGGACACGTTCGTGTTTTCCGAGCGCTTTCATGGCGGCAGGATAGTGTCCGTGGGAATCGAGCGTCTGTCCGTCGGCAGAAAACCGCCGCCGCTCGACCGGGGTGATGAGGATAGGAATCGCCCCTTTGGCCCGGGCGCCGTCAATATATTGTTGTAAGTACGCTTGGTAAGAGGTGAACGGTTCGGTGTAACGCGTCGGATCGTTCGCCTTTTCATCGTTATGGCCAAACTGAATGAACAAATAATCGCCTTTTCTGAGCTCCCGCAAAATGCGCTCAAGCCGCCCTTCCTCAATAAAACTTTTCGCGCTTCGGCCAGAAGCGGCCATATTTTTGACTACTACGTGATCGTCAAACCAGCCGTCAAGCATTTCCCCCCATCCGGCTCGCGGGGCGCGGGAGCGGGGAGCAGCGGCGACCGTCGAGTCGCCGGCCAAATAGATGACAATGGTCGTTCCCCGTCTTGCCTTGGCTGCGTCTCCATTCGTCGCTGTCCTAGCCATTAGAACGGCGCCGATGGCGATGATGACGGAGCACAAGAAAGCGGCTTGTTTTCCTTTCAAACATGTTCCTCCTACTCAACAACAGTTCATCCTATTTTCGCCAACAGTTCGTTTCGCTGTTATCTTGGCTTGTCAGCCGCTTGTTTATGCGCATCGATGCTAGTCAATCCGTTGAAATCGGCGATAAAAGCTCCAGATGATGGCGAGAAATACGCCATACCCAGCAAAAGAATACGAATGCCTCCACAGAGCGGCGTGAACGAACAAGCCGTACGCTTCTGCTTTCGTTTCGAATGTTGCCATCAATGCAGCCGATGCGATGATCAAACCAATGCGTCCGAGGCGGCCAAGCCGCTCCATCAGCCAAAGAAACAAAACGGTGCATAGCGGAAGAACCACCATCGTAAAGAAAATATCGATCGAAAAGAGGGAGGGAAACGGGCGCTTCGGAAAGGCGTACACTCCTTTTCTAGTGAAATATAAATCCAAATACGTCCCGGCCCAAGAGGCAAGCAGCGCCGAGGCGAAATAGGCGCGGCGCCTAGCGCGCGTGGAAGAAGGCGTTTTTGGCGATGATCGCCAGTTCGATTTTTTCAAGTGTTTCACAATACGCATGAATGATCTCCCCATTGATCGGTTGTTCCGGTTTAACGAGATAGCGGACGACGTGCGGATCTGTAAACCAGTCGCCAGGTTCGGCCGCCTCATGGGCGACGTTTTTCCACGCATGGCGAAGCTGCGGGCTGTACAGGCGCGGGGCGCCGGGAACGATTTGGCAGTCGCGGATGCGGCGGCGGTACGGTTCCCTTGGAAACGATTCACACACATCGTTAAACAAGTGCGGCCAATAATCTTTGCGCGAGCCGGTATGTGGATGGCTGACAGCCCAGCGCACCGCATTTTCCAGCGTTTCTTCATTGTCAAACAAAATCGAATACAGCCGTTTGCCGAGCAAAATGCGTTCATGGAGCGACTCAAACTGGTGAAGCGTTTGGCCGATCAAGGCGGTGCCGCCTTGGCCATCGTCATGCGGGAACAAGATGTGATTGAAATGGAGCAGCTCTTGCAGTTGAAATTTGAGTGTCTGAAAGACGGTTTGCTGAAATACGGGATGTTGAATGACTCGTCGTTCCAAATAGCTTTGTTCGTTAATCACGAGGGCGATGGCCAACGTGTACAGATCGCCGCGGTGCCAAAAATGGTTCCATATCGTTTCCATAAATGTCGAAACGCCAACATACGGCAATAAATAAAAGAGCGGTCGGCCGTGCTTTTGGCTTTCTTCATACAGCAGAAACTGCGGATAAATATCTTGGAAAATCAGCCAGTTGCCGCGCTCCAAAAAAGCAAAAAATGACTGCCGTTCTTCTTCCGAGAGCAGCCGCATGAGCAGCTCTCCTTTTAAGTCGGTCATATTCCAGCCACCGTTGCGCGACACCATATGCCCTAAAAACGCCCAATGAATTTCGCGATGGCGCAAGTAAAAATCGAGATACGCCGCCGTTCGGGTCACATTGTTTTCGTTGTGTTCCGCAGTCACCGCCCGGATGCGGCTGATGAACTGCCGTTCTTTGGCGGTTAAGTCACGTTCAGATACGGTCGTGTCCCCTTTCTTTTGCTTTTTCTTTAGTTCCCGATAGACGTCAACAAGGGAAAGGGGAAGGGATGACGCTTTCGGCCTCAAGCAACGCATAGTGATCCCCCTTTTGGTGCATCGACGGCCCACCGGACGAATAAATATGGAAGGAAACGGAATTTTGTGAAAAAGGAAGGCGATGCATGGTGGCCGATGAACGAAGCGCGTTGATTGCCGCGCTCAAACGGTCGCAAGCGGCCGACGGATCGTGGCGGTTTCCGTTTGAAACAGGCATTTCGACAGACGCCTATATGATCATTTTATTGCGGACGCTTGAAATAAATGATGAACCGTTGATTCAAGCGCTCGTCGAGCGAATAGAGAGCCGGCAAGGGGAAAACGGGGCGTGGAAGCTCTTTGCGGATGAAGGCGACGGCAACGTCACCGCGACAGCGGAAGCGTATTATGCGCTGCTTTACTCCGGTTATCGGCAACCAACTGATCCGCACATGCAAAAAGCGAAACAGTACATTTTGGACATGGGCGGCCTTGACCGCGTTCACTTGTTTACAAAGGTGATGCTTGCGTTGACCGGGCAGTACCCATGGCCAGGCCGTTTTCCGCTGCCGCTTGAATTTTTCTTGCTTCCGCCGTCGTTTCCGCTCAATATGTACGACCTTTCCGTTTACGGAAGGGCGAATATGATCCCGCTTCTCATCGCGGCCGACAGCCGCTACAGCCGGAAAACGGCCAAAAGCCCGGATCTGTCTGATTTGTTTGCCCTGCGCGGCGATTGGCGGATGCCGGAAGGCCGGTCGCTGCGATCCTACGTCAAACAGTCGCTCATCGGGCTTCCTGCCGCGCTGCATCAAGCCGCTAAACAGCGTGCGGTCCGTTATTTGTTTGAGCATATTGAACCGGACGGCACGCTGTACAGTTACTTCAGCTCGACATTTTTGCTGATTTTTGCGTTGCTCGCGCTCGGCTATCGGAACGATGATCCGCTTATTAGGAAGGCTGTCCGCGGCTTGCGCTCGTTGCGGACAACAATCGACGGGCATGCGCATATGCAATATACGACCGCCTCGGTTTGGAATACGGCGCTAGCGAGCTATGCGCTGCAAGAAGCAGGTGTGCCGCTGACCGACCGGACGATCGAAAAAGCGAACCGCTATTTGTTGTCGCGTCAGCATGTCCGCTACGGCGACTGGGCGGTGCATAACCCGTATGGCATACCGGGCGGCTGGGGGTTTTCCGATGTCAACACGATGAACCCGGACGTCGACGATACGACTGCCGCGCTGCGCGCCATCCGCCGGGCGGCAGCGAAAGAGACAGCGTTTCGCCATGCGTGGGACCGGGCCAACCGATGGCTGTTTTCGATGCAAAACGATGACGGCGGCTTTGCGGCGTTTGAAAAAAACGTCAGCCACCGCTTTTGGCGCTATTTGCCGATTGAAGGGGCGGAGTTTTTGTTGATGGATCCATCCACCGCTGACCTCACCGGACGGACGCTCGAATATTTCGGGACATTCGCCGGGATCACGAAAGACCATCGCGCCGCCGCCCGCGCTGTCGACTGGCTGCTAAGCCATCAAGAGCGAAACGGCGCATGGTACGGCCGCTGGGGGATTTGCTATATATACGGCACATGGGTGGCCATCACCGGACTTGCAGCCGTCGGCGTTCCCGCTCACCATCCCGCGCTGCAAAAAGCTGTCCGCTGGTTGTTGAGTATCCAAAACGATGACGGCGGCTGGGGCGAATCGTGCAAAAGCGATGGAGCGAAAACGTACGTGCCGCTTGGCGTCAGCACGCCGGTCCATACCGCCTGGGCGCTTGATGCGCTAGTCGCCGCTGCCGATCGTCCGACCGCGGAAATGAAAGCCGGCTTTCGCGCCTTATTCCGCCTGCTTCATCACCCGGATTGGACCGCCTCGTACCCGGTCGGACAAGGAATGGCCGGCGCCTTTTACATCCACTACCATGGCTATCGTCACATATTCCCGCTGCTCGCCCTGGCCCATTACGAGCAAAAGTTCGGCCCGCTCGACGATTAGCCGTCCGCCTGCCGTTTGCCTGTTTGGCTATACTAACAAAAAAGCAAAGGAGGCAAACGGCATGACCAAAATCAACGGACGCCTGATCACGGGCACGTACGATGAACAAGGCACCGCCTTTACCATTCAGCGGTTCAAAACGTTCCCAGTCGAGTCCGTGCTCCGGCAAAGCGAGCTTGAGCAGTTGGAAGCATACTTACGGCGCCATGAAACCGAACAGGAAGGACAGGTCGTTATCCTGTACGACCAAATGCCCGTCTGGCTGTCGGCCGACGAAGTCGGGCAATGTCTCGCTGATTTGGAAGCCATTCGCTCCCAATGGCCGCACCAGCAAACGGAAACATAAACGGCTAACAGAAGGTTTACGCGCCAGAACCGCCCGCCATCACTTGCTGCGTTTCACTGTTGCCGGGCTAACTTGAAACGAACACGGGTCTTCGTAAGCAGAAAAGGGAGGTGCCATCGTAGGCAGATGGCATCTCTGTTCTATGACAGCTGCAGCCATCTAATGGTATAATAGAGGCAAAGCTGGTGGATCAAGGAATGGACTTGAAACTGTGCCTAGGCATTCATACGAGCGGTATACACATTCAGCGGACGCCCAATGGGACGGACGGTGCGGGCTGAATGGGTAGAGCCCCCTGTGGCACGGTCTCCCTCATTTGTCCATCGCTGGTGAATGGGATGTCGCCTTGCGACCGTTTTTTCGCGATTGTTTGCTAAGCGCCGGGTTCGCCGGCCGACAAATTTCAACATATCGAGAGCGAGGGATAAAGGTGCGGCTGACCGAAACAGAAGTGCAAGCGCTGCTTGCTGAGACAGACGGCTGGAAGCTGACTGACGAGCGGTGGATTGTGAAAAAATACCGCTTTCAGGACTATTTGCAAGGAATCGAGTTCGTTCGGCAAATCGCCGCCATTTCCGAAAGCGCGAACCACCATCCGTTCATTTCGATCGACTACAAGCTTATCACCGTGAAACTGTCATCATGGCGGGCGAAAGGGTTGACGAAGCTCGATTTTGACTTGGCCAAACAATACGATGACGTGTATACACAAATGAAGCAGGGGGAAGGGGAATGATGGACAGCTGCACAGTATTCATTTTCCATCATGGGATGGCTCGGGAAGTCTTCACTTCAAAAACGTAAAGTTCTAATCGGCATATCATTCAAAATGGAAGAGTCCCCAATTCCCCTTCATCGATAACGGAAGTAGAGACGAAGTTGCATGTCGATGAGAGGGGGCTTCCGGTCAGCGGCCATTGGCTTAAGGATGACCGGAAACGATTGGGGCGGACAACGTTTTACTATGGCATGAATCTTTTACACTGAATGTCATTTCGACAGTAAAGAGATACTGGCACTTTTATTTCATACCGGAAATGGTATAACTTTCGATAATGTGTTTTTGGAAGAAGAGAAAAACTATGATAATTGGAACAACCATAAAAGTGGATCCTGCCATTTGCAGAGCAAAATTTCCTCCATATTGTCCCTTTAATAAAGATAAAGCAACTGATAATGTGTAAAGACTTTCATCGTTAGCAATAATGAGAGGCCAGAGGAAGCTATTCCAGCCGGCGATGAATGTTAAAATCCCTTGTACTGCAAGAATTGGTTTGCAAATCGGCAAAACAATTTGGGTGAAAACCCGGAATTCGTTGGCTCCGTCCAGACGAGCAGCTTCCAGCAACTCATCTGGAATCGTTGACATAAACTGTCGGAACAGAAAGATGCTAAACGCCCCCACAAGTCCAGGTAAAACAATCCCTGCCATTGTATTGGTTAAGTGCATTTCATTTAAGATTAAATACACAGGAATCATTGTAACCTGACCAGGGATCATCATGGTGGCTAATACAAGATAAAACAATTTTTCTTTCCCTTTAAATTGAAACTTAGCAAATCCATATCCGGCCATTGCATTTAAAAACAACCCGACAAAAGAGCAAAGGACAACAATGATCGTGTTTTTCAAGTATAGCGCAAAGTTCATATTTTCAAATAGATAAACGAAATTTTCCAAGGTGAGCTGGTCAGGCCACAGAGTTGGAGGGATTTGCATGACCTCACTTTCCGTTTTAAAAGCGGATAAAATCATCCAAATAAACGGAATAGAGATAAGAACCCCGCCTATTGCCAACGCAATACCAGCAATCCATTGCTCACTTTTCCCTTTTCCCCAAAAATACGTAGATTGACTTTTTGCCGTTTTCAATGCCATAGGTGTCACCTCAGTCTCACTCTCAATAATGTCCCTCTTTATTTTGTAATCGGAATTGAACAAGTGTTACTATAATAATGGCAATAAACAAGATAAATGATCCTGCTGCGGCATAACCGAATTTGCTGAATTCAAAACCGTTTTGATAAATGAATAATGCTACGGAGGTGGTACTGTCCAGCGGACCGCCTTTCGTCATGATAAACGGTTCTTCAAAGAACTGCAGCCAGCCAATCATAGTGGTAATAGACACAAAGAAGATGGCATATCGCAGCAATGGAATGGTTATCTTTGTAAGTTGCTTCCACCCATTTGCCCCATCAATCTGTGCTGCCTCGTAATACTCTTTCGGAATTCCTTGCAAAGCGGCTAAAAAGATGATCATGTTGACACCGATAGCTCTCCATAAGGCCAATATAATTAATGAGACTTTCGCCATCGTCGGGTCTTGAAGCCATGGAATGGTTGGCAAATGGAGTAGTTTCAATATGTAATTAAATAATCCGAATTGAGGATTATACAAATAGCTCCATACTACGGCAATCGCTACAACATTGGTAATAGAAGGCATGTAAAATATAACACGGAACATCTTAAAGATGGGTGATTTCCCGAAATTAATAAGAAGAGCGATGCCCAAGGAGCAAATAATAACGAGTGGAACACCGAAAATGACGTAAAAAAGCGTATTATAGATCGATTTGATAAAAACCGGGTCGGCAAAGATGTCTTTATAGTTTTGCAAGCCTACAAAACTAATCGCTGACCAGTCGGCTAATCCTGCTAAATCAATATCCGTAAAACTAATGATCAGGGCGATGAAAATCGGCAGAATTGAAAATAATATTAACAGAATAACGGCTGGTGCGATAAAGAGGTACGGTGTTTTATTACTAGTAAAACCTTTCACGGGCTCTTTCCTCCGTTATACCTGAAATAGTAGGTTAACTAGCAGGAGATCCTGCTAGTTAACCGTGAAGCTAAGCTATTTACTTAAAATTTCCTCGGCTTTTGCATTGAATACATCCATTTCTTTTTGTACGTTTGCTCCGCCGCGATAAATCTTTTCAAAGCTCTTCAAGTATGTTTGGGCAATTTCTTCCCACTGTTTGATCATCGGCATTGGCTTAGAAGCCTCCATTTGTTGCCCAAATGTTTTATACAATTCATTTTCTTGTAAAGCTTTATCTTGCCATGCTTCTTTTGTAGCAGGAAGGGAATTGGTCATTTCCATCCATTTGACTTGCGTTTTCGGACTGCTCATGAATGCGATAAATTTCAATGCAGCGTCTTTATGCTTCGTATATTGGAAAACTGACAAGTTAGAACCGCCCAACGCCGAGATGTTGTTTTCCTTTTTTGGGAGAACCGCTGTTGCCCATTTTCCTTTTAAGTCAGGGGCTTGATCGTTGATTAACTTAACCATCCAAGGGCCGCTGATGAACATCGGAATGATGCCGCTTCGGAAGGCTTGTACGATATCCATTCCTAAGTCTTTCGGTGCAGAACCATCCTTAAAGAAGCTGTTCAAATACTCTACAGCCTCTACAAATTCTTTTTGGTTGAACAGCGGTTTGTTCTGTTCGTCAAGCAATTTAGAGCCGTTTTGACGGGCGAACATAAACGCCAAAGTTTGTTCATTAGTATCAATGCTTATCCCATATTTATTGTCGCTCGGTTTAGCTAATTTTTTCGCTGCATCTCGCAATTCTTCCCATGTTTTTGGAGCCTCATTGTATCCGACTTCTTTCAATAAATCTGTACGATAGTAGAGAACTCGCGTATCAATGTACCATGGAATGCCTACTACTTTGTCTTCATACTTTGTTGTTTCTATAGAACCGGGATAGAAGTTATCTTCACTAAACTCAGGATACTTTTGAATATATGGTTTTAAATCCAATAGTGCATTAGCCGATGCAAACTCAGGGATCCAAGTTGTGCCCATTTGGATAACATCAGGCCCTTTTTTGGATGCTACAGCTGTTAATAGTTTATCGTGGGCTTGATCCCAAGGGATGGCTTGGACTTTCACATCGATATCTGGATTTTCTTTTTCAAAGTCTGTTACGATTTTTGGAAGGGATTTTGCCTCTTCTCCCATTGCCCATACGTTAATGGTTGTTTTATCTGTTGATGTGCTTGATCCGGACGAACAGCCTGCAAGTGTTCCTGAAATAAGAAATGTACTTAGTAAGGCGGTTGTCAAAAATTTTTTTCTCATTACGACATTCCCCCAAACATTCTTTTTCCTTATATCATCAAGAAATGCAAATGGTAAAACCATCCTGTTAATTGTCATATTTTACTTATTATACATAAAAATTACTATCTGTTAGTTGCTATTTTCATTTTTGATTGGTTGGCAGAGCTTCCTCATGAGTGCTCATTGTTTCCTAGGTAGACAAATAAGGCAACTTCTCTCTTTCTGTCCCCCCCCCCTAAATGATAATGGTTTATTGTTAGTCTAAGCCTAAAACAGACGGTTGGCAACTCCCCCCCTGGTATGTGTGGTGATGTTTCAATAAAGGTGAAACGTTTCGATATATGACAAAAAGTCAACCGAAACAACCTTTCGATTGAAACGTTTCGATAAAATTATTATAATCCTATCTGTAATCGTTTTCAAGCATGTTTTTTAATTCTTTAATCAATTTATTTAAAACATTTATCTTAAGAGGGATTTGTGTATAGAAATAGTAGTAAAAGGTGATGTTTTTTGTGTTTTTTGGAGAAACGTTTCGATAAGAAATTGACTCATCCTAATGAAAGCGTTTATAATCCAATTATAAACCAATCGAAACGTTTCTATTCTTTGTGATTGCTAGAGAACCAATACGTGTTTGTAGCAACAAAAAATGGGGGATCAGAAAATGACGGAACAAGAAAAAAGGATACTCACTATTATTGAAGAGATGACATTGGATGAGAAAGTTGCCCAATTGGTGCAGCTAGCCCCACCTTTTTTCGAGGGAGCAGCAAACGAGGGACAGATTACAGGTCCCATGGCAGCGATAAAAGTGAATAAAGAAGTCGTTCGCAATAGCGGCTCAGTGCTCGGTACCTCAGGTGCGAGAGAAGTTATTCATATTCAAAGAACCCATTTGAAGAACAATCGCTTAGGCATCCCTTTGTTATTTATGGCTGATGTGATTCACGGCTATAGAACCATTTTTCCGGTTCCACTGGCAATTGGCTGTTCATGGGATTTGGAACTAGCCGAAAAGAGTGCTGAAATTGCCGCTAAGGAAGCCGCGATATCGGGAGTGCATGTGACGTTTGCACCAATGGTTGACTTGGTACGGGATCCGCGCTGGGGGAGAGTGGTAGAATCGACAGGAGAAGATCCTTACTTAAACAGTCAGTTTGCCCGGGCGTTTGTTCGCGGTTTCCAAGGGGAGAACTTGCAAAATGATTTTGATCGGGTTGCTGCTTGTGTTAAACATTTTGCTGCGTATGGAGCACCAGAAGGCGGGCGCGACTACAATACGGTTAACATGTCCGAACGGCAGTTGCGGGAGTCCTATTTGCCTGCTTACAAGGCTGCGATTGATGAAGGCTGTGAAATGGTGATGACATCGTTCAATACTGTAGATGGTATTCCGGCTACAGGAAACCGATGGCTGATGCGAGATTTGCTTCGAGATGAATGGAATTTTGATGGTGTCCTGATTTCGGACTGGGGAGCTGTCAAAGAAATGATTCCACATGGTGTGGCTGAGGATGAAAGGGAAGCGGCTTATAAAGCCATTCAGGCAGGGGTGGATATTGAAATGATGTCCGCATGTTACATTCACCACCTCAAGGAGCTCGTCGAAAGCGGATGGGTTGACGAAACATTAATTGATGAGGCCGTATTCCGCATTTTACGGTTAAAACAAAAATTAGGGCTGTTTGAACATCCGTATCGGGGAGCCGATGAGAAACGGGAAAAAGAGATCATCCTCTGCGAAGAGCATCGTCAAGCAGCACGTGAATTAGCAACAAAATCATGCGTTTTATTAAAAAATGAAGGGGTTCTTCCGCTTAACCGGGACAAGAAGATCGCTTTGATTGGGCCGTTTGCTCAAAGCGGCGATATTTTAGGTCCGTGGTCATGTCTTGGTTCCAAAGATGAGGCGATTCCGTTATATGACGGGTTCAAAATGAAAGTTGATCCATCGCTTCTTTTGGTTGCTAAAGGATGTGACATTGAAACAACAACGGAGAAACAGTGGCAAGAAGCTCTTGATATTGCTCGTGAAGCAGATGTCATTGTGTTAGCGTTAGGCGAGCATTCAGACATGAGTGGAGAAGCTGGGTGTCGTGCGGATATTCGTTTGCCAAGAGTTCAACTTGAATTGATTTCGGAACTAAAACAGTTTAATAAATCGTTGATTGCTGTGTTATTTAACGGGCGTCCTCTCGATTTACACGGAGTGGTCGATCAAGTAGATGCCGTTTTAGAAGCATGGTATCCAGGAACAGAAGGTGGGGCAGCTATTGCTGATTTATTGTTTGGAGATGCGAATCCTTCTGGAAAATTAACGATGTCATTCCCATATTCGGTCGGGCAAATACCAGTGTATTACAACTGTTTCAATACCGGTCGCCCGAAAGATGCGCCGGATGCTCAAGAACGTTATGTATCGCAATATTTGGATATTCCAAATGAACCGTTGTTTCCATTTGGATTCGGGTTGAGCTATACAACATTTTCATATAGCGAAGTAGTGTTGTCTTCAGATTATATGACTCCAGACCAACCTCTTTCCATTTCTGTAAACGTAACGAATACAGGAAAAGTGGCTGGTGAAGAGGTGGTTCAGCTTTATGTGCGTGATATCGCAGGAGAAGTTGTTCGTCCGGTGAAAGAACTAAAAGGGTTTCAAAAAGTCTTTCTGCAACCTGGCGAAACAAAAAAGGTAACATTTACTTTAACAGAGGAGCAACTTCGTTATTACCATTCGGACTTGCAATTTACAAGTGATGCTGGAACATTTGTTGCTTATATTGGCCCCAATAGCCGGGATGTAATGGCTCTTACGTTCAAGTTGGTAAAATAAGGAGAGATAAAGATGGCGATGATAGCAGATTCAACATTTAACATCGAAGCGGGAGATTACCGATTTACTTTTTTGAATAGTGGCGACCTTTGTGTAGCAACGCATAAAACAACGATGATTAATCAGGTGATGGCTAACCCGATCGATGGATCATTGAACAATCTGTATTTGCGGATACACAACGATTCTGGTATAAGAGTGTTTCCGCTGTTGGGAATTCGCTCTGAAAGCAAAGTAGGTTTTTCAAATTCCCAAGTTTTTTGGGAAGGAAAGATTCATCACATTCGTTATCGTGTGATCTTTACCCTTACAGAACAGGGAGTTTGGTTTTGGGATGTGACTGTTGATGGTCATGATGCAGAAATCGATATCATTTATGGCCAAGATTTAGGCCTTGCTGATAAAGGTGCTGTTCGAACAAATGAGGCGTTTATATCGCAATATATTGATCACAAAGTATTTAAAGACGAGCATAAAGGATTTGTTGTCTGCTCCCGTCAAAACTTGCCTCAACATGGATCTTTTCCTTATATACAGCAGGGGGCTTTAACAAAAGCCGTTGGCTATTCAACAGACGGTTTCCAATTTTTTGGGTTGTCATATAAGGAAACCAATGAACCTGAAGCATTGACAAAGGAAACTCTTGCTAATGAAGTGTACCAGTATGAGTTCGCTTATATTGCCTTGCAATCTGAGAAGGTAAAATTAAAAGGGGAAGCACGATTTGTTTTTTATGGTCTTTTTAAAGAAAATCATCCTTCAGCCGTTACTTCCTTAGAGTATGGAAAGGAGATATTCGATGCCTGGGAATGTGTAAATGCTAAAGGGGAAACAGCTGTTCAAGTTGTGGATAAGATAAAAATTTCCTCTGTTTTCGGAGCACCTTTGAGATCGGAGTCAATGACAAAAGAAGAAGTGGATCATTTCTTTCCCAAGCGTTATCAGGAAGAATGGGATGGAAACCAACTGCTTTCCTTCTTCACGGAAACATATGAGCATGTTGTTTTAAAGAAAAAAGAATTGCTTGTTGAGCGGCCACACGGTCATATTATTCTATCTGGAAAAAATACAAAACGGTCATCCAACATCATGACGTCGACATCTTATATGTACGGGGTGTTTAATTCGCAAATTGCTGTTGGTAATACATCGTTCAACAAAATGTTAACGAATACCCGTAATGCGTTGAACGTCATGAAGACACCCGGTCAACGCATTTACGTAGAAATAGATGGTGTATACCGTTTATTAACCATGCCATCGATGTTTGAAATGGGATTTAACTATGCACGGTGGTTTTATAAAACGACAGACGATTTGTTGATTATTACGAATTATACAACGGTTGATGCACCAGAAGTGCATTTGCATGTCCGCTCTGCCAGCGGCAAAGCCTATCGTTACCTTGTTACGAACCAAGTATCGATGAATAACCATGAATACGAAGTACCGTTCCTGATGAAAACAAAGGGGCAAACGATTTCGTTTTATGCGGATCAAGCATCGGATAGTGCTAAAACATATCCTAACTTATGTTATCAGTTGCAGGTATCTGGTGCGGATGTTAAGGTCGCGGATGAACGAAAGTTTGCATCAAACGTTTTGCCGCAGTCTGCTTCTCTTGTTGTTCTGGACGTAAGTGCAACGAGTGAGTGGACAATAACAATCCAAGGCCTTCTTGACGGTAAGGAAATGCCTTTTGTTGGACGGAAGGCGGAAACAGAAATTGAATGTTATCGTGCCTTTTATCAAACAGTCATGAACGGGTTTTTCTTATCCCAGAATGGGGAAGTAACGGATGAACTGAGAAGAGTGAATGCTCTTGCTTGGTGGTATACACACAATATGTTTGTTCATTATTTAGTTCCACGCGGACTCGAACAATATACTGGGGCTGCTTGGGGAACGAGGGACGTATGTCAAGGGCCAACCGAGTATTTGATGGCAGCCCAACATTACGGAGCAGTTCGCGATATTTTAAAAACCGCATATTCTCATCAGTATGAAAACGGCAACTGGCCACAGTGGTTTATGTTTGACGAGTACTCTCGGGTTCAGCAGGAAGAAAGTCATGGCGATATTATTGTTTGGCCATTGAAAGTGTTGGGGGACTATTTGATTGCAACGAAAGATTACGGCATTCTGCAAGAAAGGGTTCCTTATACGAAACGAGACAGTTTCGAGTTTACAGAAGAAACGGCTACTATATGGGAACACGTCAAAAAAGCGATTGCCTGCATTAAACAACATTTTTTACATGGGACGCATCTATCATCGTACGGGGATGGCGACTGGGATGACACACTTCAGCCGGCTAACGCTCAACTGAAACAATATATGGTAAGTAGTTGGACGGTTGCATTAACTTACCAAGCTTTTCGTCAGTTATCGCGCGCTTTAGTAGATGTGGATGGAGAAGAGGCGACACAACTTAAAGCATTGGCTTCGGCAATCGAGGCAGATTTTCATCGCTATATACTGTCATCAGAAGTAATTCCGGGGTTCATCTATATGGAGAAACCGGGGAAAGTAGAGATGATGCTTCATCCCGACGATGCAAAAACAGGAATTCACTATCGTTTGATTCCGATGACCCGAGGAATCATCAGTGAATTGTTGGCACCAGAACAGGCAGAAGCTCATTATCAACTTATCAAGGAGAAATTGTATTTTCCAGACGGTGTTCGTTTGATGGATCGGCCTGCTAGGTATGATGGAGGCGTAAGCACTCATTTTAAGCGTGCCGAACAGGCAGCTAATTTTGGTCGGGAAGTTGGCCTTCAATACGTCCACGCTCATATTCGTTTTGTCGAGGCGATGACGAAACTAGGAAAGGCTGAAGAAGCATGGAACGGCTTATCAATTATTAATCCAGTAGGAATTCAAGACGTTGTGCCGAATGCAGAACGACGGCAAAGTAATGCATATTTCAGTAGTTCAGACGGAAAATTTAACACGCGCTATGAAGCGCAAGAGCAGTTTGACCAATTGCGTGAAGGAAAGATACCGGTAAAAGGCGGCTGGCGTATTTATTCAAGCGGTCCAGGGATATATATGAATCAGTTGATTTCCCATTGTTTAGGAATTCGTCTGTTGGCAGGTGATCTCGTCATTGATCCGGTACTACCGCAAAAGCTTGATGGGCTCGAGTTTCATTTTAAGTGGATGGGGCGTCCAGTTACATTTGTTTATCATCTTCGCGGTCAATATATAAATCGTGTTGTCGTTAATGGCCGGGATATTGAAGCACAAACCATGACAAACCGTTATCGTAACAGCGGTGTTCGAATTAGCCAACAAGATCTCAACGGCTTACTAAGAGAGGATTCGAATATCATTGAGATTTTTATGCAGTAACGTTTGAGCGGTCTTGATAGGGCCGCCATATTTTTTGGGGAATCAGGGAGAGAATAGAAGCGATCTGGATTTGTATAAAAAATTAAGTAAACAATGTATAATATATGGAAAGAGTACGTGGGTTAGATAGGAGAGAGTTTTGATGGTTAGTATTAAAGACATTGCGAAAAAAGCGGGAGTTTCTATATCAACAGTTTCTTATGCTTTGAACGGCAGTCCGAAGGTAACAGAAGAAACGACCGCGAGGATTTTAGCGATTGCGAAAGAATTGAATTATGTGCCGAACGCAGCGGCGCGAACATTAAAAAAACGGGAAACAAAAATTATTGGCGCTTTTTTAACTAATTATAGCGGGGCATTTTATGGTCAGCTGCTGCAAGGGATGCTTGAAACTTTGGAGAATAACGGGTATGAACTTATTGTCTGCAGTGGTAAACAGTCACATCGTTTTTTGCCGGAACGAATGATTGATGGCGCTATCATTTTAGATCAAACGTTTTCCAGTGAAGAATTGCTTAACTACGCCGACCGTGGACATAAACTAGTCGTTCTGGATCGAGAACTGGATCATCCAAACATTAGCCAAGTATTGCTTGATAATAAAGCTGGCGCTACCTTGGCAATGGATTATTTAATCGAGAGGGGCCATCGTAAAATCTATGTTGTTACAGGACCGAAGGGTTCATATGATTCTGATCAGCGTTTGAAAGCCGTCAGGCAAGTGATCGAACGCCATCCGCATATCGATTATACAGAGATTGAAGGGGACTTTCATAAGCCGTCTGGAGAACGTGCAGCACAGCAAATTATCGAGAAGTATGACCAACCAGTTGCAGTCTTTTGTTTAAACGATGAAATGGCGATTGGTATGTACAACTTTTTGGATAAGACAGATTATAAAGTCGGTGAGCATATTCACATTATCGGTTTCGATAACATTGAAGTGTCTCGTTATACTCGTCCTCGTCTAGCAACCATTGAATATTCAAAGCGCAAATGGGGCTCTATTGCTTCCGAACATCTATTGAAACTAATTGCTGGTGAGCCGGTAGAGCCTGAGAGAATTTATGTTACCCTAATTCCAGGAGAATCGGTGCAAATAGTAGATGGAACTGTTGGAAGTTAAAAAATGGATGGGCAAACAAAGGGGTAAAAGTGGGGGAGGGAGATGATGGAGAACAAATCTACAGTCTTTCAGAACGAAATGCTGAAAACTATTATTGACAGTGCTCATGAGGGAATTGTCGTTGTGGATGAAAAAGGAAAAATCATTTATATAAATAAAAGTTATTGCGAGTTTTTGGAAAAAGAGCAGGAAGAAGTTATCGGCAAGCACGTAACGGAGGTGATTGAAAATACGAGAATGCATATTGTTGTTCAAACCGGAAAAGAAGAGATGGCTGATTTACAATATATAAAAGGAAACTATATGATTGCCAACCGTATTCCCATTGTGATCAATGGGAGAATCGTCGGAGCGGTCGGAACAGTTATTTTTCGCGATGTTCATGAATGGAAACGGATGAATAGCCATATTAAAAGTTTGTTATTGCAATTACAAACGTATTTAGAGGAAAGGAACGAGGACAATGGAGCGAAATATACATTAAGAGATATTGTTTCCCAATCAAAACAAATGGAAATGTTAAAGGAGCGAGTAAAACGTATTGCTGATAGTGACGTTTCGGTGTTGATTCGCGGGGAAAGCGGCACGGGTAAAGAGTTGTTCGCCCATAGCATTCATCAGTTAAGCAGCCGAAGTCATAAGCCGTTTATCAAGGTCAACTGCGGTGCTATTCCCGATCACTTATTGGAATCAGAACTGTTTGGCTACGAAGAAGGAGCCTTTACTGGAGCGAAAAAAGGCGGAAAAAAAGGAAAGTTTCAATTAGCTGATGGCGGAACGGTTTTTCTTGATGAAATTGGCGATATGCCGTTGCATATGCAAGTGAAATTGTTGCGCGTTTTGCAGGAGAAGGAGATTGAACCGGTGGGGGCAACAAAAACAGTTCCCGTCGATGTCCGAATTATCGCTGCTACCAATCGGCCCTTGGAAAAGTTGATCGAAGAAAAACGGTTCCGTGAAGATTTATACTACCGTATTAATGTCGTGTCGATTTTCATTCCTCCTTTGCGTGAGAGGCCAGAGGATCTCAGCGCATTGGTGCATCATTTCGTGAATAAGATCAGCAAGCGCTTGGGAAAACGAATCACAGCCATTGATGAGAACGTATGGCATATTTTTTCTCAACATTCATGGCCGGGGAACATCCGTGAACTTGAAAATGTCATGGAAGTGGCTGTTCACTTTGCTGAAGGAGAAACGATTACCGTTGAAGCATTACCGGAGTATTTAAGAGCCAATTCCGTATATCAATTGCAAGGAAAAACACTAAAGCAGCTGCTTGAAGAAACGGAGAAGGCAATTATCAAAAAAAGTTTGTCGCTTCATCAGAACGATAAAGTAAAGGCAGCTGAGGCTTTAGGCATTAGCAAGTCAACGATGTATGAGAAGATAAAAAAATACGGTCTGGATGGTTAGTTTTCCGGAATCTTGGAATTTGTTCCGAGATTCCGGATTTTTTGTGTGAACAACATACAAGTGAAGTAGTGTTTGGGTAAGGAATAAAGTTTTTATTGAACAAATGTCCGAGTTTTTGGAATAAAGAAAGAGATGTTGAACTCGTTATTCTGTCTGCTCTTAATATATTTTGTTGGCATCATTCTTGCTTGTATAAGTGAACGAAGAAATCAATAACACATAGGGAGGTAAAACACCAATGAAGCAAGTACATTCGTCTTTTATCGAGGCGGTGAAAGACATTCCAGATGGGGCAACGATTATGGTTGGCGGCTTCGGTCTTGTCGGCATTCCGGAAAACTTAATTCTCGCGTTAGCGGAAACCGGTGTCAAGGATTTAACGGTTATCTCCAATAATTGCGGTGTGGATGACTGGGGACTGGGATTGCTCCTCAAAAATAAGCAAATTAAGAAAATGATCGCTTCTTATGTTGGAGAAAATAAAAAGTTTGAACGCCAAGTTCTCAATCAGGAAATAGAAGTGGAATTAATTCCCCAAGGAACGTTGGCGGAACGTATTCGCGCTGGTGGGGCCGGAATTCCAGCCTTTTATACTCCTGCCGGAGTTGGCACTCCGATTGCCGAAGGGAAAGAAGTCCGAGTATTTAACGGCAAAGAGTATATTCTTGAAACAGCGTTAGTTGCTGACTTTAGTTTAGTGCGTGCGTGGAAAGGAGATAAAATGGGGAACTTGATTTACAATAAAACAGCGCGCAACTTTAACCCGATGATGGCGGCAGCAGGGAAAGTTACGATTGCAGAAGTGGAGGAACTTGTGGAAATTGGAGAATTGGATCCGGATCACATTCATACGCCGAGCATTTATGTACAACGATTAGTAGTTGGAAAACAAGAAAAACGGATTGAACGTCTAGTTGTTCGCTAGTATGTCAAAGAAGGGAGCAAGTGAAAACAATGAATAAACAATCCATTCGTGAAAGAATTGCCAAGCGTGCTGAACAGGAGATTGAAAACGGTTTCTACGTCAATTTAGGGATTGGAATACCAACTCTTGTCGCCAATTTTATTCAATCGCATAAAAAGGTGGTGCTGCAATCTGAAAACGGATTGTTAGGGATTGGACCTTACCCTCTCAAGGATGAGGTAGACCCCGATTTAATCAATGCCGGGAAAGAAACGATAACGGCTATTCCCGGAGCTTGCTATTTTAGCAGTGCCGAATCATTTGCCATGATCCGTGGCGGTCATATCGATGTAGCTATTTTAGGAGGAATGGAAGTTTCGGAAGAGGGTGATCTTGCTAATTGGATGATCCCTGGAAAAATGATTAAAGGCATGGGAGGAGCGATGGATCTAGTGCATGGAGCGAAAAAGATTATTGTTGTTATGGAGCATGTTAGCAAGGATGGAAAACCGAAGATTGTGAAAAAGTGTAGTCTTCCGTTGACAGGAAGGAAAGTGGTCAACCGCATTATTACCGAAAAAGCGGTTATAGACGTGACCGAGAATGGCTTGAAGTTAGTAGAAATTTTGGATGGAAGTAGCGTCGAAGAGATTCAATCTCTGACAGAACCAACATTGATTATCGATGAAACGCTTTTTATTCAGGCATAATTTTGTCTAGGGGTGATCGGGGATGTGGAGCATGATCGGTCTAATTGGGGGATTGGCATTACTCATTTATTTAACCATGAGAGGAATGAATTTATTTATTGCTGCGCCACTATGCGCATTCGTAGTGGCTGTTTTCAGCGGATTGCCGCTCTTTCCGCAGTTGGTTGGCGGAGGGGAAGCCAATTTAGTCGGAAATTATATGACGGGATTCTCAAGCTTTATTCAATCTTGGTATCTAATGTTTTTATTAGGTGCTATTTTTGGTAAATTAATGGAAGACAGTGGGGCGGCTCATAGCGTTTCGAAATGGATTGTGGATAAGTTGGGAATGAAGCATGCAGCGTTGGCCATTGTGATTGCTTGTGCCGTTTTAACATATGGAGGAGTCAGCTTATTCGTCGTGGCATTTTCTGTTTATCCGATGGCTGTGAGTTTGTTTAAGCAAGCTAATTTGCCGCGCCGCTTTATTCCAGCAGCCCTTGCGTTTGGTTCTGTGACATTTACGATGACGTCAGCGGGGTCTCCCGAAATTCAAAACTGGATTCCGATTGAATATTTAAAGACGTCTCCATATGCTGGATGGGAAGTCAGTCTCATCGTTGCAATTTTTATGGCTTTGTTCGGCTACTGGTGGTTGAAGAAAATGATCGATAAAGCAGTGGCGAGAGGGGAGAGATTTGTTTCTAGATTAGGCGACCCGGTCGAAGAAGGCCAAGAACTGCCTCATCCCGTTCTCGGTCTCATTCCGCTTTTGGTTGTATTAGTGATTTCGTTTGTGTTTCATGATTCCTTAAAACAATCGGCACTCATTGTGGCTTTGCTTGGTGGTGTCATCGCTACGTATGTATGCAATTATAAGTATTTCAAAAATTTTGAAAATGCTGTATCTGAGGGAACGATCGGAGCATTAATCGCCTTAGGGAACACAGCGGCGGTGGTTGGGTTTGGCGGCGTGGCGAAGGCTGTTCCTGCCTTTCACACAGCGGTAGAAACGATTACGAGCATTCCGGGCAGCCCATTAATTGGGGGAGCTATTGCGGTTAGTGTCATTGCAGGAATGACGGGTTCAGCATCTGGAGGACAGGCTATTGCGTTGCCGCTCATCGCGCCGCACTATCTGGATATGGGAGTCAATCCGGAAGCGCTGCATCGTGTGGTTGCCATTTCTTCTGGAGCACTCGATTCGTTGCCGCATAACGGATATGTAGTTACAACGATTCGAGCGATTTGTGGGGAAACCCATCAGGATGCCTATAATGCGGTAGGGGCTTTAACCGTGATTGTTCCTGCGCTAGGGACGGTGTTGGCAATCATTTTATTTTCCCTTGGTTTAGGAATCTGAAGAAGTGCACAAAAGGGAAATGTCGTTTTATTGAAAGGATAGAGGGCATCACGCTTAGATGAAACATCGGTGGGGGGATCAGATAGTGGTAAAAGGAAAAGTAATGTTGATTACGGGAGCAGCGAGCGGAATTGGGTATGAAATGGCGAAAACCTTTGCTGAAAACGGCAGTAAAGTTGTGCTCACAGACATCCATAAAACAGCCATGGAGAAAGCGGCTGAATCGCTGCAAAATAGCGACTATGAGGCGATTGGCCTGAAGTGCGATGTCACGTCTGAGGAAGAGGTTAAAGCGGCCTTGGATGAAACGTTGAACCGATTCGGGCGGATTGATATTCTGATTAACAATGCAGGATTGCAGTATGTAGCCAATATTGAAGATTTTCCAACGCAGAAATTTAAACAGCTTGTTGATGTTATGCTCGTAGCCCCATTCATTGCTATTAAACATGTTTTTCCAACGATGAAACAACAAAACTATGGCCGTATTATTAACATCGCCTCCATTAACGGCTTAGTCGGTTTTGCTGGAAAAGCAGCATACAATAGCGCGAAGCACGGGGTCATTGGTTTAACAAAGGTGGCGGCCCTTGAAGGAGCACCGTATGGAATTACGGTTAATGCTCTATGTCCCGGATATGTCGATACACCGCTTGTCCGTAACCAATTGAGTGATTTAGCGGCTGCCAGAAATGTTCCGTTAGAAAAAGTATTGGAGGAGGTCATTTATCCGCTTGTGCCACAACGGCGTCTGTTGTCGGTTGAGGAAATTGCAAACTATGCGCTGTTTTTAGCGAGTGAACAAGCAAGAGGTATCACCGGGCAGGCGGTTGTCATCGATGGCGGGTATACGGCACAGTGAAGATGTTATGTGATGAGGGAGGAGCGATACAGAATGAGAGAAGTGGTCATTACAGCAGCCGTGCGCACACCGATTGGAACATTTGGCGGCGTCTTTAAAGACCTGTTGCCAACAGATTTAATTGTTCCTGTTTTAGAGGAAGCAGTAAAGCGCAGCCAAATTGAGAAAAGCGAAGTAAACGAAGTGATTTTGGGGCATTGCATTCAGAGGACGGATATACCTAATACAGCAAGAACGGCTGCCTTGCTAGCCGGATTTCCTCATACAACAACCGGTTTTACGATTCAGCGCCAGTGCGCTTCTGGAATGCAAGCGATTATTTCGGCGGCTATGCAAATTGAAGTCGGGCTGAGCGATGTGGTCATTGCCGGCGGCGTGGAAGCCATGAGTTCTAGTCCGTATATAGTAAAGCAGTATCGTTGGGGGGCGCGTTTACAGCACCAGCAAGTCTATGATAGCGTTTGGGAAGTTCTTGAGGACCCCATTCACCATGTGATGATGGGGGAAACGGCCGAGAATCTTGCCGAACAGTACGGGATCACAAGGGAAGAGCAGGATGAGCTGGCGTTGTTAAGCCATCGACGAGCTATTTTGGCGATGGAATCGGGATACTTTGATTCTCAAATTGTTCCGATCACGGTAAAAACACGGAAGGAAGAGATAGTTGTAACGAAAGATGAGCATCCACGAGCCGATGTGACGAAAGAAAAATTGGCTTCTTTAAAACCTGTATTTCGAAAAAATGGAACGGTAACAGCAGGGAATGCGTCGGGAATTAATGACGGTGCTGCTGCGCTTGTGCTCATGTCCGCCGAGTATGCGCAGCAACGAGGAATCCAGCCGCTTGCGAAAGTAGTTGGTTATGCTGTTGCCGGAGTGGATCCTCTAGTGATGGGACGCGGTCCGGTTCCAGCGGTACAAAAAGGATTAGAAAGGGTAAATTGGACGTTAGCGGAAGCCGATTTAATTGAAATCAATGAAGCATTTGCTGCTCAGTATTTAGCTGTAGAAAGGGAACTGCGTTTAGATAGAGATAAAGTGAACGTAAACGGAAGCGGCATCAGCTTGGGACATCCGATTGGATGCACAGGAGCGCGTATTGTCGTCAGTCTTATTCATGAGTTGCAGCGCCGTCAGCTTGAAAAAGGAATTGCCTCTTTATGCGTGGGCGGTGGAATGGGAACGGCGGTGTTTATTGAGGCTTTGTAAAGACTGGGCATAATATTTGTAAGGTGTTCCTAGAGTCAAAAATCGAACAACGAAGGGAGTCCAAAAGCGTCTGCTTTTAGGCTCCCTTGATCTATTTTTTGTTTCTTTCTCCTTTGTGGAGCAATTCACAACAATGGCATGAAAATCGAGTAGGATTTTTTCGGGCAACTGTCGAATAATCCACTATTGAGAATCTAGAGGGGCGGTGATTTAGTACAAAATAGTGCTATTCCATCTGTTTCTCAGTTAGAAAAACCTGGCGAAATCAGCCTTCTTTTTTGGCGAGATGCCGCTGATTTGCTCGTGGCAGCCATTTTTCACCGGCCTTCTAGAGATGTGCTCAGTTCAACAGGAATTGTTCATCAGAGGGGGGATTGAATGAACTATCTATCTTCAGTTATAGAGACAAAGTTTATTCCGCCTTATCTCAAGGAAACGGTGATTGTACGCCCATCCTTGATGAAAAAATTAATTCGTATGAAAAACTATCCCCTCACCATTATTCACTCGGGACCGGGTTATGGCAAAAGTACATCGTTGGCTTTGTTGCTTAGCAATTCATATACACCGTTTTGCTGGTATACGGTTTCAGAACAGGACGATAACTTTTTTCCTTTTCTTATCCATATGGTCTATTGTGTTCGTACGCTATTTCCTGATTTTGGGATGGAACTGCTGACGGTCCTTGAACAAGAGGCTTCTTCTAACTATGATCAAGAAAAAGTTGAATTTATTTGTTCAAAGTTTATTAATGAGATGAAAGCCCTTCGCGAGGAATTTATCCTTGTACTCGATGATTTTCACTTGCTTGACCGTTCGGAATGGATCAGTCGATGGATGAAACTGTTTATCGTGCACAAGCCAGCGAATGTTCATCTTGTGATCTCAAGCAGAGGCCGCCCTCCTTGGGATATTTTAGAGACGATGAAAGTCAAAGGGGAAATGTTAGAGATCACGGAGAAGGACTTAGTATTTTCGAGAGAGGAAATAGATGTCTTGTTTTCTGATTCCTACGGAATTCCTTTGGACTGGGAGACTGTCGAACAAATCTATACTATGACAGAGGGATGGATCATCGCTATCCAGATGATTTGGCACCAAATGAAAATGAAGCCGGATTATTCATTTTCTAACACTCAATCGGCCTCTATGGATGATTTATTTCGTTTTCTGGCTTTAGAAGTGTTTTTTAAGCAGCCAGACGTGGTGCGTGATTTTTTAGAGCGGACCAGTGTGTTTGAAGAATTCTCGGAATCTGTTTGTCATCTATGGTTTTCAGAGGAAGATACACGTTATATTTTAGACTACTTAATGAGGCAAAATTTATTTATCAATCCGATTAGTGAGGGACGATACCGTTATCACGCATTGTTCCGGGAATTTCTGCAATCACAAATCAGTAAAAAGGCAGACGTTTTTTATCATACTCATCAACAAGCTGCTGATTATTATATTCGTTCGCAAAACTACGAAAAAGCGATCCTTCATTTGTTAGAGATCAAGGAGTACGAGCGGATAGCTGTCATCCTTCAGCCCAACGGCAGATCGATGTTGGAAGAAGGGAAAATCGAGACACTTCTCAAAGTTCTTCTTCAAATTCCCGAACATGTAAAAAATCAGTACTATATGCTTTGGTTTTATCAAGGGGAAATTTATCGATATCGATCACAATACGAAGAGGCCCTCGATTGCTATCGACGGATGGAAAGCAACGCGGAGATAAAAAATGATGGAATCGGCATAGGTTTAGGAGTGGAAGGGCAAGCAAGGGTATATCTTGACACGGTGCAACCGAGCAAAGCAGATCCATTGTTGAGAAAAGCCATTGTATTACTGGATCACCCACACTCTGATCAGTTTGGTGGGAATGAGAGAAAACGATCACTGTATGTTCTTATGGCTGAAAATTTGCTGAATATGGGGAATACTGTGGATGCGGAAAAGTGGTATTTACAAACGAAATCGTTCGAAGATGGTACAAAACATTTAAAAATGATTGAATTAGAAGCGCGGCTTTATTTAAGAACAGGGCGGCTTAAACAAGCAAAAGAAATTTTGAAAAACTATAGGGAAAAGCAAAACGAGCAGCTATATTTATCGAGAGCGCACCGGACGAGTGAAATTTTACTGGCGCTCATTTGTGTATATATGGGAGAAGTCGAAGAAGCAAAAAAACTGGCTGAGTCGGGAATCCTCCAGGGAATCAAATGGAAAGCACCTTTTGTTGAGGCTTGCGGATGGATGAGAAAAGGACATGCGTTGCAGTTCAATCATGTATATGAGCAAACAATGGCTATTCATTGTTATGAAACAGCCATTTGTATGATGGATGATATGAACATTTCACGCGGAAAAGCTGAGCCTTGGATGGGATTATGCTTGCTGTATGGAAGAAGCGGCTGCTATGATCTAGCATTGGAATGTGGGATGAGAGCGCTTTCGGAAACAGAAAAGGTGAAGGATATTTGGCTGTCATCATTTATTCTCCTTGCCCTAGGAATTGCGTTGTATTATAGCGGTGATATTCAAAAAGCACGACAAATGTTTCACCAATGTTTATCGATCTTTCAGCAATGCGGTTGTCAATACGGTTTAATGGTTTCATATTTTTGGATCTCGCTGCTGGAATTTGAGCAAAAAAATGAACAGGCATTTCATGCATCCTTTCAACAATGTTTGCATCTGATCGATAAACAAGATTATTCATTTTTTGTTGAGAAAAAAACATTGTTTGGTCCGAATGACTTACAAAGCATCATACCGATGTTAATGAAAGCGAAAAAACAAGGGATCGAAACACATACCGCCAGTCGATTGCTTGAACGAGTGGGAATGAAAGACGTTTCTTTTCATCCTGGCTACACGTTGAAAGTTCGCACTTTGGGAGAGTTTAAACTGTTTTTGGGACAGAAAGAAGTGAGTGAACGGGAATGGAAGCGGGAAAAGGCCAAAGAACTGTTTCAATTGTTCATTACCCGGCGCGGCCAGCTGTTGCCGCGAAGCAAAATATTATCTTTGCTTTGGAAGGACAGTCATGAAGCGGCAGCGGAACGGGATTTTAAAGTGGCGCTGAACGCGTTGAACAAAGTCATCGAACCCCATCGTAAAGCGCGTTCGGAATCATTTTTTATCGAAAGGCGGGGGGTGTTGTATGGATTAAGCAGTAAAGCGGTCATTGAAATTGATGCTGTCCAATTTCAAACGTTGATTGAAAAAGGATTGGAAGAGAGGGACCGAGACGCGGCTGCCGAAATGTTAAAACAAGGACTCGGTCTATACCAAGGCGATTATTTGCCGGATCGTCTTTATGCGGACTGGTGTGCCGAAGAGAGAGAAAGACTGCTCCTTTTATTTTTGAAGGGAGCGGAGCGGTTGGCGCAAATTAACGTGTCGCAGGAGAATTTTGATGAAGCGATTTATTGGTGTGATCAAATACTGGCTAGAGACCGTTGTTGGGAAGAAGCCTATCGGTTGTTGATGTATTGCTATTATCGGAAAAATAACCGTACTTATGCGGTCAAGCTATATAAAAAATGCTGCGAGCAATTGAAAAACGAGCTTGGTGTCGAACCGTTGGAAACGACAAAGCAAATGTTTGAAATGATTACAATGAATTGACGGCACGTTTGTCTGCGATAATATCGATTTTCACGATGTGTTCATCATCTGGGGTTATGGTATACCGCCTCCTTCCTATCTTTCATTGGCATCGCAAGCCTTGTAACGCGTTCAGGGGAGCCTCTTTCAAGGGGCACTGGGTTGTTCTCCTTGTCCAATGTGGGTGACGTACGTTCAGTCGCTTCCTAGCTCTAGCATATTACGGGCGGGGAGCGTTTTATTTTGGTGCTAGGTGTCGTCAAATCATATTTGCCTATGTGTTCCGCCGTTTAGGAGGCGGTTTTTTTGTCGACAGATGTTTGTAACTGAATTGCAACTGTTTTATCTCATAATACATTCAAACGATGTTAAACCAAAGGGGGAAGGCGAGTTGAAAAGAAGGAAAAAATTGTTTAACTGGATGGGGACTCTGGCTGTCGCTGCCCTTTTCTTCGTATCGGCATGTAGCAGCAAAACAACTGAAGACGATCAAGAGAGTGGGGGAGACACTGTCGGTCAAGGCACAATCAAAATTGGTGTGCTAGCGTCTTTAACAGGTCCGTTGGAGGCGTATGGAAAACAGACAGTTAATGGATTCGAGTTGGGGCTTGATTATGCGACAAACGGCACTCGAGAAGTAGCGGGCAAAAAAATTAAGGTTATTTACGAAGATACGGAAACGAAACCAGATACGGCGGTACAAAAGGCAACAAAGCTGTTTGAAGACGACGGTGTAGATATCCTTGTCGGTTCTAGTTCATCAGGCGATACACTTGCTGTTTTGCCGCTTGCGGAAGAATACAAAAAAGTGATGGTCGTTGAACCAGCGGTAGCCGACAGCATCACCGGCGCAAACTGGAATAAGTATATTTTCCGCACCGCTAGAAATTCCTCGCAGGATGCGATTGCCGGGGCGCAAGCGATTGCCAAGGAGGGGGGCAAAATTGCTACGCTTGCCCAAGATAATGCGTTTGGACGTGATGGTGTAGCAGCGTTCAAAAAGGCGGCCGAAAAACTAGGAGCTGATATCGTCTTGGAAGAGTACGCTGATCCGCAAGGGGTGGACTTTACTTCCAATATTCAGCGAATCATCGAAAAGAAACCGGATTATTTATTTGTGATCTGGGCTGGCGCAAATTCCCCGTGGAAACAGCTGTCCGACATGAAGGTGCAAGAAAAAGGCATTAAAATTTCAACCGGCGCTCCGGATATTGCTGCACTGAAGACGATGAACGATATTGTTGGCATGGAAGGATTTACAGTGTACCATTACACCCTTCCAAAAAACAAAGTTAACGATTGGCTTGTCGAAGAGCACAAAAAGCGGTTTAATGGCCAAGTTCCAGATTTATTCACTCCAGGAGGAATGTCGGCGGCGATCGCTATTGTGGAAGCATTGAAAAAGACAAATGGCGATGCTAGTGGAGACGCGCTCGTTAAGGTTATGGAAGGCATGACATTCGAAACCCCGAAAGGTAAGATGACGTTCCGAAAAGAAGACCATCAAGCGTTGCAGACACTGTATGCTGTTAGGTTAGAACGAAAGGAAGGATTTGATTACCCGGTTCCTGTATTGATCAGGGAGCTGACTCCTGAAGAAACGGAGCCACCGATCATGAATAACCGGTAGACATCCACAGGGGAAGGGGATTCACATGCATTGGTTTGATCCTCCCCTTCCTCCCCTCAAAATAAAACAAGGGAGTGGGAAAGTGGGAACGATTTTAGAAACGAAACAGCTGACGGTTCGTTTCGGGGATCATGTGGCTGTAGACCATGTCAGCATCCAAATTGAAGAGCATGAGGTAAAGTCCATTATCGGCCCGAACGGGGCGGGAAAAACAACGTTTTTTAACTTATTAAGCGGACAGCTAAAACCGACGCATGGCCATGTGTTTTTTAAGGGGGAAAATATTACAAACCTACCTCCAGCTTTGAGAACAAGAAAAGGAATCGGACGATCTTTTCAGATTACTAATGTTTTCCCGCAACTGACTTGTTTTGAAAATGTCCGTCTTGCTGTGCAATCCAAGTCTAGGGTGTATTTTAACTGTTTTTCGAATGCAAAACGTTTTAAGGAAATTGAAGAGAAGGCATATGAGTGGCTCGAGCTCGTCTTGTTAGACAATAAGGCGGATGAGCTGGCTGTTCATCTTGCACACGGCGAAAAGCGGAAGTTGGAAATTGCCATGCTGCTTGCGTTAGAGACAGATCTTTTGCTTTTAGACGAACCGACAGCAGGTATGTCTCTTGAAGAAGTTCCGAAAATTCTTGAGGTGATTCAAAAAATTAAAGAACAACGAAATCGAACAATTTTATTAATCGAACATAAAATCGATATGGTTCTTGATTTGTCCGATACGATTATGGTGCTTTTCAACGGACGGTTACTTGCTGATGGAAAACCGAAGGAAATTATCAAGAATGAGCAAGTTCAGTCGGCATACTTAGGGGGAATATAAATGACTCTTTTGAAAGTGGAGGGCATTCATACATTTATTCAGCAATATCATATCCTCCAAGGCGTGTCATTGGAAGCAAAAGAAGGAAGGGTGACGGTCTTACTAGGGAGAAATGGGGCAGGGAAAACAACGACATTGCGTTCGATTATGGGGTTTCACAAAGTTAGCCGCGGTACCATTTATTTCAAAAATGAGCGTGTTGACTCTTTAGCCCCGCACGAAATCGCTCGTAAAGGAATTAGTTACGTTCCAGAAGATCAGGGAATTTTTAACGGGTTGACGGTCGGAGAAAATTTATACATTGCTATGCGGAAAAATGACGAAAAAGAGTCAGAGCGGCTCGATTATGTGCTGGCTCTTTTTCCTGACCTGAAAACATTTTGGCATAAGAAGGGCGGTCATCTAAGCGGCGGACAAAAGCAAATGCTTGCTCTTGCTAGAGCATATATCCAAGACAGTCAGTTGATGCTCATCGATGAACCGAGTAAAGGATTAGCCCCGATTATGGTTGAGAAGGTTAGTGAATCGATTATGGAGATGAAAAAGAAACGAACCATTATTCTTGTTGAACAAAATTTTATGATGGCCAGTGCAATCGGCGATGATTTTTACATTATTGACAATGGACGAACGGTTTATAGCGGAAAGATGGAACAATTGAGAGAAGATAAAGAGATGTGCCGACAGTATTTAGGGATTACGTAACAGGAGGGCAGGAGTATATGGACATTGTATTCAGTTTGATCATTAACGGCTTGGCGACGGGAATGCTGCTTTTTCTGCTCGCGGCTGGCCTCAGTCTTATTTTCGGTTTAATGGATGTGCTAAACTTCGCTCACGGGGCGCTGTTCCTTTGGGGGGCGTACGCCGGAGTTTGGGTTTATACATTAACGGATCATTTTTTGTTAGGAATATTGGCTGCAGTTGCGGCGGGGGCGGTCCTCGGGGCTTTACTAGAGCGGTTCATTATTCTCCCTGTTTACGGAAATCATACTCAACAAATTTTAATCACTTTAGGTGCCATGCTTGTGTTAGGGGAGTTAGTCAAAGTATTTTGGGGACCAAATCAAATTATGGCACAACCTCCGAAATATTTGTCGGGAAGCTGGGGAATTGGTGATTTCGTCGTCATTAAATATCGGCTGTTTATTATTTTCATTGGCCTCGTTGTATTGATTGCATTGTTGCTCCTACTAAACAGGACAAAAATCGGCTTAATTGTTCGCGCCGGTGTGATGAATAAAGAGATGGTTCAAGCGTTAGGAATTAATATTCGGAATGTATTTTTGTTTGTATTTATTCTTGGAGCATCCATGGCCGGGCTTTCCGGCATCCTCCTAGGGCCGTATTCCGGAGTCATTCATTCAGGGATTGGTTTGGAGTATGGGATTTTGGCATTCATTGTGGTGGTTATTGGAGGTATGGGAAGTATCGTTGGTTCTGTATTGGCTTCGGTGCTAGTCGGGCTGGCCGGCTCATTTGCGGCGTATTATATACCGGAAATTTCAGTTGGTGTCAATATGCTGCTTATGTTACTCATTTTAATGTTTAAACCGTCAGGACTAGTCGGAGATCGGGAGGTGACATAAGAAATGCAGCCATCAAAACGCTTCTTCCTGTCGTTCTTTATTTTGTTTGCTCTCGCTATGCTGCCTTTTCTTTATGATTCCCGGACATGGCTCATATTGTTTAGCCAAATTTTTATCTTCGCTGTATTTGCTATGAGTTATGATTTGCTGCTCGGGTATACGGGGGTCGTGTCATTCGGTCATGCGATGTTTTTCGGGATTGGTGCGTATACATTCGCCCTTTTCATGAAAAAAGCAGATGAATCAACCATGTCAACCGTGCTTTTGGCTGCTCTTGTAACAATCGCCTTATCAATGATTCTTAGTTTTATCATCGGTATGCTGACATTAAGACTAAAAAATCATTATTTTGCGATGTTAACCTTAGCTGTTGCCGGCTTGCTAATGGTAGCAGCAGAAAAATGGCGTTCCTTAACAATGGGGAATGATGGGTTTACTTTTATGGTGCCAGCTCTGCTTCGGGATCGATGGTCCTTTTATTTTGTTTCTCTCTTATTTATGGTGATTTCTTATTTCTGTTTACGCCGGTTCACAGAATCTCCTCTTGGAAAAGTACTGGCAGCGATCCGGGAAAACGAGACGCGGGCCGAGTCGCTTGGTTATCGTGTGCTCTATTATAGAGTCATTGCCAACGTGGTGGCGGGCATGTTTGCCGGATTAAGCGGCATGTTATATGCGGCGAGCTTACGTTTTGTCAACACATCGGTTTTCTCGACCGAAATCACGCTTGATGCGCTGTTAATGACGATCATCGGTGGTGTTGGCACCTTAATCGGGGCAATCATTGGCTCTGGTCTTATTGAACTAGCGAAACACGGTTTGATGGGTCTAGCGAAGGTACATTGGGTTTTTGAACGCTGGATTATCTTTTTCGGGATGGTTTATATTCTTGCTGTTATGTTTTTTCCAAAAGGGATTGTCGGCACAATCAGACAATGGAGGGATAAAAAAGCAAACATCGATACAACCAACCGTGAAAAAGCAGTATGAACAATCTTTCTAACGAGGATCGAAAATTAGGAAAGGAGCTGGGGCTATGAAAGATAAAAAAATAAAAATTAATGGTATTGATCTTCATTTAGTTGATTTCGGCGGGACAGGAGAAACGATTATTTGCATCCATGGTTTAACGGCGAATAGCCGCTACTGGGATTCAGTAGCCGAGCGGTTAATAGATAGTTATCGTGTGTTGGCCATCGATTTGCGCGGACGCGGTGATAGCACGAAACCCGCATCCGGATATAATATTCGCCAGCATGTCGAGGACATTTTGCAAGTTCTGGACTTTCTCAAACTCGAAAAAGTGATTTATATGGGTCATTCCCTTGGGGCGCTGATAGGTGTCAGCTTTGCCGCCACCTATCCACAACGATTATCACGTTTAATTCTTGTAGATGGAGGGGCAAATGTTGACGAACAAGTATTTGAAAAAATCCGTCCAGCTATCGACCGGCTTGATATGGTATTTCCTGATTTTACAACTTATCTGAACGAAATGAAGAAAAACCCTTTGTTTAGTGATTGGAACGAATATGTTGAACAATATTTTTATGCTGATGTCGAGCACCGGTTTGATGGTTCTGTCTGTTCGAAAGTATGTAAGAAAGCTATCATAGAAGAATTGAATATGTTGAAGCAAACAGCAATTGATGAGTTTTATGAGCACATCAATATTCCAACTTTATTATTATGGGCTCCGGATTCTTTCGGAGATGGCAAGACGTTTATGGTGACGAAGGAAAAATGGAGACAATTAACCTCTTCTTTATCCCATAGTTATTTTGTGGAGATCGATAATGCCAATCATTACTCGATTATTTTATCGAAGTATGAACAATTGGTAGATGAAGTTAAGAAGTTTTTACAAGATACGAAGAACATTTGTTTTCAAAACTAACTCTAAAGGCAGGGGACGATATGAAACATGTAGAATTAAAATCAGTTATACTGCCTAACGGGGAAACGATCGGCTATCGAGAAAGGGAGGGAGGAGAAAAGCCTGTCCTTCTTGTCCATGGCAACATGGTTTCATCTATGCATTGGGATGTTCTGTTTGAACGGATGGACGAGGTATATAAGCTTTATGCAGTTGACTTGCGCGGCCAAGGCATTTCGACCTACAATCGCCCGATTCAGTCACTGAAGGATTTTTCGGAAGATATTAAGCAGTTGCTCGATACGCTTGGCCTAAAAAAGGTGTCCTTGGTCGGCTGGTCGATGGGTGGCGGTGTGTGTATGCAATTTGCTGCTGATTATCCTGATCAAGTAGAAAAACTTGTTTTATTGGCCTCTGTTTCTACAAGGGGATATCCGTTTTACAAAGTGGATGAGCAGGGACAACCAATCTTGACCCAGCGGTTGAGAACGAAAGAAGAAATCGCTCGCGATCCTTTACGAAGCATTCCGATTACTGATGCGTATCGAAAAAAAGATAAACATTTTTTAAGACAACTGTTTAATGTAACCATGTATGTGTGTCATCAACCTTCACCAGAAAGGTACGAAGCCTATTTAGATGAGGTGCTGAAACAAAGGAATTTACTCGATGTGTACTATGCGCTAAATTATTTTAATATTAGTCATTTTGACAATGGTCTGACTGATGGGTCAGGTGAAGTGGACCGTATTACGGCTCCCACGCTTGTTGTTTGGGGCGAACATGATGTAGTTGTCACGAAGAACATGCAGGACGAGATTGTTCATGATTTTAGGGGAAGGGCGAAGTTTACCGTATTACCCAATGCGGGACACTCACCATTTACCGACAACCCTAACGAGTTGCTGCAGCAACTGCAAAGTTTCCTTAGTTAACTGACGAAACCAATACAGCATAGGAAGGTGAGAAAGGTGATCGTTAATCGCACAGCCCTCGTCACCGGAGCGGCGCGGGGGATCGGTTATGAAGTGGCGAAAACGTTGGCAACCAACGGCGTGAACGTCGTGCTTGCCGATTTGAAGCAGGAAGAGGTGGAACAGGCGGCAGAGTCGTTGCGGCAGCTAGGTTGCGAGGTCGTCGGCGTCAAGTGTGATGTGACGGCGGAAGAAGAGGTGAAGCAAACGATCCATGAAACGGCCAAACGGTGGGGGCGCCTCGATATTGTCGTGAACAACGCCGGTTTGCAATATGTCGCCAATATCGAAGACTTTCCGACCGAGAAGTTTGAGCAGTTGATCCGCGTCATGCTCGTTGGACCGTTTTTGGCCATTAAGCATGCGTTTCCGCTGATGAAGGAGCAGCGCTACGGCCGCATCATCAACATGGCGTCGATCAACGGATTGATCGGGTTTGCCGGAAAAGCCGCCTACAACAGTGCAAAACACGGGGTAATCGGCTTGACGAAAGTGGCGGCGCTAGAAGGGGCACCGTACGGGATTACGGTGAACGCGCTTTGTCCGGGGTATGTCGACACAGAACTCGTCCGCAATCAGCTCGCTGATTTGGCGGCGACAAGAAAGGTGCCGTTGGAGAAGGTGCTCGAGGAAGTCATTTACCCGCTCGTGCCGCAGCGGCGGCTCTTGTCCGTTGAAGAAGTCGCCCATTATGTTCTCTTTTTGGCAGGCGAACAAGCGAAAGGCGTCACTGGGCAGGCGGTCGTGATCGATGGCGGGTATACGGCGCAATGAGGCGAAACAAAATGTTGGCATCGCACAGCGGTTCAAAGCTGAAAAGGGCTGACAAAGAAGGTTCAGCCTCTCCGTAGAATACGTAGTCTGAATGGTTTCGTATGCAGATCGCCGGCAAAGATGGATGGACCAAAAAGGAGATTCGCCTTCAATGCAGCATCGTGTTGTTCCGCGTGTATATAGCACAAAAGAAGGTGTCCCGTTGCTTCGGGACACCTTCTTCGCTGCACCGTTCAGCTGAGGGCAAACTCAAAGCTGGCGTTGAGTTTCACTTCTTTTCCGACAAGGAATCCGCCAGTTTCGAGTGCAACGTTCCATACTAATCCGTAGTCTTCGCGATTAATCGTTCCTTCGACGTCAAAGCCGACGGTGATGCCGCCGGTGAGCGGGTTTTTCACTTGGCCGTTGTACTCGACTTTGAACGTTTCCGTTCTCGTCACGCCGCGAATCGTCAGCTGTCCAGTCACTTCATATTCGGTGTCGGACAGTTTGCGCACCGAGTCGCTGACAAAGGTAATGGTCGGATAGTTCTCGACATCGAAAAAGTCAGCTGAGCGGAGGTGGTTGTCGCGGTCGGCGTTTTTCGTATCGATTGAAGCGGCGTCAACCGTTACCTTTACTTTCAGCGACTCCAGTTCATTCACATCGCCTTGCACGTCGACGTCAAAGTTGGCAAATTCCCCTTTTGCTTTGGAAATCATCATATGCCGGACTTGAAAAGTGATCGAGCTGTGCGCTTTGTCAAGTTGGAATGTTGTCATTGTTCTCCCCCTCTTGGTTACTTAATGATCTCATCATTAATCATAGCAAATATATATCTTGAATTCAAACATTTTTTATTCAAGTTTTTTTATGATGTAGAGTCCAAAGGGATATCCGTGATAAGATGGGGATAGCAACGGTGGCCGGAAAGGATGGGACCATGATGAGTGAAATAGGGATCTTAACGAAAATCGAACAGCAGCTTGAGCAATTGTCACCGGCGGAACAAAAAGTGGCTGCCTATCTTCTTCGCCATGCGGAGCTGATTCCAACGATGACCACCAAAGAACTGGCGCGGGCGGCTGATACAAGCGAGGCGAGTGTCATTCGCTTTTGCAAGGCGATCGGCATCGGCAGTTTTCCAGGATTGAAGCTGGCACTTGTCCGCGAGTTGGCGATGGCGGATATGAACATTAACGATTTTTCCATCATTGACAAACCGAATGCGCCGTATGAGCTGTTTATGAAAGTGACCTATGTGAATAAGGCGGCCATTGAGGCGACGACGACAACACTCGATAAGCGCGAGTTAGAAAAAGCCGCTGAGGCGATGATGAAAGCCGAGAAGGTGGTTTTTTACGGAGTAGGCGGCTCCGCGGCCGCAGCGGTGGACGCTAGTTATAAGTTTACGAAGCTTGGCTACATGGCGGTAACATCGCCTGATTTTCATACGATGCTGCCACTGGTGGCCCATTTGAAAGAAGGAGATGTGTTCGTCGCCATATCGACGTCAGGGCGGACGAAAGATGTCCTGGAGATCGCCCGGTTTGCAAAAAAGCAGCAGGCGACGGTCATTGCCATTACAAAGCTTGATCCTTCATCACCGTTATATAAGGAAGCGGATATTCGACTTGCGCTGCCGGATGTTGAGCAAGACCATCGCATTGGCAGTATGGCATCGAGAATGGTGCAGCTCAACGTGATCGATGCCTTGTATTTGATTACGTTCCATCGGGTGGGAAGCCGGGTCATTGAACGATTTCATCAAACAAGAGAAGAAGTGGTGCGGTTGCGGAGGTAAAGCGGGCCTGAGACGGGCCCGCTTTTTTGTGGGAATGTTTCAAACAAAAAAGAATAGATTGATATTTTATTTCATAAATTTATAATATAATTATGAAATATAATTTCTTAAAACGTGCAAAGAGGTGACAAAATTGCTTGAACATCTCGCGACAGAACAACGAAACGAAAAAACGAAACATTTGGATGAAATGACGACAAAAGAAATTTTGCACGTCATGAACGAGGAAGATCAGGCAGCAGTTGCCGCAGTAGCTGAGCAACTTGATTGTATTGAAAAAGTCGTCCATCTTGTCATCGCCGCATTTCGGCGCGGGGGACGGTTGATTTACGTCGGGGCGGGGACGAGCGGCCGGCTCGGATTGCTTGATGCGGTCGAATGCCCGCCGACATTTGGGACTGAACCGTCCATGGTGCAGGCGGTCCTTGCCGGAGGACCGGAAGCGATTGCGAAGGCGGTGGAAGGAGCGGAAGATGATGAAGAGGCTGCTGTTCGCGATTTACAGGCAGTCGGCTTGACGGAAAACGATGTTGTCATCGGCATTGCAGCAAGTGGCCGAACGCCATATGTGGTCAGCGCCCTTCGTTATGCCAAACAAATCGGGGCATCGACCGGAAGCATCGCCTGCAATAAAGGAGCCGCCATCAGTCAGTATGCCGATGCGGCGGTGGAAATCGAAACAGGGCCGGAAGTGTTGGCTGGTTCAACGAGGTTAAAAGCTGGGACAGCGCAAAAAATGGTGCTCAACATGATTTCTACGGCAGCGATGGTCGGTATTGGCAAAGTGTATGGGAACTGGATGGTCGATGTACAGGCGACAAATGAAAAGTTAAAAGAGCGGGCAAAGCGCATTTTAATAGAGGCGACAGGAGTCAGCGCCGAAGAGGCGTCCCACTATTATGAACAGGCCAAAGGGGAGGTGAAAACGGCGATCGTGATGATTTTGCGCCAATGCGGTTATGAAGAGGCAAAAAAACGACTGCAACAAGCAAAGGGGTTTGTGCGTAAAGCGCTTGAATAACGAAATAAGGGGGAGAGAACGATCATGACTCGAGAACAACAAATCGCCATATCGATACTTCAGTACGTTGGGGGAAAAGAAAACATCATCCGCATTGCCCATTGCATAACGCGGGTGCGCGTGTCACTGCGCGAGCCGGGCAAAGCGAACATGGACGCCTTAAAACAGATCGAAGGGGTCATGGGAGTCATAGAGGATGAGACTTTGCAAATTGTCGTTGGCCCTGGTGTTGTCAATAAAGTGGCGGCTGCGCTATGCGAACTTACCGGTCTAGAACTTGGGGAAGTGATCGAAAATGAGGCTGAGGATATTGCGGAGCGGACAAAAGCAAGGGTGAAAGCGCGTCAGCAAACGCCGCTAAAGCGGTTGCTTCGCAAAATCGGCAGCATCTTCATCCCGCTCATTCCCGGGTTGGTGGCGTCAGGGATTATTAACGGAATCGCCAACTTTGCGAAAAACGCCGGCGTTGATCCGCAGACGACGTGGCTGCAGCTGTTGTTGTTGATAGGCGGGGGGATTTTTGCCTCACTTGGCGTGTTAGTCGGATATAATACAGCGAAAGAGTTTGGCGGCACTCCTGTATTAGGGGCGATTGCCGGTATTCTCGTCTTCAACCCGGCATTGGCTGATATAAAGCTATTTGGGGAAGCGCTTACACCTGGGAGGGGAGGCCTGTTTGCGGTCTTGCTTGCCGCTTGGCTCATGGCGGCGGTCGAAAAACGGGTGCGTTCGTTTGTGCCGAATGCGGTCGACATTATTGTCACGCCGCTTATCACCGTGTTAATCGTCTGTCTGTTTACCTTGATCGCCGTGCAGCCGCTTGCCGGTTGGTTGTCGTTCGCGATTACAAGCGGGCTGAAAGCGGTGCTTGACATCGGCGGAGTAGTCGCGGGTGCTGTGTTGGCCGGAACGTTTTTGCCGCTCGTGATGGTCGGACTGCATCACGGATTAACCCCGATTCATATGGAGTTGATTCAAAAATTGGGTTCGACGCCGCTACTGCCGGTATTGGCGATGGCCGGAGCTGGTCAAGTCGGGGCGGCGATCGCCGTGTATGTCAAAACAAAAAACGAGCGGCTTCGCAACATTATCAAAGGGGCGTTGCCGGTTGGATTTTTAGGCATCGGGGAGCCGCTGTTGTACGGGGTGACATTGCCGCTTGGGCGGCCGTTTGTTACCGCGTGTCTTGGGGCGGCGGTCGGCGGTGCATTTCAAGCGGTGATGAAAACAGCGGCGCTTGGCATTGGCGTATCCGGGCTGTCACTCATCCCGCTTATTTCCGATGGAAAGTATGTGATTTATTTCATTGGACTCGTCATTTCGTACACGTTTGGCTTCCTATTTACGTATTGGTTCGGGTTTAAAGAAGAAATGGCCGCGCATATTTAGTGGGGGATGATAATGCTTTCTTTTTCGTTTTATCTTTTTCAGCCGCTCGAGCAAATTGAAGACATCTTTCGGCTTGTAGCGCAGCTTGGGGCGAAACAATTGTTCACCTCATTGCATCTTTCAAAAGGCCAAGAGCTTAGGGAGCGAAAAAAGCTTGATCATATCGGCCAGTTTGCTTCCCGCTATGGCATCGGGGTCGTGGCTGATGCCACCCCCGCCGTCATAGCACGTCTGTCAGCTGATGCCGACATTACAACGGTGCTCGGGCGTTGGGGGATTGTCGGGCTGCGGTTGGATGCCGGTTTTTCTATGAAAGAAGCCGCTTCGTTGTCCAACCAAATGAGTGTCGTGCTGAACGCAAGCACGGTGACAGAACGAGAATGTAAGGAGCTAGCCTCTTATCAAGCGGACGAATCCAATGTAGAGGCATGGCATAATTTTTATCCCCGTCCGGAAACAGGGCTGGGAAGGGAGACGATGTTAGCGCAAAATCAATTGTTGCGTCGGTGTGGCATCGAAACGATCGGTGCGTTTATCCCTGGGGATGCGAAAAAACGAAGTCCTCTTTATGAAGGGCTACCGACATTGGAAGCGCATCGGAACGCTGATCCGGTTTATGCTTATATTGAACTTACGGAAACCTATGGCGTGAATAAGGTGTTCGTCGGCGACCTGGCCGTATCGGATGGGGTGCTTAGGCGCATGGATTGGGTGCGGTCAGGCGTTATCCCCATCCGCTACCGGCCGATTGTTGGAGCGGGTTGGTTGTCTTTGGTCGAAACGGTGCATACGAACCGGCGCGATGCGGCTCGCGATGTGATTCGTTCCGTTGAATCGCGCTGCTCCATTGCATGGCCGCAGGAAGCGTTGCAGCCTCTCCCCCCGGTGCCGCGTCGGGCAGGCCGCATCACGATCGATAACGAACGTTATGGCCGGTACGCCGGTGAACTGCAAATGACTTTGGTTGACCTCCCGCCCGATGACAGAGTCAATGTGATCGGTGAGGTGATCGAGGAAGATATGCCGTTGCTTCGGTACATTCGCGGCGGCCGCCGCTTTTGTCTCATTCGTTGGTAGCAGGAAGACTCCATCGACGGCTGGCGTGATGAAGATATAGAGAGGTGGCTGCCTGATTCTTTGTCGCGCCTAGGGGCAACGAGGGCAAGCCCATGGCCTGCCCTCGACCTTGAAAAGGCGTATCATCACCCTCTAGATTCGTTTCAGTTCGAGAAAAAAAGCCATTAAAAACTTCCGCACATTCATCCGGCATTCCGTCTCGTTCTGGCCTCGCTCGAGTTCTTTCATGCGCCGGCGGATGTCCGCAAAATCAAACAGTCTTGGCGCGAAATGCTCAAACGTCGGATTGGTGTAATCGGTGAGGCCGAGGGAGGCGAGATGGGTGAACGCCTGCAAGACAAGCCGACGGATGCGCTGTTCCATCGCTCGCGCTTCTTTGCTTGTTTCCGCAGACGGCCGACGGATGCGGCGCGGTCTTCCACTGATCGTTGTGAATAGTCAGGCAAATTCCTTTGCAAAGAAACAGCTGAGGATTATAATGAGAGAGTAATCTATTTGGCATTAATTGCATTAAAGGGGAGGGGAAGGAAAATGAAGTACCGAAAACTCGGCCGCACCGGGCTTAAGGTGAGCGAAATCAGTTTAGGTAGCTGGCTTACATACGGCAATTCCGTAGAAAAAGAAACCGCCATCCGCGTCATTGACAAAGCGTATGAGTTGGGCATCAACTCGTTTGACACGGCGAACGTGTATGCGCGCGGGGAAGCGGAAAACATCGTCGGCGAGGCGCTCCGCAAATATCCGCGCGAGTCGTACGTCATCGCGACGAAAGTGTTTTGGCCGATGGGCGACGGCCCGAACGACCGCGGCTTGTCCCGCAAACATGTGTTTGAGCAGCTCCATGCGAGCTTAAAACGGCTGCAGCTCGATTATGTCGATATTTACTACTGCCACCGTTATGACAAAGAGACGCCGGTCGATGAAACGCTGCGCACGATCGACGACCTCGTCCGCCAAGGGAAAGTGCTCTATGTCGGCGTCAGCGAATGGACAGCCCAGCAAATTCAAGAAGCGCTCGGCGTAGCCGATCACTATTTGCTCGACCGAATCGTCGTCAATCAGCCGCAATACAACATGTTTCACCGATACATCGAAAAAGAAGTCATTCCGGTGTGCGAACAAAACGGCATCAGCCAAATCGTCTTCTCGCCGCTCGCCCAGGGGGTGCTGACCGGCAAATACAAACGAGGGCAAGCGTTGCCGGCTGACAGCCGCGCCGCCGATCCGAAAGCGAACACGTTCATCCAAGGATTGCTCAATGACGAAGTGTTCATGAAGGTGGAACAGCTCGAAAAAGTCGCTGCTGAACTTGGCATTACATTATCGCAGCTTGCGCTCGCTTGGGTATTGCGCCAGCCGAACGTTGCCAGCGCCTTAATCGGCGCCAGCCGTCCGGAACAAGTGGAAGAAAACGTCAAGGCGGTCGATGTTGTGTTAAGCGAAGAGGTGCTGGAGAAAATCGAGGAGATTTTAGCGTAACGGGAATGCGGAGACAGGCCAGTGAGGCGCCTGTCTCCGTTTTTTGATGAATGGAACGCATTCGCGCCCCCAGTTGTCGGCCGACCGTTTTTTCTCCATGATTTTCAAGACAAAAACAGAAGGATTTTTTGATGCCGGCGGCGAACGGTACGTGAAAAAGAACAGTGAAGGGGGATTACAATGACGGTTGGTCATGGCGCATCAGCGACCCTTGGCCGCCATCAAACGTTGCAGGAGGCGGTTCAGTTGCTAGCGGCACACGGGATAGACGCCGTTGATGTCGTCGATGAATACGGGCGCACGGTCGGGCGATGTACGTGGCGGATGGTGCTGCGGGCGGTGGCGGATGGAATGGATCGCGCGATGACAGTAGAAGATGTATTGGCGGTATTTTCATTAGAGGGTGAAACAGAGAAGAGAAACGCCCACTCGGAAACGCCCGATGCAGAAGATGATTCGGGCGCGGCAGCTGAGCTTGAACGATTAAGGGGCGAGCTGGAGGAAACGCACCGTCTGGCTGAAACGATGAAAACGGTGCTGGATGCGGCGTATGAAGGGGTCGTCGTCGTCGATGGGAACGGGGTCATTCGGGAAATCAACCGGGCGTACTGCCAGTTTCTCGGCATCCGGCGAGAGGATGCGATCGGAAAACATGTGACGGAAGTGATCGAAAATACCCGTTTGCACATTTGCGTGCAATCCGGTATTCCGGAGCGTGGATATATTCAAAAAATTTACGGCCAGCCGATGGTTGTGCACCGCATCCCGATTTGGCGTGACGGCGAAGTCATCGGAGCGATTGGGATGCTCATTTTCCAAGGGGTATCGGAAGTGTACGAAATTTTCCGGCGCCTGCAAGAGCTGTCACGCGAGGCAAGCCGGAAGGAGAAAAACGGGGCGGCAGCGCCAAAACAAGAGGCGGCCACCTCCGCCGCCGTAGGGGTGGAGCGCATCATTGGCCGCCATCCGACGATTGCGGCGGTGAAACAAATGATCCGCCGGGCGGCGCGCGTGCCGTCGACCGTATTGATCACCGGCGAAAGCGGAACGGGGAAGGAAGTGGCGGCGCGGGCGATTCATGAGGCGGGCCCGCATGCGGACGGACCGTTTGTCAGCGTGAACTGCGCCGCCATCCCGGAGGCGCTTTTGGAAGCGGAGCTGTTCGGCTATGAGGATGGGGCGTTCACCGGAGCGAAAAAGGGAGGCAAGCCCGGCAAGTTTCAGCTTGCCCACCGAGGGACGCTGTTTTTAGACGAAATCGGTGATATGCCGCTCGCGATGCAAGCGAAGATTTTGCGCGTGCTTGAGGAAAAGAAAGTAGAGAAAGTCGGCGGACTGTCCGAAACGGAGGTGGATGTGCGCATCATTGCCGCGACGAACAAACCGCTCGAGGAGATGGTGCGGGGCGGAACGTTCCGGGAAGATTTGTTTTACCGCCTGAACATTATCCGCATCCATCTCCCGCCGCTGCGTGAACGGAAAACGGATATTCCCGCCTTGCTTGCCTACCATATGGAGCGTCTTTGCCGGCAGTTCGGCGTCACGACGAAATCGTTTGCGAAAGAGGCGATGGAGGTGTTGATCAGCTATTCATGGCCGGGAAACATTCGCGAGCTGGTCAATGTCGTCGAGTGGCTCATTAGTATGGTGGAAGGGGAGAACATTGAGCGCGAACATTTGCCTGCCTATTTGTCTGCCATTCAGCCGATGGCGGCATCTATGCAATATGGCGGTGTGAACATCGCCGACCGGTGGAAAGAAATGGTCTACCAATCCGAACGCGAACGCATCGCTGCCGCCCTTGTCGCGGCGAACGGCAATAAGGCGGAAGCAGCGAGGAGACTCGGCATTCACCGATCTACATTATATGAGAAATTAAAAAAGTATGGATTTTGAACGCTCCCCGCTGAGAAGGAGGGCTTCTCGTCCGTGATGATCAACAACGGCAGACTGACCGTTGTTTCTTTTTTGTTGAGGGGAAAAGGATGTCGGGAGAATGTCGGATAATGTAGGGGATGTGTAGGTGAAGTGTAGGGGGCATTCCGTTAAAGAGATGGAAAATTCGTAATTGTAACGCTTTTCTGGTTTGGCACAAAGTTTGCATATAGAAGATATTGAAAACGGTATCAAATGAAAAGGGAGGCGGAATGATGTACGAGTTGTTGGTGCCGAGTCGGGTCATTTATGGGCGCGAAACGTTTCGTGAAGTCGGCAGGCAAGCGAAAGCGCTTGGGTCGAAAGCGCTCATTGTGAGCGACCCGGTGATGGAGAACATCGGCCTTGTCGCCCGGTGTGAACACTATTTGCAAGAGGCGGGGGTGCCATTTGCCAAGTACACAGGGGTCGACAAGGAACCGACGGATGTTCATGTAAAAGAAGCGCTTGACGTCTGCCGGAGTGAGCAATGCGATGTCATCATCGCTCTTGGCGGCGGCAGCAGCATCGATGCCGCGAAGGCGGTGGCAGTGATGATGACGAATGAGGGAACGATCAGCGACTATGTTGGCAACGCTAGGATGTTCACGGAAAAACCGGTGCCGCTCATCGCCATTCCGACGACGGCCGGCACCGGTTCCGAAGTGACGAAAGTGACGGTCATTATTGATACGAAGACAGACGTCAAAATGATGATTTCCCAGCCGGCGCTCCTTCCGGCCGTGGCGATCGTTGACCCGCTTCTTACTGTCTCATGCCCGCCATCCGTTACCGCGGCAACCGGTGTCGATGCGCTTTGTCACGCGATCGAAGCGTATATTTCCCGACGCGCCCATCCCGTGACCGATGTGCTGGCGCTATCCGCCATTGAGGCGATCATCGGCCATTTGCGCCGGGCGTACGAAAACGGTCAAGACATCGAAGCGCGGGAGAAAATGGCGATCGCGGCCATGAAGGCCGGCATGGCGTTCTCGAATGCCTCGGTAACACTTGTGCACGGCATGTCGCGGCCGATCGGAGCGCTCTTCCACGTGCCGCACGGCGTGTCCAATGCGATGCTGTTGCCAGGGGTGCTTGAATTTACAAAAGACAGCGCCGGAGAACGATTGGCAGTGATTGCCCGGCTCATCAACCCGCAGCTGAAGGACGTTTCCGATGCCGAAGCGGCCGATGCGCTTGTTGAAGAAGTGAAACAGCTTTGCCGTGATTTGCACATCCCGAATATGAAAACATGGGGCATTGACAAAGCGGCATTCGACAAAGCAGTCGATAAAATGGCGGCTGATGCGCTGGCAAGCGGCAGTCCGGCGAATAACCCAAGGGTGCCGACTCATGAGGAAATTGTCGCGCTGTATCATATTTGTTACGACTATCAGTATGGCACCAATACGGTCAGCCGTTAAATGAAGCAACGGTCAAAAGAGGGGGAAAAGTATGCTGGGGATGATTGGTTTATTGGCCTCATTGGGATTGTTGATCTTTTTGACAATGAGGGGGATCAATATCATTATTGCCGCGTTGATCAGTTCTGTTCTTGTTGCGCTGACAGGCGGATTAAACTTGGAAAAAGCTTTGATGGAAAGCTATATGACGGGCTTTACCGGCTATTTCGCCAGCTGGTTTCTTATCTTCTTAGCCGGGGCGATTTTTGGCAAAGTGATGGAGGACACCGGGTCAGCTGACTCCATCGCTCATTGGGTAAAAGAAAAGTTTGGCGCTAAACATGCTGTATTGGCGGTCGTTGCTGCCTGCGCCATTATGACATACGGCGGTGTCAGCTTGTTTGTCGTCGGCTTTTCTGTTTACCCGATCGCCGTGTCACTGTTCCGTCAGTCGAATACGCCGCATCGTTTTATTCCGGCCGCCATGGTGTTCGGCTCGGTTTCGTTTACAATGACATCTCCGTATTCACCGGAGATTCAAAACATCATTCCAACGCAATTTTTCCATACAACGCCGGGGGCTGGGGGATGGGTAGGCATTTTCGTCGGCGCAACGATTGCTGTGGCTGGTTCCCTCTATTTAACGCGTGTTGTCCAAAAAGCGAAACAAAACGGCGAAACGTTTTCCTTGCCATACCGAACCGGCGACGTTTCCGGTGCGGTGAGTGAAATTGCTGCTTCGCTCGAGCGCGGCGCCGGCCGTCCGCTGCCGAACATTGTTTGTGCCATCCTTCCGTTAGTGGCGGTGATTGTTTCATTAAACATTTTGGCAAAATTCATTTCTTCGACTTCAGCAGGGGTCTTGTCACTTGTCCTTGGTATTGTGCTTTGCTGGGTGTTAAATGCGAAATTCGTCCGCAAATTTTGGGAGGCCATGGCGTCCGGCGCCCAAGATGCGTTAGTCGCTGCCGCTAATACGTGCGCCGTCGTCGGCTTCGGAGCGGTGGCGAAAAATGTGCCGGCCTTTCAAAAAGCGGTTGACGTCCTTGTGAACATTCCTGGACCGGAACTGCTCGGATTGGGGTTGGCCGTCACGATTATTTGCGGCATGACCGGATCGGCTTCCGGCGGTCTCGGTATTGCCTTGCCAATCCTAGCGCCGATTTATCTGGCGAAAGGGCTTGACCCCGGCGCCATGCATCGGGTAGCAACGCTTGCTTCCGGTGGCCTTGATTCGCTGCCGCACAACGGATACATTGTGACGACGATTCGCGCCGTCTGCCATGAAACGCACGAGCGGACGTATAAGCCGATATTCGTTCTGTCGGTTATCATTCCGCTTGCCGGCATGTTCTTAGCCATTCTCTTATACTCGATTTTCTAGAAAGGTGGTTTCATTCATGAGCTCTGTAACCGAAACAAAAACATTGAAAAACTTTATTGGCGGCCAATGGGTCGCTTCGACATCCGGAAAAGAAGAAATCGTGCCGAACCCGGCGACAGGAGAAGTGCTGGCGAAAGTGCCCCTCTCTTCGCGCGAGGAGCTTGATGCAGCGGTCGCGGCCGCCAAAGAGGCGTTCCGTGAATGGCGGAAAGTGCCGGTTCCGCGCCGCGCCCGCATTTTGTTCCGCTACCAGCAGCTGCTTGTCGAGCATTGGGAAGAACTTGCCCGTCTCGTGACATTGGAAAACGGCAAAGTGTACGAGGACGCGTACGGCGAGGTGCAGCGCGGCATTGAATGCGTCGAGTTTGCAGCGGGGATTCCGACGCTCATGATGGGGCAGCAGCTGCCCGATATTGCGACGAATATCGAATCGGGCATGTACCGCTATCCGCTCGGTGTCGTCGCCGGCATTACGCCGTTTAACTTCCCGATGATGGTGCCGTGCTGGATGTTCCCGCTCGCCATCGCTTGCGGCAATACGTTCGTGCTGAAGCCGTCTGAGCGGACGCCGCTGCTCGCCAACCGCTTGGCTGAGCTGTTTACTGAAGCCGGACTGCCTGCAGGAGTATTGAATATTGTCCATGGGGCACACGAGGTCGTGAACGGCATTTTAGAACATAAAGACATTAAAGCTGTTTCGTTTGTCGGCTCGCAGCCGGTTGCGGAGTACGTATACAAAACGGCCGCCGCCCACGGCAAGCGGGTGCAGGCGCTCGCCGGCGCGAAAAACCATTCGATCGTCATGCCGGATGCCGACCTTGATATGGCGGTGACGAACATCATCAACGCCGCCTTTGGTTCGGCGGGTGAGCGGTGCATGGCGTGCTCGGTCGTTGTCGCTGTCGGTGATATCGCTGATGAGTTGGTGGAGCGGCTCAAACAGGCTGCTGACCGCATCCAAATCGGCAACGGGCTTGACCAAGGCGTCTTTTTAGGACCGGTCATTCGCGAGGCGCATAAAGAGCGGACGATCAAATACATTGAAATCGGCGAAAAAGAAGGCGCGCTCCTTGTCCGCGATGGCCGTCGCGACGCTGCCACAAGCGGAAAAGGCTACTTCGTCGGCCCGACGATTTTTGACCATGTCAAGCCGGGCATGACGATTTGGACGGACGAAATTTTCGCTCCGGTTCTGTCCGTCGTCCGCGCCCGCGACTTGGATGAAGCGATTGAGATCGCCAACCGGTCGGAGTTTGCCAACGGCGCCTGCATTTACACCGACAGCGCCAAAGCGATCCGCCAGTTCCGCGAAGAAATCGACGCCGGCATGCTTGGCGTCAACGTCGCCGTCCCGGCGCCGATGGCCTTCTTCCCGTTCTCGGGCTACAAAAACTCGTTCTATGGCGACCTTCATGCCAACGGCCGCGACGGCGTCGAGTTTTACACGAGAAAGAAAATGGTGACGGCGAGGTATCAGTAAAATAGGCTGTAAGAGGGTGTCCCAAAAGGATCGGGACACCCTTTCTTATTACCGTATATAGACAATATGTTGTGTTTTGTTAAGGAAAATTACCCTTTTGGGTCAGTCCCCTTTTTATCACCTCGAACCGAGAAGGCCTCCACTTCCGAGTAGGAGCGTGAGTAGGAATGAACCGGCGTCTGTCACTAACGTCTTCCTCTTGCGCCAAAAAACAATGGAAGGGTTTCGATTGCGATCGTTTTTTTGAGGAAGTTCAACGATGGGATGCGCAAGGATGGCTTAGCTGACCGCTTACCGTAGGTTAGGCTGTTGTCAAGAAATCCCCTAATTCTCTACATGAGCGCGGGTGGGGAATGTTCAGTTGAGTCGGTTTCATTTCCAGCTTGTTGAGCGTGTAGTAAAAATTTAGGGGATACTATTCGTTCTGTGACCGCATCCAAAAGGAGCAGAGTGTGATAGAATAAAATAAAAAAGGGTGTGAGTTCGATGGCCATGGACTATTTTCAGGTGAACTTGCCGAAAGAGTTTTTGTCCGCCATTAATGAATTGGAAGGCAACACAGTTGAGGCAAAAATAAAACTTTCATTGGCGATTGGTTTGTTTGTTGGAAAACAGGTGACGCTGGCGAAAGCGGCTGAATTGTCAGGAAAATCCTTAGGAGAATTTATCGATGTATTGCGTTCGAAGGCGATTCCTTGGATGGAGTATACGGAGGAACACATCAAAGATGATTGGGACACGGTGCAAAAATTGAGCAATGAAAATAGGGATCGCAATGAATAGAGTCACGGTCAATTCTACACCGATTATAGGTCTGTCGATCGTTGGGCAATTGACTCTTTTGTCTGAACTATTTGATGAAGTATATGTTCCGGAAGCTGTCTATCAAGAAATTGTTCATAACCGTGCCCCACGCCATTATGGAAAAGGGGAGCTCAAACGATTGGTCAGCGAGGGGGTGTTTAGGCTATATAAAGTGAAAAATTACAATATTGTTAAAAGTTTATATGGAAAATTCCATGCCGGGGAGTTAGAAGTTATTATTGGAGCGAAAGAACTTGGTGCTCAAGTCGTTGTGATGGATGAGCATGCTGCCAGATCCTTGTCGAAACAATTCCTTTTACGACCTATCGGCACAATAGGAATTTTGATTCTTGGAAAGAAGAATGGGAAAATAACGGAAGTAAAGCCGCTGTTAGACACTTTGCTTGAAAATGGATTTTATCTTTCCCGACGTCTTTATCAAGAGGCTTTGTTACTAGCGGAAGAAACGCTGTAGCCCTGCCCGCCATGCTGGGCTTTTTTCTTTTTTAAAACCTGTCAACAACCCCCTTGACAAAGTCGCATTTACTTATCATTGAAGGCCGGTTGTAAGCGTTTTAAGATAAAGGTACAGTCAAACAAAAAGGAGGAACAGCTTCATGACGCATACAACCGGAAACGAAACAGGCTTCCGTGTAAAGATTCAACGGTTTGGCAGTTATTTGAGCGGCATGATTATGCCGAATATCGGAGCGTTTATCGCTTGGGGGCTGATTACGGCGTTATTTATTCCGACCGGCTGGCTGCCGAATGAGACGTTTGCCAAGCTGGTCGGGCCGATGATTACGTACTTGCTGCCGCTATTGATCGGGTATACGGGCGGCAAAATGGTTTACGACGTCCGCGGCGGTGTCGTCGGGGCGACAGCGACGATGGGGGTCATCGTCGGTTCGGAAATTCCGATGTTTTTAGGTGCGATGATCATGGGGCCGCTCGGCGGCTATGTGATCAAAAAAGTGGACGGCCTCTTCCAAGGAAAAGTGAAACAAGGGTTTGAGATGCTTGTCAACAACTTCTCGGCCGGGATTGTCGGCGGCGTGTTGACGCTGCTCGCCTTTGAAGGGGTCGGTCCGGTCGTCACCGCCATCAGCAAAACCTTAGCGGCAGGGGTCGAAAAAATTATCGATTGGCATTTGTTGCCGCTGGCGAACATTTTCATCGAGCCGGGGAAAGTGCTGTTCTTGAACAACGCGATCAACCACGGGATCTTGAGCCCGCTCGGCGTCGAACAAGCAGCGCAAACCGGGAAATCGATTTTATTCCTGTTGGAAACGAACCCTGGACCGGGACTTGGCATTTTGCTGGCGTACTGGCTGTTTGGCAAAGGAATGGCGAAACAATCGGCACCGGGAGCAGTGATTATTCACTTCTTAGGTGGAATTCATGAAATTTACTTCCCATACATTCTTATGCGCCCGATCTTGATTTTAGCGGCGATTGCCGGTGGAGTGAGCGGGGTATTCACGTTTACGATCCTCCATGCCGGGTTGGTGGCCGTACCGTCGCCAGGAAGCATTTTCGCTTTGCTCGCGATGACGCCGAAAGGAAATTACTTTGGCGTGCTCGCTGGTGTGTTTGTCGCCGCAGCAGTATCGTTCCTTGTCGCTTCGGTTTTCTTAAAAGCGGCGAAGCAAAAGGAAGAGGAAGAAGATTTGGCGAAAGCAGCGGAGAAAATGGAGCAGTTGAAAGGGAAAAAGAGCCAGGTCGCTGTCGCGCTGCAATCACAAGAAGAAGTCACGGCGTCTGCGATCGCAGCGGAACAAGCTGTTCCTGTACGGGTGAAAAAAATTGTCTTTGCCTGTGACGCCGGAATGGGGTCGAGTGCGATGGGGGCGTCGATTTTGCGCAATAAAGTGCAAAAAGCCGGCCTTGGCATTGAAGTCACGAACACGGCGATCAACCAGCTGCCGGCCGACGCCGATATTGTCGTCACCCATCAAAATTTAACCGACCGGGCGAAAGCAAAATTGCCGAACGCCTACCACGTATCGGTTGAAAACTTCTTAAACAGCCCGAAATACGATGAGTTGATCGAGCAATTGAAAAAGAACGCGTAAATCGGCATGAGACGCAGGGGAATGGGATTTTCCCTGCGTTTTTTGCTTTGCGATTTCGCGGTTACCTTGACTGCTTGGGACACTTTTATCCGCTCTCATCCGTATGAGTATGCCCGTACGCTGTGAACTTTGTCAAACGACGAAAGAGAAAAATACATGCAAAAATTAAAAGCTGTCAACAATAACAATGACGAAAACGAAACATCTATTCATTGTCAAATCAAGAAAAAAGACCTTACAATAAGAAATGAGAAGACGATCAAACATTTTAAACATGTCAACAGTACCGCCTAAGGATAGGAGGTGAACGGCGATGTACGTATCGGCACGGGATCGAAAGCTGCTTGAGCGTTTGTTGGCCGATGATCGGGAAATGACGGTCGGCGAACTGGCTGAGGAGCTGAATGTCAGCGCCCGCACGATCCACCGTGATTTGCAAGGCCTTGAGTCCGTTTTGCGGCGCTACGGGCTCGAGTTGGTGAAAAAAGCGGGGGTCGGCATTCGCCTCGTTGGGGAAAAGAAACAGAAGCAAACGCTGGCTGCGGAGCTGCTTCATCTTTCTCACCGTGAATATACGCCGGAAGAACGGCAGCTGATGATTTTAATCGCCTTGTTGGAAGCAGACGAGCCGGTGAAACTTGTCTCATTGGCGAATGACTTAAACGTTACGGTCGCTACGGTCAGCTTGGATTTGGATAAACTGGAACAAACAGTCGAAGCGTATGGGCTTTCGCTTATTCGCAAGCGCGGATACGGCGTCGAGCTCACCGGTTCCGAATCGGCGAAACGGCGCCTCATTGGCGAACTGCTATTTCGGCATGTCGATGAACACGAGTTTTTGGCACTGATGAAAGAGACGATCCAGAGACGGTCGGACGACCCACTCGATACAGTGGCGGAAAAACTGCTCGGGCTGGTCGATCGGAAAAAGCTCGCCGTCATTGAACAACAAATCGAGCAGGTGAAAGAAACGTTCCCGTTTACGATGGCCGACAGTTCGTACATTGCCTTCGTCGTTCACTTGGCGCTCGCCATCGAGCGCATCAAGCGGGGGGAAGCGATTCATTTCGACCCGCGTGATTTGCAGGCGCTTCAGGCGACGAGAGAGTATGAAATCGCGGAGGCGCTTGCCGAATCGTTAGAAAGAGCGTTTGGCATTGACATCCCAAAAGAAGAGATCGGCTATATGACGATGCATTTAATGGGGGCGAAATGGCGCAGCCGCCAAGGAATGGTGATGGAGGAGCCGAGTTTGGCCGTCGGCATGAAAGCGCAACAGCTCATTCGTTTCGTCAGCCGGGAGCTCGGTGTCGATCTGTCCACCGACCGGACGCTATACGAAGATCTCGTCGTTCACTTGAAACCGGCTTTGTACCGTTTAGAGCACGGGATGGGGGTCGCCAACCCGCTGCTTGATCAAATTAAGCAAGACTACGCGGAACTGTTTGCCATTGTCGCCGACGGAACAAAGCAGCTGTTTGGCGATGTTTCAGTGCCGGAGGAGGAGATCGGCTATTTAGTGCTTCATTTTGCGGCTGCACTGATGCGGGAGAAAAAAGGCTGGCGGGCGCTCGTCATTTGTTCGAGCGGGCTCGGGACGGCAAAAATATTGGCGACAAGGCTGAAGAAAGAGATTCCGGACATCGTTTCGCTGGAACAAGCGTCCGTGTTTGAATGGAAAGAGAAAGATGCAAGCGCGTATGATCTTGTCGTCTCGACCGTGCCGCTGGCCGATGAAGCCGGCTCGTATTTTACCGTCAGCCCGATGCTGACGGAAGAGGAAGCGCGGGCGATTCGTGAATTTTTAGAGCGAAAATCGGCCGCTGAAAAGCGGATGAGGAAAGAGTCAACCGCACAGAGAAACAGGCCAGCGCTCGAGGCGATGAAGGCGGTTCGGCGCATCAGCGAGACGATCATCCACCTGTTGGACGGTTTTTCCCTCGAGGTGGTCAAGGGGCGCTCTGTTCATGAACTATTGGCGGACGCGTGCCGCCGCCTTGAACGAAGTGGCGTCATCGTCGATGCCGATGTCGTCATCGAGGAGCTGCGGCGCCGCGAGTCGCTTGGCGGGCTTGGCATCCCCGGCACCACATTGGCGCTGTACCACGCCCGAAGCTTCGCGGTTCTTCGCCCATCGCTTACGATGTACCGGCTTGATGCGCCGCAAACGGTGCCCGGCATGGACGGAGAGCCGATGGAGATCAACACGGTTGTGCTGCTGCTCGGGCCGTCAGATGCCGATAAGGAGATGCTCGCTGTGTTAAGCGAGGTCAGCTCCTTGCTCGTGAAGGATGAGCAAAGCCTTGCCGTTTTGGCGCATGGCGGCGAGGAAGAAGTGTATTCACTTGTCAGCGCCCATTTGGAGCAATTTTTTGATCATTACTGGACATCAACGAAGGAGTGAAAACGATGGTAACCCATTCGATTTTAAACAAAGAAAACATTGTGCTAAATGCCCAACCCAAAACAAAAGAAGAGGCGATCCGCCTTGCTGGCGAGGTGTTGGTCAAGCAAGGATATGTCGCCCCGGCATATGTTGATGCGATGCTTGAGCGGGAAGAACTGACATCAACGTATATCGGCAACAATGTCGCCATTCCGCACGGAACGGAAGCAGCCAAAGCGCTCGTGAAACAGTCCGGCATTTCGATCGTGCAAGTCCCGGGCGGCGTCGATTTTGGCGGCGGCAATACGGCTCTGATCGTGATCGGCATTGCCGGCAAAGACGGGGAGCATTTGGATATTCTGTCAAAACTGGCGCTCGTCTGTGCGGAAGCGGACAATGTCGAAGCGATGGCGAACGCCAAAACAGAAGAAGACATTCTTGCGCTGCTCAATGAGGTGAACGGCTGATGCAGGCGGTTCATTTTGGCGCTGGCAACATCGGCCGCGGCTTTATCGGCAGCTTGCTGGCAGCGTCGGGATATAAGGTCGTTTTTGTCGATGTCAACGAACAAATCGTCCGCCTGCTCAAGGAGCGGGGGGAGTATCGCGTCATTGTCGCCGGCGAGCAGCGAGAAGAACAATGGGTGCGCGGCGTCTCGGCGTTGAACAGCCAAACAGAGCGGGAGCAAGTCATCGCGGCGATCGCCGCCGCTGATTTGGTCACGACCGCCGTCGGCCCGCACATTTTGCCGGCCATCGCCCCCCTTGTTGCCGATGGGCTCAAGCAGCGGCTGGGCGTTCAGCAAACTCCGCTTCATGTCATCGCGTGCGAAAACATGATTGGCGGCACGGAGACGTTGAAGCAGCACGTGTTTGCCCATCTTTCCGAAGCCGAACAACAGCTGGCGGGCGAGTCGGTCGGCTTTCTCAACTGCGCGGTTGACCGCATCGTGCCAAACCAAACGAACGATGATCCGCTGGCGGTGACGGTCGAGCCGTTTTTCGAATGGGCGATTGAAACGCGCAACGTCATCGGCGTGGTTCCACCCATTCAAGGGGCCCACTTCGTCGCCGACTTAGGCCCGTATATTGAACGAAAGCTGTTCACCGTCAACACCGGCCATGCCCTTGCCGCCTACTTAGGCTACCTAAAGGGATGCGAAACCGTGCAAGAGGCGATGAAAGACAGCGCCATTCGGGCGGGCGTCGAACAGGCGCTCAGCGAATCCGGAGCGGTGTTGGTGAAAAAGCACGGTTGGGAGGCAGATGCGCACCGCACGTATATCGAGACGACGATCGGACGATTCATGAATCCGGCGCTGTCCGACGACATCATCCGCGTCGCCCGCTCGCCGATCCGCAAACTTGGACCGAACGACCGCCTCGTCGCGCCAGCCGTGCAATATTGCGCCTTATTCGGCAACGCCCCGCAAGGCTTGGCTAAAGGAATCGCCGCCCTCCTGCGGTTCGATGATGCCCGCGATGCGGAAGCCGCTGCCCTTCAACAAACAATCGCCCAGCACGGGATCGAAGGCGCGCTTCGGCAATATGCAGGCCTTGAGAGTGGGCACCCGCTTGTGGCGGCGGTGAAGGACGAGTACGGAAGAATGAAGAAAAACAAAAACTGACCGTCTTGCAAATGTCGTCGACCTCCAATCGTGCAAAAATCCCGGGGGATCGACGACAATATTTTTTTGCGTCAAAATCCTACAACCAACACGGCTCAGCAGTATTGACAGAATTTTTGAAACGTGATATTCTGAAAACAGCTCAGAGAGAAAAAGCTTGATTTGATGCGTATGGTTTGGGGGTTTTTATCGTACCTATGAGGGATTGAAACCAATGACGAGCCGCCAACCACCCATCATTAGTCGCGGTTTTTATCGTACCTATGAGGGATTGAAACTAGAATTCCTCCAAGCAAATGTAATCGTGCGCTTTGTTTTTATCGTACCTATGAGGGATTGAAACATGGATGAGGAAAGTTTGCAGCTGTCCCTTTTTGAAGAGTTTTTATCGTACCTATGAGGGATTGAAACACGGACATATTGACAGGGGTTCAAACGATTGCGGAGTTTTTATCGTACCTATGAGGGATTGAAACTTTTACCAAGATACAACACATGAAAAAGGCATCCATTTGTTTTTATCGTACCTATGAGGGATTGAAACATCTCATATCTTCTTAAAGCTTTGCGAAACTCTTGAAGTTTTTATCGTACCTATGAGGGATTGAAACTAGTTATGTTGAATCCCGATCATAGTGTCGATGAAGTTTTTATCGTACCTATGAGGGATTGAAACTAGCGAAGAAAACACCGAAGCACAAAAAGCCGGACACGGTTTTTATCGTACCTATGAGGGATTGAAACTTCGCGCCTGGCGACATCGTTTTGATTTACGACCCGTACGGTTTTTATCGTACCTATGAGGGATTGAAACATTCCCCCTTAATGAAATTGGCTTGCCAAAAACACCGTTTTTATCGTACCTATGAGGGATTGAAACCAAGAAACCAAAGCACTCGCCCCGAAACGAACGGGCGTTTTTATCGTACCTATGAGGGATTGAAACTACTCACTCGTACCGTTCCAATCGGACTGTTTCGGGCTTTTATCGTCCCCATCAGTGATTGAAACACTGTGTAGTACGGCACAACTTTTTCTGTCCCCCATGCAGGATTTTCACCCCCTGTTTGCGAATGGATAGAATCGAACACGTTCAAAGAGGGGTGATCGAATGGCCATTGACCATGACCGATTGTTCAAAGAGCTGATTCAAACGTTCTTCGAAGAGTTTCTTCTCCTCTTTTTCCCCGACATCCACGAGCATATCGATTTCCGCCATTTGTCCTTTTTGTCCGAAGAACTGTTTACCGATGTCACGGCAGGCGAAAAATACCGCGTCGATCTATTGGTCGAGACGAAGCTGAAAGGGGAAGACGGGCTGATCATTGTTCATGTGGAGAATCAAAGCTACGTGCAACCATCGTTTCCAGAGCGCATGTTTATCTATTTCAGCCGTTTGTTTGAAAAATACCGCACCCGCATCGTTCCGATCGCTGTCTTCAGCTATGAGGCCCTTCGCGAGGAACCGTCCGTGTTCTCAATCGAGTTTCCCTTTGGCGACGTGCTGCAGTTTCGCTTTTTCCCCGTGGAGCTGCGCAAGAAACATTGGAGAGACTATATCCGGCATGACAATCCGATTGCGGCTGCCCTTCTTAGCAAAATGGGGTATACTGAAAGTGAGAAAATCGAGTTAAAAAAAGAGTTTTTGCGCATGTTGGTGCGATTGGAGCTGGATGAGGCGAGGCAGCGGCTCTTGTTGGGCTTTTTTGAAACATATGTGAAGCTGTCGGAGGAGGAAGAGCAACAACTACAAAGAGAGGTGAGGGCGATGGAAACGAAAGAAAAAGAGAAAATGTTGGAGCTGATCATTTCCTATGAGCAAAAGGGAAGGAAACAGGGGTTGGAAGAAGGGATCAAACAAGGTATGAAACAGGGAATGGAACAAGGAATGAAACAGGGGATGAAACAAGGAATGAAACAAGGAATGAAACAGCTGATCCGCAACATGGCGCGCAAAGGAATGAAGGCGGAAGACATTGCTAGGTTGGTGGATCTTCCAGAGGAAGATGTTTGGGAATTGCTTGAAGAGTAGGGGAATCCAATACAAAAGGCGGCCATCTAACGAGGACAGTTGGCGGTGGCAAAAGAGGTAGAGGAAATCACTGATTCGTAAGTGATCGATTGTAGAAAACGGATGATCGTCCGGTCACATGAAAGAGGAGGAACAAAAATCAGAAAGTATGTACCGTGCCAACGTTTTATGCACCGTCGGCCTTGAAAGGCAGGCGGCCTTTTTTTGTTATGGGGCTCCGGCGTTCCGCTAGGCGTCTTGGCCATATGAGATCATGTCGGCTATATGTCCATGAACAAAATGCACAAAATTCATTTTATTTTCAAAAACTTCACGTTCATCCCGCGGCATGGTAAGGTTGTGATTGAAAACGTTATCAAAAAACAAGGGGGCAAGGGAGAAATGAAGAAAACGAAATGGTGGGGATTGCTCGCTGCAGGGATGATGACACTGGCTTTGGCGGCCTGTGGGGGCAATGAATCGGCGGGGTCGAAACCGTCCGGTTCCAACTCCGGTTCGTCTGCTTCCAACTATCCGACGAAGCCGATTACGATTGTTGCTCCGTCTGGGGCGGGCGGCGGTTGGGATTTAACGGCCCGCGCGGTCACGAAAGTGTTGGATGAGACAGGGCTTGTCAAACAGACCATGACGGTCGAAAACAAACCGGGCGGCGGCGGGGCAGTCTTTATGGCCGAATACGCTACCCAGGATGTGAAAAACGATTATAAGCTGTTTGTCAATTCACCGCCGATTATCATCAATAACTTGAAAAAAGAAGGGAACAGCCCGTTCGGCTACAAAGACACAACCCCGCTCGCCCAGTTGACAAAAGACTTTGGCGCGATTGTGGTTAAAGCCGATTCAAAGTTTCAAACGTTGACCGACTTGCTGAACGCCATTAAACAAAATCCGAAATCCGTCACCATTGCCGGAGGGTCGGCACCAGGGTCGATGGACCACTTAGTGGCGATTTTGCCGATCTATAAGTCGGGCATCGATCCAAAATCAGTCAAGTATGTTTCGTACGATGGCGGCGGAGAAGCGATGGCGGCGCTGCTTGGCGGCAATGCGGATGTGATTGCGACGGATGCGTCTTCGGTTGGGGAATATTTGAAGGCCGGCAAAGTGCGGGTGTTGGCGGTTTCCGCTCCAGAACGCCTCGGCGGAGTGCTGAAAGACGTGCCGACGATGAAAGAGCTTGGCGTTGATGCCGAGTTTACGATTTGGCGCGGCGTGTTCGGGCCGAAGGAAATGTCTTCGGAAGCAAAAGCGTTTTGGGAAGAGACATTGAAAAAACTGTCTGAGCATGAAAAATGGAAAGAAGAGCTGCAAAAACAAGGTTGGGAAGCAGAGTACCGCAATTCGGAAGAGTTTACGAAATTTTTGCAAGAGCAAGAGCAGCAAGTCGGCGACCTGCTGAAGTCGCTTGGGATGCATAAATAACTCGAGGGGGAAGAGCATTCTTCCCCTTTTTCCAAAAGCGGGAGGGAAAGCGATGAACAAAACGGCTGACCGGATCGCGGCGGTGGCGTTTTTGGCTGTGGGCGCTTTGTTTATGGTGGAAAGTTTGCGCATATCGAAAAGCGCCTACGGCAGCGCTGTCGGGCCGAATGTGTTTCCGTTTTTGCTTGGACTTGTGTTGGTTTTATTAAGCATAAAACTGCTGTTTGAGACAAGAAATTATTCAGGCGCAACAGGGGAGAAACTGCCGCGGCAATATAAAAAGTTTCTTGTCATTTTCATCGCCGCCATTTTCTATGCGGCGTTGCTTGAAACGGTTGGATATGTGATCACGACATTTCTCTTTCTTGTCATCGGCTTTCAAACGATGGAAAAAGGGGCGCTGTGGAAATCGATCGCCATTGCGGCTGGTTTTTCGTTAGGCGTATATGGCCTTTATGTGAAACTGTTGCAAGGAACATTGCCGAGCTGGCCGATTTGGTTCCAATGAAAGGAGGGGCATCATGGACACACTATCGTTTTTGTTTGACGGATTTCAGACGGCGCTTCAGCCGCATAACTTGCTGTTTGCGTTTATCGGGGTGTTGATCGGCACGGCGGTCGGCGTGCTTCCTGGGATCGGGCCGATGAGCGGGGTGGCGTTGCTCATTCCGGTGACGGCGTCGATGACATCGGGTTTGAGTCCCGAGCAGGCGGCCGCCAGTTCGATCATTTTGTTGGCCGGCGTCTATTACGGGGCGATGTACGGCGGGTCGACGACGTCAATTTTGTTAAACACGCCCGGGGAATCATCGTCTGTTGTCACGACGCTGGACGGCTACCAAATGGCGCGGCAAGGCCGGGCTGGAGCGGCGCTGGCGATTGCGGCGATCGGTTCGTTTGTGGCGGGGATTGTGTCGCTCATCGGTCTTGTATTATTAGCGGAGCCGCTGTCCAATGTCGCCTTGAAGTTCGGTCCGGCGGAGTATTTTTCGCTTATGCTGCTGGGGCTTGCTGCGGTGAGCGGCCTTGCCGGCAAATCGATGACGAAAGCGTGGATCATGACGGTGTTCGGCTTGTTGCTTTCCACGATCGGGCTCGACAACGTCTCTGGCGTCGCACGCTTCACGTACAACATTTCCTATTTGTATGGGGGGCTGGAGTTTTTAACCGTAGCGGTCGGGTTGTTTGCGTTGGGAGAAGTGTTTAGAGCGATTCTCCATCGGGAAACGAACGAAGGGGAAATTGCTAAAATCGGGTGCATCTTGCCAACCAAATCGGACTTGAAGGAAAGTGCCGGCCCGATTGCCCGCGGGTCGCTGCTCGGATTTTTCATCGGCGTGCTGCCGGGAGCCGGAGCGACGTTGGCCTCATTTTTCTCTTATATTCTTGAAAAGAAAATCAGCAAACATCCGGAAAAATTCGGCCAAGGGACGATCGCCGGCGTCGCGGCGCCCGAGTCGGCGAACAACGGTGCGTCTGGAGGCGCGATGATTCCGCTGTTGACGCTCGGGATTCCGGGGTCCGGGACGACGGCGATTTTGATGGGAGCGCTCATTATGTACAACGTCCAGCCAGGTCCGCTGTTGTTTGATGAACATCCGGCTGTTGCCTGGGGATTGATTGCGAGCATGTTTATCGGAAATGTGATGTTGTTAATTCTCAACATGCCGCTTGTGAAACTATTTGCGAAAATCATCCAAACACCGACGAAGTATTTGTTGCCGCTCATTATCGCCATCTCTGTATTCGGCGTGTATGCGGTGCAAGTGACGACGTTTGATGTGTTTCTGTTGTTGGCATTTGGCTTGCTCGGCTATTGGCTCGCGGAACACGATTACCCGCTCGCGCCTCTTGTATTGGGGCTTGTGCTGGGGCCAATGATTGAAAACAACATGCGCCGGGCGTTGACGGCATCCAACGGGGACTATCTCGTGTTCGTTGAAAAGCCGATTTCGCTCGTCTTGTTGGTCATCGCCTTATTGTGGATTGCCGTGCCGTTTTTCATGAAATTACGAGGAAAAACCGTCATTGTCAATGAAGATATGTAATAATAGAAAGAAAGGCTTTCTTCCTTTAGTGGAGGATGGTCTTTCTTTTCATTTTTCCGTTTGGAGGACAGCACGATGAAACTGCAAACACGGTTGATGATGATCATTTGTTCGCTGCTTTTGTTTGTCATCGTGTTTCTTACGTTTTTATTCCAACATATGTTCGCGGAGACTATCAAACAACAAATCGGCATGCGGGCGCTGAACGTGGCGGAAACCGTCGCGTCCACCCCGCTTGTGCGCGAGGCGTTCCGCGACCCCGATCCGTCCGTGCGCTTGCAGCCGTTTGCCGAATATATTCGCCGAAAGACAGGGGCGGAATACGTCGTCATCGGCAACCGCCAAGGAATCCGCTATGCTCACCCGCTGCCGGACCGGATCGGCAAACCGATGGTCGGGGGCGACAACGGTGAGGTGCTCAAAGGCAAGGCCATTATTTCGGAGGCGGTCGGTTCACTCGGTCCGGCAATCCGCGGAAAAGCGCCGGTTTTGGATGAAAACGGACAGGTGATCGGCATTGTTTCGGTCGGTTTTTGCTGGAAGATATTCAGCGCACGGTGTGGTCGTATCGTATAAAGATTTTTCTTTTCTCCGTTCTTGCTCTCTTTCTTGGAGCGGTGGGCGCCATGGCGATCGCCAGGGCGGTGAAAAAATCGATTCATGGCCTTGAACCGGAAGAAATCGGTTTGCTCTACCAAGAAAAGCAGGCGATTTTAGAGGCAATTCGCGAAGGAATGGTGGCCATCAATCAAGAGGGAACGATTACAATGGTCAACCAAACGGCGCTGAAGCTGCTTGGGTATGAGAACGAACGCGATGTGTTGGGAATGCCGATCTTGCAGCTTATTCCCCACTCGAGGCTGCCTGAAGTCATTCGGACGGGGCAGGCAGAATTTGACGATGAAATGGTGTTAGGGGAAGAAACCGTCATTGCCAACCGCATTCCGATCAAAGACAAGCAAGGGCGTGTGATCGGAGCGGTATCGACGTTTCGAAACAAATCGGAATTGTATCGCTTGACCAAAGAGTTATCGCAGCTTCGCAGTTATGCCGATGCCTTGCGCGCGCAAACGCACGAATTTTCCAACAAGCTGTATTTGATCTCTGGCCTGATTCAACTGGAATCGTATGAGGAAGCGCTTGAACTGATCGCAAAAGAGACCGACTTGCAACAAAACATCGTCCGGTTTGTCATGAAAGAAATTCCGGATCCGATCATCGGCGGTCTGCTGATCGGCAAGTTCAATCGCGCCAACGAGCTGAAAATTGTGTTTGAGATCGATCGGGAAAGCAGTTTCCGTGATGTGCCGCCATGGATGGACCGGGACCATCTAGTAACCATTATTGGAAATGTAGTAGATAACGCCATGGAAGCCGTTCTCCATAACGGAAAGGAAGAGAAACGGGTGGCCGTTTTTTTGACTGACCTTGGCAATGATTTGATTATTGAGGTTGAGGATAACGGATTAGGCATTGACCCAGCTGTAGCGGAACGGATCTACGAGCGCGGCTTTTCAACGAAGGCTGCCGGAGGGCGGGGGTATGGGCTTGATCTAGTGAACCGGGCGTTGACAATGCTCGGGGGGCAAATGACGTATCGATCTGAGCAAGGAGCAGGCACGGTATTTACCATCATGATCCCAAAGCGGCCAGCCCATGTCGGGCGGCAGGACCGCCAAGGCTAGAAGGAGGGAACCGATGTTGCCGATTCGTGTACTGATTATTGAAGACGACCGCCGCATTGCGGAAATCAATCGGCGCTTTGTCGAGAAAGTGAACGGTTATGAAGTGGTCGGCATCGCCACGAACGCTGAAGAGGCAAGGGAATTGACGGAGGTGTTGCGGCCAGACATGTTGTTGCTTGACGTCTATTTTCCCGATATGAACGGCCTTTCGTTTTTGAAATGGGTGCGAGAGCGTTTTTCCGATATCGATATTATTATGATCACCGCAGCACGAGAAGTGGAGGCGCTGAAGCAAGCGCTGCATGGCGGAGTGTTTGATTACATTATCAAGCCGATTATGTTTGACCGATTCGCCGACACATTGCATCGATATAAAGAGTACTATGACAAAATGCAGCGGTGGGTGAAAGAGAAAGAGTGGATTGGCCAAGAAGAGGTTGATGCCTTAATGGGAAGAGAAGTGTCCGTTAAGGAACAGCCTATGTTGCCTAAAGGCATTCAGCCGTTGACCTTAGAAAAAGTGTTGGGGGTTGTGAGACAGTGCGCAGAAGGCATCACCGCTGAAGAAGTGGGGCGGCAAATCGGAACCAGCCGGACGACGGCCCGCCGTTACTTGGAGTATCTCGTCTCCGTCGGCCAGGTGACGGCCGATATTGCCTATGGATCCGTTGGGCGGCCGGAACGAGTTTACAAGAAGAAAATGTAGGTATAGAAGGCTGGTGATTTCGTGAAAAATCACAGAAAATGGACTTTTTTCAAATAGAGAAGTCTTGCAAAATCAACGCTTCTCTTTCGGCCGAAAACAATGGATTCAGCGAAATCAGTTGTTTTTCACCAGCCTTATAGATTTTCAAAAATGAAACATCCATTATATGGAGAAAGAAAGAGAGGAGAGCGTCTTGGCTGTTTTTAGCGGCATTTTATTGCAAGTGATGGTTCCGATGTTATTGATTGTCGGCTTGGGGGCAGGGCTTCACCGCTTCTTTCATCTTGACCTCAATACGTTATCCAAATTGAACATGTACGTCCTGTTGCCGGCAGTCGCATTCATCAACGTGTATGACAGTGAGTTGAATGGAAAGGTGTTGGCGGCCATCTTAGCATTTCTCTTGTTGCAAAACAGCGGACTGATCGTTTTGAGTATGATGATGGCCAAGTTGTTCAAATTAGAACGGAGTTTGTCAGCCGTATTTCAAAACACCATTGTGTTGAACAACTCAGGTAATTTCGGCATCCCGGTCAGTCAGCTTGTATTTCATCAACATCCGCTCGGGGCGACGATTCAAATTATGGTGACGATCTTTCAAAATTTCTTGACGAATACATATGGGGTATATCAGTTCGTATCCGGGAATGGAAAAAGGGAGAAATGGACTGCGGAGATATGGAAAAATCCCGTCCTTCACGCGCTGTTGCTTGGCGTGGTCTGCCGATGGCTCCACGTCCCGATCCCATCATTTTTATGGACGCCGCTTCAGCGGGTCGCCGATGCGTTTTTAGCCATCGCCCTCTTTACGTTGGGAGCGCAAATCGCCTACGCTCGGTTTACTGCCTTGCCGCCGCTTGTGTATGTGAGTGTGTTCGGGCGCTTGATATTGTCGCCGCTGTTGGCTGGGTCTTTGATCTTTCTATTAGGAATGGATGGCGTGACGGCTCAGGCATTGCTCATTGCCAGTTCGTATCCATGTTCACGCAATACGGCGCTGTATGCGCTCGAGTATGACTGCCACCCCGATTACGCCGCCCAGGCAGTGCTGGTGTCGACCTTGTTGAGCGCCATTACCGTGACAGGCACAGTATATGCGGCCCGTCTGCTGTTTCCGATTGGCGGATGAAAACGGGGGCAAGTTGTCGTCGACCTCCAATCGTGCAAAAATCCCGGGGGATCGACGACAATGTTTTTTTGCGTCAAACTCCTACAGCCAACGCGGCTAGACCGTATTGACAGAATTTTTGAAACGTGCTATTCTGAAAACAGCCAAAAGGGGAAAAGCTTGATTTTATGCGCATGGTTTTGGGTTTTTATCGTACCTATGAGGGATTGAAACTCTCCTTTTAGTGAAACATTGTGGCCGCTATATTGGTTTTTATCGTACCTATGAGGGATTGAAACAAATTTTCCAATACTTTTAATGTACGGTTCAATTTTATCCAGTTTTTATCGTACCTATGAGGGATTGAAACTGGAAGAACACAAAGAGAGAACACAAGAGCAACCGATCGTTTTTATCGTACCTATGAGGGATTGAAACAAAAACGAAGTGAAACGGTTGACCGAACTGACAAAAGTTTTTATCGTACCTATGAGGGATTGAAACGAAGACGCATATCGCTACTTGGCTAGAGTGCTTCCGTTTTTATCGTACCTATGAGGGATTGAAACACCCGTGACCGCGTCGATCACAACGCCTCGCGGCGCGTTTTTATCGTACCTATGAGGGATTGAAACTTGACAACGACGATCATGTGATCGAATTTTACACACGGAGTTTTTATCGTACCTATGAGGGATTGAAACCACTGGACGTAAATTCGGTTCGAGAGTGATTACAGTAGAGTTTTTATCGTACCTATGAGGGATTGAAACAGTTCGTTTTTTCAAGACACGATGATATGCTGTGTCCTCGTTTTTATCGTACCTATGAGGGATTGAAACTAGCCGGCGCCGGGATAGCCTTTCTTCCTCGCCTCCGTTTTTATCGTACCTATGAGGGATTGAAACTCCCGATGGTCGTTATGGAATACGAGAACTTGCGTGGTTTTTATCGTACCTATGAGGGATTGAAACAAAATCGTGTACCGATGGAACCCGTCAACGATGATGAACGTTTTTATCGTACCCATGAGGAACTGAAACTGTCTCCTGCCACAGCTGAACCACCGCTGAGTTCAGCTTGTTTTACCGCTCGACATAGGAAAAGGACAAATGCGAAATGGCACATGCCAAAAAAACGCGGGGGGAAACAAGAAGGAATTCGGCCGCGAAGGGCGAATACAGTACGGTGAATCCGACATTGCAGGGAGGGAAAACGTGGCGAAGAAGCGAATTGACCATGACCGGTTGTTCAAAGAGCTGCTGTCGACATTTTTTGAGGAGTTTTTGCTTCTTTTCTTTCCCGACGTGTACGAGTACATTGACGTTCACCATCTCTCTTTCCTCTCCGAGGAACTGTTCACCGATGTGACGGCCGGAGAGAAGCACCGCGTCGACTTGTTGGTCGAAACAAAGGTGAAAGGGGAAGACGGGCTCGTCATTGTCCATGTCGAGCATCAAAGCTACACCCAGCGGACCTTCCCCGAGCGAATGTTCCTCTACTTCAGCCGCTTGTTTCAAAAATACCGCCGCCGCATTCTCCCGATCGCCATCTTCAGCTATGACGAACAATACGACGAACCTTCCTCATTGGTCATGCAGTTTCCGTTTTTGACCGTTCTTGACTTCCGCTTTTTGACGGTGGAGCTATGCAAACTGCCGTGGCGCGCGTACATCCGCCATGCCAACCCTGTCGCCGCTGCCTTGCTAAGCAAAATGGGGTATAATGAAGATGAGAAAGTCGACGTGAAAAAGGAATTTTTGCGCATGCTCGTCCGCCTTGAGCTGGATGAAGCGAAACAGCGGCTGTTGTTCGGTTTTTTCGAGACGTATTTGCGGTTATCCGAAGAGGAGGAAATCCAACTGCGACACGAGGTGAGCCAAATGGAGACGAAGGAAGCAAAGCGTGTGATGGAACTCATCGTCTCATACGAACAGCGGGGGATGGAAAAGGGAATCCAACAAGGAATCGAACAGGGGATGAAGCAAGGACGCCAACAAGGGATCGAGGAAGGGAAGCTCGACGTGGTGAAGAGAATGCTGGCGAAAGGGTACGATGTCGACACGATTCACGAACTGACTGGGCTGCCGGTCGAGACGATTGAAAAGGTGAGGCAGTAAGTCGGATGCCCCCTGGCTAGAGCGAACGTCGCCGCCCGCAATGGCGTCAAATCCCTCATAAAGGGCGGCGGCCGTCTTGTTAGAGCCTTCGGACGTTTCGTTCCCAGGGGAGGTTTTTGGAAACGCCGTGTTTTGGGAACTTTTTCGATTTATGAACGGCGTTTTTCTTTTATGATCAGTCTTCTAATTTTTTACCGTTTTCTCACGAATTTAAAAACCATAAAAACAGCTAAAATAACGACACCTATAAAAAGGTAGCCTAAAATAGACGTCATGGTAGTCAGCATGTCCCATTCTCCTTTTTGTTAATTGGTATCGGTATACAATTGTGCTTGTGAAGCTCTAATAAACTCATTATGTTCTTCTGCGGCTTTCACAGATGTTTCAGAAACGCCAAACGATAATGTAGAAAATACTAAAACAAACGACAGGTAAAAATAGGTATTTGTTCATAAAAATGAATCAATGCATTGCTTAGTGCAAAATGAAAGTACAATCTATGAAGCCGTTTGGCGCGATCCATTCGGGCGGAATGACATCACTCGATCGGCAAGCTGTCACGGCCGTATACCATTCATTGATTTTTAGATTTCAAACAAAAACTATTGTAAACCGCTTTCACTTGGTTTATAATAAAGCTAAACCGGTTTATGAAAACGCTTTTGAACTAAATCGATTTAGTACGAGAGAGGGATCCCTTTTGAAAAAAGTAACGATGGCCGATGTCGCGAAATTGGCCAACGTTTCGAAAAGCACCGTGTCGCAATACTTAAATAAGCGCTATGAATATATGAGCGAGGAGACGAGAAAACGCATCGCCGAGGCGATTGAAGAGCTTGGGTATCAGCCGAACATCATCGCCCGCAGTTTGAAGCAAAAGACGACAGCGACCATTGGCGTGATTGTTTTTAATATGCTTCATATGATGACAACGCAAGTGCTGCACGCCATTGAAGAGGAATGCCAAAAGCGCGGGTTTCAAGTCATTGTCTGCAATTCCGGCGATGATCCGGATAAGGAAAAAACATATGTTGATACGCTGCTGGCGAAGCAAGTGGACGGGTTGATCGTGTTTCCGACAGGGAAAAATGAAGAGGTCTACCGCCGCCTTGTGGAGGAACGCTTTCCGCTTGTGTTTGTCGACCGGATGGTGCCGGGAGTGGAGGCAGACAGCGTGCTGCTTGATAATGCAGGTGCAGCGGAAATGGCGGTTCAGTATTTCGCTTCCCAGGGCCGCGATCGGATTGCGATTGTCACCCCGCCGCTTGTCTCTTACAACGTGCCGCGGATGGAGCGGTTGGAAGGGTTTCGGGCGGCTATGCGCAAAAGAGGACTGGACGTTGAAGATGGGAACATCATCGCCGCTGATCCGGACGCGCTGCCGGAAGTGTTGAAACAACGGTTTGCCGAACCGAAGCGGCCTAATGCCTTGTTTGCGATCAACGACTTGACGCTGATGGGGGTTTTGCGGTTTGTGAAAGACGCAGGGGTTCGTGTGCCGGATGAGGTGGCGATCATCAACATCGATGATGTGCCGTTTGCCGACATTTACACGCCGGCGCTGACAACCATCGCCCAGCCGACGTTTGCGATGGGGAAAAAAGCAGCTGAGCGCGTGTTTGAACAAATGAAAGCGAAAAAAGCCGACGGTCCGCGCGTATTTCGTTTCTCCCCGACATTGATGGAACGGACATCGATCAGGCGGGGGAAGGAATGAAGAAGGGAGGAGAAACGATGGCGATTCATGAGGACGTCGTCATTGGGATTGATATTGGAACGACAAGCACAAAAGCGGTTGTGTTTGACGGGCGGGGGAAGGTGCTGGCTTCTCACCCCGTCGACTATCCGATCATCCAGCCGCATCCGGGGTTTGCCGAGCAGGATCCCGATGAACTGTTCGCGGCGGTCGTTCAAGCGGTCGGGGCGGTGACGGTCCGCCACGGCATCCGCCCAGAACAGGTGAAAGCGATGGGTTTGAGTGCGGCGATGCACTCGATTATGGCGCTTGACGAGTCGGGCCGGCCGCTCACCCGCCTCCTCATCTGGGCGGACAACCGAAGCGTGGCTCAAACGGAGCGGCTGTGGAAAGAGCAAAACGGGCTTGCCATTTACCGGCGGACGGGGACGCCGATCCATCCGATGTCCCCGTTGCCGAAACTGCTTTGGCTGAAAGAGAAGCAGCCGGATGTGTTTCGGCAAGCCCGCTGGTTTGTCTCTGTGAAAGATTATGTGCTTTACCGTCTATACGGCGATTATATCGCTGACCATTCGCTCGCTTCAGCGACCGGTTTGTTCTGCCTCGATACGCTTGATTGGGACGAGGATGTGCTTTCGTTTCTTGGCATAAGCCGCGAGCGGCTGCCGCGTTTAGTCCCAGCGACATACATCTTGCAAGGGATGAAGAAAGAATGGGCGGATAAAATGGGGGTATCCGCTGACGTGCCTGTTGTGATCGGAGCAAGCGACGGCGTGCTCGCCAACGTCGGCGTCGGGGCGGTGCTCCCAGGTGAAGCGGCCATTACGATCGGGACGAGCGGGGCGGTGCGGACGATTGCGGCAAAACCGACGACCGATGAAAAAGGGCGGACGTTTTGTTATGCGTTGACGCCCGGCTATTGGGTCGTCGGCGGACCGACGAACAACGGCGGCATTTTGCTTCGCTGGCTGCGCGACGAGTTTGGCGCCCAAGAGCGGGAAGTGGCGAAAAAGCTCGGCATCGATCCGTATGACTTGTTGACGAAATACGCGGAACGCGTCCCGCCGGGGGCGGAAGGGCTTGTGTTTTTGCCGTTTTTGTCGGGCGAGCGGGCGCCGTACTGGAATGCGAACGCGCGTGGGACGTTTTTTGGCCTTGGCCTTCATCATAAGCGCGAGCATTTCATCCGCGCTGTCATGGAAGGCGTCTGCTTCAGCATTCTCTCGGTCGCTTTAGCCATTCGCGATGTCACGGGGCCGATGTCGGAAATCCGTGTCTCGGGCGGATTCGCCAAGTCGCCGTTTTGGCGGCAAATGCTTTCTGATATGCTCGGCAAACCGCTCATCGTGCCGCAGACGCACGAGGCGTCGGCGCTAGGGGCGGCTGCCGTGGCGCTTTACGCGTTAGGCGAGCTGCCGTCGCTGGAAACGGTGAAAACGTGGATCGACACAACGGCCCGCCATGAGCCGAAGGAAGAACATACGCTCATTTACGCTGAACTGTTTGATTTGTATGCCCGCTTGTATGAGCGATTGAAAGAGGAGTTCGACATCATCGCTGCGTTTCAGCGGCGGAGTGGGTAAAGGGAGGAAGACTAAATCGATTTAGTTGGCTATGATCGGGCGCTAAATCGATTTAGCCCTTTCCTTCAAAGATCTGAAAACGTTTGCTTTGTTCACTAAATCGATTTATCTCAAAGATAAAGGAGGAGCTTGTGATGGGAATCGCCATTGTTGTTGCTGCTATTATCGTGTTATTATTGCTCATTAGATTGTGCAGCATAAAGAAGCACGTGAGCTTCCTGGCTTTGGCAATACGCTGTTCACGATTTTGCTTCCGGTCATTTTGATGTTGATTGCCTCTGTGGCAAACGTGACGCTTGATCAAAAGTCAGAAGCGGCGAAAGTGTTGCGCTTTATCGGCGACCCGATTGTTGCGCTCTTGATCGCGACGGTTTATTCGTTCTTCAGCTTAGGCTACGCCCGCGGCTTCCATCGCGACGCCGTGCTGAAGTTCGCCAATGACTGCCTTGGTCCGGTCGCGAACATCCTGCTTGTCATCGGGGCGGGCGGCGCATTCAACAAAGTGCTGCTTGATTCCGGCATCGGCGAACAAATCGCGGAAGTGGCGAAACACTCGCACTTCTCTCCGCTCCTGTTAGGCTGGGGCATTGCGGCGCTCATTCGCGTAGCGACGGGATCGGCGACCGTCTCGATGATGACCGCTGCCGGCATCGTTGCCCCCATCGCGGCTACCATGCCGGGAACGAATATGGAACTGCTTGTCTTGGCGACCGGCGCGGGTTCGTTGATCTTGTCGCACGTCAATGACTCCGGCTTCTGGATGATCAAAGAATATTTCGGCATGACGGTGAAAGAAACGCTCATGACATGGACAGTCATGGAAACGATTATTTCGGTGGTGGCGTTTGTCTTCATTTTGTTATTGAATATGGTTCTCTAGCCTTTTCCAGGCAAGACGCTCGTTTTTAGAAGAACGGGCGTCTTATTTTTATATGTTCTTTTGTTATATTTTATATTATAATTATGTAATAAAAAATGACATAAGGAGTGACGCCTGTTGATTTTTGCGAGACGTGCGGAACGAAAAATAAAGCGCGAACTGGATCAGCCTCGACGTGAGGAAACGCAGGGAGGACCGCAACAAATTGCAAGGCAAATTGTTGTGGCGGTTGATCAGCTCAAAGCAGCGATGGAACAGATGAAGATGGCGGCACTTTCGCTGAATGACATTTCCGATTCAAGCCGGAATAGTGCGGCAGAGCTGATGGACCATAGCGAGAAAACGGTGGAGTATACGGAAAAAGTGGCGAACAAAATGCGAACAATCGAGGAGGCGGCTAGGGAAATCGCTGCATCTTCGCGTGATATGTATGCGAGCAGCCAGCAGTTTTCCGAACATTGGCTGCATTCATGGAATTCATTGGAGACGTTGCAAAAAGAAATTCGAACACTGCGCTCCCACCATGAAACGTTATTGGAACAAATGGACCATCTCGTTCATCATTCGCGACGCATCAATGAAATTATATCAGCGATCGGCGAGATTTCGCAGAAAACGAAAATTTTGTCGCTCAATGCCAATATTGAGGCGGCTCGTGCGGGAGAACATGGGCGCGGGTTTGCGGTCGTCGCGCGGGAAATCGGCATGTTGGCGAATCAAACGTCGGAAGCTGTCCAGCAAACACAGGATATTTTGTCCCTTATTCAACGCGAAATCGCAGCGACAACCGATATCGTTCGCGAAGAAACAAAGCAAATCGATGTTGAAGAGAAAGAAATGGAAGCGATTATGTCGTTCCTTCATTTGCTGCAGCGACAGCTGAATGATATGACGGACCTCGTCTCCTCTTCTGTCCGGTCAGCGTCTGGGCAGTCGGACAGCGTGAAAGAAATCGCCGTTCTCCTAGAAGAAATCGTGCAATTGAGCCGGGAAAATCAACGGTTTGTCGAGCGAGTGACGGCGGATATGAACGAACAGCATGAAAGCGTCGAACAGATTTTGCGCATTAATGAAGCGCTGCAAAAGACAGCGGAGGAGCTGCAACAAACGGTCGGACGTGATTGGATGAGAGAAACGATTTCTGTCGATGATGCGGTCGTGAAAAACACGATTCAGAAACTATCGGCTTTGCTTCAGTCAGCTCCGTTGGAACAAATGGATGAGGCCATGCATCAACGCGTGCTGGATCGATTTTTATCTGAGAATGGAGAGATTGAGGCTGTCTGGTCGAATCGTCTTGATGGGGCGTTTGTCTATTCGAATCCGCCGGCGGGCTTGGTCAACGCCAAAGTCCGGTCGTGGTTTCAGGAAGCTTGTAGAGGAACAGTGTATGTTTCCGATCCGTATGTATCGGCATTGACGAAACATCTTTGCGTCACGGTGTCCGCTCCCATTAGGGATCATAACGGTCAAATTGTCGGGGTCATTGGAGTGGATTTGTCGCTTGTGAAATGAACGCTGCCCCAAAAAGGTGCATGTGTGCCTTTTTGGGGCATGTTTTGTTTTTCGACCTGGCTGATTGGTCGGAAGATGATTGATAATAAATATAACAAAAATATGTAATAAAATATGACAAATATGTTGAGTCCGTGAAACGTGGGCCTTATACTGCTAATCAAGAACAAATCCTCAACGTGGAGAACATGCATCGCTTTTGAGGAACAAGGGAGGGATGCGCTCTTTTAGATGAACGAGGGGCAGGAATTCATCGATGTTTCAAATGAATAGGGGGAAGGGTGTGCGAATGAAACCAGCATTCATGTGGAAATTATGGCTGCTTTTATGCGTCAGTGTTTTTGCTCTTGGGGGATGTGCGGCGTCATCAGCAGTGGATCAAGCCAAAAACGAGAATCAAAATGATTCATCTTCGGCTGGCAAAGAAGGGGATGTGGTCAAAGTAGGAATCCTTCACTCGTTAAGCGGAACGATGGCCATCAGTGAAGTATCGTTGCGCGATGCCGAGTTAATGGCCATTGAGGAAATCAATGCATCGGGCGGGCTGCTCGGCAAGAAGATTGAACCGGTTGTGGAAGATGGAGCGTCCGACTGGCCGACATTTGCCGAAAAGGCGAAAAAATTGCTGCAAAAAGATCAAGTGGCCGCCATTTTCGGCGGTTGGACATCGGCGAGCCGCAAGGCGATGCTTCCGGTTGTGGAGCAAAACAACGGGCTGCTTTGGTATCCGGTGCAATATGAAGGGATGGAGTCGTCTCCGAACATCTTTTACACTGGGGCGACGACGAATCAACAAATCGTTCCAGCGGTCAGCTGGCTCTTGAAAAACCGCGGCAAGACGTTTTTCTTGCTTGGATCGGATTACGTCTTTCCGCGGACAGCGAACAAAATCATCAAGGCCCAGTTGAAGGCCGAAGGTGGGCAAGTGGTCGGGGAAGAATATACGCCGCTCGGCCATACCGATTATAGCACCATTATCAGCAAAATCAAACAAGTGAAACCGGCTGTCGTCTTCAATACGCTCAACGGCGATAGCAATGTCGCCTTTTTCAAACAGTTGAAAGACGCTGGCATCACACCGAAAGACGTGACGGTGATGTCCGTCAGCATCGCAGAAGAAGAAATACGCGGGATCGGGCCGGATGTGTTGGCCGGTCACTTGGCTGTGTGGAACTATTTTCAGACGACCGATACACCGGAAAATAAGGCGTTTGTACAAAAGTATAAAGAAAAGTACGGGCAAGACCGCGTGACCGATGATCCGATTGAAGCGGCGTATACAGCCGTTCATTTATGGGCCGAAGCAGTGAAAAAAGCCGGCTCCTTTGATGTGGATCAAGTGAAAAAAGCGGCGGCCGGCCTTGAATACAAGGCGCCGGAAGGAACGGTGAAAATTGACGGGGAAACGCAGCATTTATGGAAAACGGTGCGCATTGGTGAAATCCAAGCGGACGGACAATTCAAAGAGTTATGGAATTCCGGTCAGCCGGTGAAGCCGGATCCGTATTTAAAGAGCTACCCATGGGCGAAAGGATTAAGTGAATAGTTGCATGGGGAGGAAGGCATGTCCTTCCTTCTTGCCCAGCGGACATGAGAGGGGGACGGCGATGTTTATTGACCAATTATTCAACGGGCTGAGCGTCGGTTCGATTTTGCTTTTGATCGCCATTGGGTTGGCGATCACCTTTGGATTGATGGGCGTCATCAATATGGCGCACGGTGAACTGATGATGGTCGGCGCGTACACAACCTACGTCATTCAACAAATCTTTGCCCATCATGCGCCGCAATCAGCGGGGATGTACTTTGTCATTGCCATTCCGTCGTCGTTTCTCATCGCTGCCTTGCTTGGGTGGGGGTTGGAAAAAAGCTTGATCCGCCATTTGTACCACCGCCCGCTGGACAGTTTGTTGGCGACATGGGGGATCAGTTTGATTTTGCAACAGACGGCCCGCCTCATCTTTGGGGCGCCCAACGTGGCGGTTGTGCCGCCAAGCTGGCTGGATGGCGGAATCCGCTTGTTTGGGGCGGTGTTTCCGTATAAACGGTTGTTTATTCTCTGTCTTGTATTGGCGATCGTGTTCTTTCTTTATATGTATTTAACGAAAACACGAGCTGGCCGACGCATTCAGGCTGTCACCATGAACCGGCCGATGGCGGCCTGTCTCGGCATTGCCACGCAAAAGGTCGATGCTTACTCGTTTGCCATCGGTTCAGGATTGGCGGGGGTGGCGGGATGTGCGTTGACCTTGCTTGGGCCGATTGGGCCGACGATCGGCACGTACTATATTGTCGATGCATTTATGGTCGTCATTTTAGGAGGAGTGGGAAAACTGGCTGGGACGCTGCTAGGAGCGTTTGGCCTCGGCTTAATCTCCACCTTTGTCGAATATTCCACAAGCGCCACCATCGCCAAAGTCATTGTGTTCGTTCTCATTATTGCGTTCTTGCAATGGAAACCGTCCGGTCTTCTTAGCTTGAGGACGCGGTCGCTCGATTGAGGGGAGGAAGCATCGTGAACAAACGTTGGGGATACTGGCTGTTTTTCGTTGCTTTGTTTTTGGCGCCATTTTATTTAACGGAGTTTCGCCTGTCTTTGCTTGGCAAATTTCTTTGCTTTGCCATCGTGGCGGTCGGCATCTCCCTCATTTGGGGATATACCGGCATTTTGAGCCTCGGCCATGGGGTGTATTTTGGATTGGGTGCTTATTGCATGGCGATGTATTTGAAGCTCGAAGCTTCGCGAGGGCATTTGCCTGATTTTATGGAGTGGAGCGGCGTGCGCGAACTGCCGTGGTTTTGGAAGCCGTTTGCGCATCCGATGGTGGCCATCGCCGCCGCGATCGCTCTTCCTACGTTGCTCGCTGCGCTATTAAGCTATTTAACGTTTAAAAATCGGATTCAAGGCGTCTATTTTTCTCTCCTTTCCCAGGCGGTTGTTGTCGTGTTTGTTACGTTGTTTATCGGCAAGCAAGAATGGACAGGCGGAACGAACGGCTTGACCAATTTTTCGACCGTGTTTGGTTTTTCGCTGTCATCGCCGCTCACCCAAATCGTTTTGTATTGGCTGACAACGGCCTGTCTCGCTCTCATTTTCGTCGCGGCGCGCCGCTTGACGTCCGGACGGTTGGGGAAGGTGCTCATCGCGATTCGCGACGCGGAAAACCGGGTTCGTTTTTTAGGATTCAATCCGACCGTCTATAAAGTGTTTGTGTATAGTTTGTCAGCAGCCTTTGCCGGGGTGGCTGGGGCGTTGTTTGTCCTGCAAGTCGGGCTCATTTCCCCGGAGATGATGGGGATTATTCCTTCGATCGAAATGGTGTTATGGGCCGCTGTCGGCGGACGCCAATCGCTCATGGGCGCGATCATTGGTGCGATTGTCATGAACACGGCGAAAAGCTTTTTAAGCGAAAATTATCCGGATCTATGGCTGCTTTTGTTAGGCGCCTTGTTTGTCGTTGTTGTGTTGTTTGTTCCGAAAGGATTGGCGGGTATTTATGAATCGCTCGCTGCCGTTCGCATCAAAGCAAAAAGGGGGCATGAACGTGAAGCCCGTGTTGATGTGTCGTGACGTCGTCGTTGACTTCGATGGATTTCGTGCTTTGCAAGGTGTTGATCTCGCGGTTTACCCCCATGAAGTGCGATTTTTGATCGGTCCGAACGGAGCGGGAAAAACGACGCTGCTCGATGTCATTTGCGGGCGGACGAGAGTGACGGACGGGCGGGTGCTGTTTTTTTTCCATGACATCACGCAACGGCCGGAATATGAGATCGTGCAAATAGGCATCGCCCGGAAGTTTCAAAGCCCTTCCATTTTTCCGTTTTTGACGGTGTGGGAAAATATGGAGTTAGCCATGCGACAAGATCGGCGTCTGCGTTCCGTTTTGCGGGCGAAGTTGACTGGAGAAGAGAAAGAAATGATGGCAGCACAGCTAGAGAAAATTGGATTGCTCGATGAACGTCATCGCTTAGCGGGCTCACTGTCTCATGGCCAAAAGCAGTGGTTGGAAATCGGCATGCAGCTCATTCAGCGTCCGCAGCTCCTCCTATTGGATGAGCCGATCGCCGGCATGAGTGCGGCGGAGCGGGAGCGCACGGGGGAATGGCTCCATGAAATGGCCGAACATTGTGCGGTCATTATTGTCGAGCATGATATGGACTTTGTCCGCCGCTATTCCAAACAAGTGACAGTCATGCATGAAGGAAAAGTATTGTGCGAAGGATCGATGGATGAAGTGCAGCAAAACGAACAAGTGATCGATGTGTACCTTGGAAGGGGGAAAAACGCGTGCTGCGCCTCCGGGATGTAACGGCTGGCTATGACGGAAGTGTGGTGCTCGATCATGTTGACATGGATGTTCCTCTTGGTCGGGTGACGGCGGTGTTGGGCAGAAACGGGGTTGGAAAAACGACGTTGATGAAGACGATCATCGGGTTGATTCGCCCGATGTCAGGCGTCATCGAATGGGAGGGGGAAGATATCACGCGCTGGCCGCCGGAGCGGCGGGCGCGAGCGGGGATCGGCTATGTGCCGCAAGGGAGGGAAATTTTTTCGGCGTTGACGGTGGAGGAAAATATTCTTCTCGGGCTGGAAGCGCAGGCCGAAAAAGTCCGTCCCCAGCCGACCCTTGATGAAATGTACGCGCTGTTCCCGATTTTAAAAGAGATGCGCCAGCGAAAAGGAGGAGATTTAAGCGGCGGACAGCAGCAACAGCTGGCCATTGCCCGCGCGTTGGCCGGCCGGCCGAAACTGCTCTTGCTTGATGAACCGATGGAAGGCATTCAGCCCTCGATCGTTGCGTTGATTCATGATGCGATTATGAAAATCGCCGAAGAAAAGCAGGTTGGCATCATATTGGTCGAACATAACGTGGAGCTGGCGTTTTCTTGTGCCGATCGTTTCTATATTTTGGATCGCGGCGCTGTCGTGGCGAAAGGGGATGTCGATGGGGCTGATTTGACTTATATTCAATCGTTTCTTGCTGTTTAAGCAGCAGACAGCGGTGTTAGCGAATGAGAGATTTTTTGAACCTGCGAGTATAGGCGGGAGCATTCAAGAGGGGGGAAGAGATGAGTGAAACTGACTCCGCGTGAACAGGAAAAGCTGCTGATCGTCGTTGCCGCTGATTTGGCGCGCCGCCGGAAAGAGCGGGGCTTGAAGCTAAATTATCCGGAAGCGGTGGCGCTCATTACGTATGAACTGATGGAAGGAGCCCGCGACGGGCGGACGGTGGCGGAGTTGATGCAATACGGCGCAACGATTTTGACGCGCGATGATGTGATGGAAGGCGTCGCTGACATGATCGACGAGATTCAAGTCGAGGCGACGTTTCCGGACGGCACGAAACTCGTCACGGTCCACCAGCCGATCCGGTCGTAATAGCGCCGGCCGATTCCGATGAAGGTGGATAAAGGAGTGATCTTATGATCCCAGGAGAATACCGATTGCGCGACGAACCGATTGTGTGCAACCGGCAAAAGCCGGTTACGAAGCTGACGGTCATAAACCGCGGCGACCGCCCGGTGCAGGTCGGTTCCCATTTTCACTTTTTTGAAGTCAATTCGTTTCTCGAATTTGACCGACAGGCCGCATACGGAAAACATTTGAACATCCCAGCCGGGACAGCGGTCCGTTTTGAACCCGGGGATGCGAAGCAAGTGGAGCTTGTCCCGTTCTCCGGCAAGCGCCGGGTGTACGGATTAAACAATATGGTCAACGGTCCGCTTGATGACAACGGGAAGGAGGGAGCAAGAGAATGAGTTTTTCCATGTCAAGACGGCAATACGCGGATATGTTTGGACCGACGACCGGGGACTGCATCCGGTTGGCGGACACAGACTTATGGATTGAAATTGAGCATGACTATACCGTTTACGGCGATGAAGTGAAATTCGGCGGCGGGAAGGTGATTCGCGACGGGATGGGGCAGCATCCGCTCGCTGTCCGCGACGAAGCGGTCGATTTAGTGTTGACGAACGCCGTCATCGTTGATTACACCGGCATTTACAAAGCCGATATCGGGATCAAAGATGGAAACATCGCTGCCATCGGCAAGGCGGGGAATCCGCTGTTAATGGACGGCGTCAATATTGTCATCGGCGCCTCAACGGAAGTGATCGCGGCCGAAGGGAAAATCGTGACCGCTGGAGGAGTGGATGCCCATATCCATTTCATTTGCCCGCAGCAAATCGAAACCGCCCTGTCATCCGGCATTACGACGATGATTGGTGGCGGGACCGGACCGGCGACTGGAACGAATGCCACGACGTGCACGCCGGGAGAGTGGAACATTTACCGGATGCTTGAAGCCGCCGAAGCGTTCCCGATGAATCTTGGGTTTTTAGGAAAAGGCAACGCGTCGGCAAAAGAGCCGATCGCGGAGCAAGTGCGCGCGGGCGCGGTGGGACTTAAGCTTCATGAAGACTGGGGAACGACGGCGGCAGCGATTGATGCGTGCTTGCAAGTGGCTGATGAGTACGATGTGCAAGTCGCCATTCATACCGATACGTTGAATGAAGGCGGGTTTGTCGAGCATACACTGAAGGCCATTAACGGACGTGTCATCCATACATACCATACGGAAGGGGCGGGAGGCGGACATGCGCCCGATATTATGAAAGTCGCCAGCTTCCCGAACATTTTGCCTTCTTCCACGAACCCGACGCGGCCGTATACGAAAAACACGCTCGATGAGCATTTAGATATGTTAATGGTGTGTCATCATTTAGATCCGTCCGTTCCAGAAGACATTGCCTTTGCTGATTCGCGCATCCGCAAAGAAACGATCGCGGCAGAAGACATTTTGCACGACATCGGCGCCTTCAGCATGATCAGTTCCGACTCGCAAGCGATGGGGCGCGTCGGGGAAGTCATTTTGCGCACGTGGCAAACGGCCGACAAAATGAAAAAACAGTTTGGCCGCTTGCCGGAGGAAACGGGGCGAGGCGATAATGTCCGCGTCAAACGGTACGTAGCCAAATATACGATCAACCCGGCTATCACTCATGGCGTCGCGGAGTATGTCGGGTCAGTCGAAGTCGGAAAATTCGCAGATTTGGTCGTTTGGCATCCCGCTTTTTTCGGGATCAAGCCTGAGCTCGTCATCAAAGGCGGGATGATCGCCTACAGCGTGATGGGCGACCCGAACGCCAGCATTCCGACGCCGCAGCCCGCTCTGTACCGCCCGATGTTCGCCAGCTATGGCGCCGCCGTCGCGAAAACGTCCATTACGTTTTTGTCCAAAGCGGCGTTCGAACGCGGCGTCCCTGACAAACTGCGATTGCACAAAATCGTCAAACCGGTTGGAAACATTCGTTCGTTAACGAAACACGATATGGTGTTCAACAACGCCATGCCTCAAATCGATGTCGATCCGCAAACGTATGAAGTGAAGGTCGATGGACGGCTCATCACGTGCGAACCGGCTGAAGTTGTGGCCATGGCGCAACGATATTTTCTATTTTGAGGTGATGATGATGATTGTAGAAACGGTTATCGGCAACATTCGAACTCTTTCTTCTCTCCCCCCGCACATCGAACGGGTGTACATGCCAAGCGATGATTTAGTAAAACGAATTCAGCGGGTGGTGACCGACCACGGGAGGGAAATTGGCATTCGCTTGAAAGAAGCGAAAGAATTGGTAGACGGAGATGTGTTATGGATGGATGAGCATAATGCCATTGTCGTATCCGTTCTTCCCGATGATTTGCTTGTCATCCAGCCGGTTTCCATGAAACAAATGGGGGAGATCGCTCATCAGCTCGGCAACCGCCACTTGCCCGCCCAATTCGAGGAAGGGGAAATGCTCGTCCAATACGACTATTTAGTCGAAGAGCTGCTCCAGCAACTCGGCATCCCGTACAAGAGGGAAAAACGGAAAGTAAAACAAGCGTTCCGCCATATCGGGCATCGCCATGACTGACCAACAGTTGTTGTGGCTGCTGCAGCTCTCCGATTCGAATTTTCCGTCTGGAGCATTTTCCCATTCCTTTGGGTTTGAAACATACATGTACAATGAACAAATTTGCGATGCCAAAACGTTTGGCGATGTGCTTGTCGCTTATATTCAGACCCAGCTGACGTATACGGATGGATTGGCGTGCCGGATCGCCTATGAGCAGTTGGAAGTCGACCGTATGGAAGGACTGCGGCGGCTGAACGACACGCTGTTTGCTCTCTGCTTGGCGAAGGAAACGCGAGAAGGAACGAGAATGATTGGGGGGCGCTTATGGAAACTGTGCCGCGACATTTACGGAGTCGATGAATTGGATGAGATCGTGCAAACGACGCGGTCCATTCATCCGGCCATTGTGTTTGCGGCGGTTGGCCGCAAAATCGGAGCAGCCAAACAAACGACGGTGCTGACGTATTTGTTTGCTTCCGTACAAACGATGGTGCAAAACGCGGTCCGCGGCATTCCCCTCGGCCAGACGGATGGGCAAAAGCTGCTCGTCATGGCGCAGCCATATTTGATTCATGCCGCGAGCATCATCGAGACACTCGATGAAGAGGAGCTCGGGGCGGCAGCCGTCGGCTTGGAAATCGCGCAAATGCAGCATGAACGTCTTCCTGTTCGATTGTTTATGTCGTAAATCTTGTTTGACGTGGAACGAAAGAAGGACAGAGAAGGGAGAATCCAGAATGGAACCGGTACGAATCGGCATCGGCGGCCCGGTCGGCGCCGGCAAAACGATGCTTGTCGAGAAGCTGACGCGGGCGATGCATCGCCGCTTTAGCATCGCGGTCATTACGAATGATATTTATACAAAAGAAGATGCCCAATTTTTAATCAAACATAGCGTCTTGCCGGAAGATCGGATTATCGGCGTCGAAACGGGCGGGTGCCCGCATACGGCCATTCGCGAAGACGCATCAATGAATTTTGCGGCCATTGATGAACTGAAACGGCGCCATCCAGATGTGGAACTCATTTTGATCGAGAGCGGCGGCGATAACTTGGCGGCGACCTTCAGCCCGGAGTTGGTCGATTTCTCCATTTATGTCATCGACGTCGCCCAAGGGGAGAAAATTCCGCGCAAAGGCGGACAAGGGATGATGAAGTCGGATTTGCTCGTGATCAACAAAATCGATCTTGCCCCTTACGTCGGCGCCAGTCTGGAAGTGATGGAACGGGACGCCAAAGCAGCGCGAGGGGCGAAGCCGGTCATTTTTACAAATTTAAAAGAAGAGATTGGTCTTTTTGACGTTGTGGATTGGATCGAAAAACAGGTGCTGCTGGCAGGGCTGGAAGAATGAGCTGGACGGGGCGTTTGCGATGTACAGCGGTCGTGAAAAACGGCCGCACCGTCATTTTGGACAACTATAGTGAAGGGGCGCTGAAACTGATGCGTCCTGTTTACCTCGACCCGGCTCATCCGACGTTATATCTTGTCCACGTGGGCGGCGGGTATGTCGATGGGGATTCATATGATATGGAAATCTTCCTCGAGCCCAGCGCCCGGTTGATGGTGACGACCCAGTCGGCGGCGAAAATCTACAAAACTCCTTCAACGCCTGTAAGGCAGTATACACGATTGTCACTTGGGGAGCAAAGCGTACTTGAATATTTCCCCGACCCGACGATCGCCTATGAGCATGCGCGCTTTTATCAAGAAACGACGGTGTACATCACGCCAAGCTCCACGTTTGTTTATGGCGAAATCATCACGCCTGGATGGTCGGAAAGCGGCGAGCTGTTCCGCTATGATTGGATTCGCTCGAAACTGAAGGTGTATCAAGACGAGGCGCTCGTTCTGTTTGATCATCTGTACTTGGACTCGCGGCAGCACTTAACGAGCATGCTGCAGCTCGGCGGCTACACGCATGTCGGATCATTCGTGGCTCTTTCTCCGTTCATCACAAAGGAAGTGTTAGAACAGTTCAACCAATTCATGGAAGAGATGCCGAAAGAGGTTCGCTGCGGTTTTTCAGCGGCAGCCGTTCCAGGCTTTTCTGTACGTATATTGGCGTATGAAACATCGGCCATCGAAGCGATATTCCAACGCGTCCAACAGTTCATTCGCCAACAATGCGGTGAGAAAGCGCCAGTCTGTTGGAGGAAATATTGACAAGGGAAAGGAAGAAGACAATGGGAACGATATGGCCTGTGCTCTTGTTTGGATTGCTGCTTGGAATGAAACATGCGACGGAACCGGATCATGTCATTGCCGTTTCGACCATTGCCAGCCGGACGAAAAAACTGTCCCTTTCATCGCTGGCCGGCATGTTTTGGGGAATTGGCCATACGTTGACGCTGCTCGTTGTTGGGATGGCGATGATCGCCTTTGAGCGGCAAATTCCTGAACAGATTGCTTCTTATCTCGAAATGGGCGTCGGCATCATGATCGTTATTCTAGGAATTGCTAGTTTCCGTTCGACAATGAGGCTGGATCATCATCACCAGGGCGATATTCATCATTTACATGTGAAATCGACATTGATTGGCATCGTCCACGGTTTAGCCGGCAGCGCCGGAATGGTGTTGTTGACGATGACGACGGTCAAAGGAACTTGGATGGCGCTTGCTTTTATTTTGATTTTTGGCCTAGGAACGGTCATCGGCATGATGCTGTTCACGACGTTTCTCGGGATTCCGTTTGTTTGGATGAAAGCGAAACAGCAAGTCATGAATCAATGGATCGTGAAAACCGTCTCCCTCATCAGCATCGCCTATGGGGTCTATTACATGTATCATATCGCCGCCGAAATTTGACGCTCCTCGCGGCTGGCGTCATAGGTGGAGGGTTGTTCAAAACAAAGAAGCACCGGTCTTGGGAGAAGGCCGGTGCTTCTTTTTCGATGCGGCGTCATCGCCACTTCGTGTCACGCCAGTGGTTTTACAAGCAACAACTCATCTCGAATAGGAATGCCGTCAGGACTTGTTTTCGGAATGTTTGGCTTGATTTGTCGCGCCTTGTCGACAGCGTTGGGAAAGACGTTCACAATTTGATAGCCGCGCTTTTGATAGAAACGAAGGGCATGCAAGTTGTCGTTGGTAGTGATCAGTTGAACAGCCGTGCACCTTTGTTGTCTCGCCCATGCCTCTGCCTCATGCAAAAGGGCGCTGCCGATGCCGCGGTTTTCCATTATGCTGTCTAGCGAGATGATCTCGCATTCGTTTCCACGAATCACAAACGTAATGAGTCCGACGATCCGAGATCCATTCTCAACAGCCGCAAATCCATCCAGCTCGCTGCAGGTATAGATGCCGGTCGAGACAACCATTTGCGGGCTTCCCCAATGGTCGTTGAAAAATTGGTTGACGATGGCGCGGTCCAACTGTTTGGTTGGAACGATGTTCAAGGCGATCCTTCCCCTTTGTGCAGATGATGATTTTCACCCCAATGCATAAGCCGTTCACTTCCGTGCGTGAGTTTGACACTCCGCACGCCTAAAGGCGTGGGATTCTTGGGTCGTTCGCGTCCTCATCCATTTCTAGTTCGGATAACGCCCAAATTCAGGGGTGTGTCATCACCCCGTCCCATCGGGTTAGGATGTACCCCAATGGGCGGCGCACCTGTGACCAGTGCGCTAGGTTAGACGGGGCTCGCTTTCATCCCACCCCTCAAGGAGTGGGCTTTCTCGCTCGCTGATCTGTAACAGGGGATGTCCACATCCGTCCTCCTCTTGTGTCAAAGGGCCGAGTCTTTTTGCATCATGGCTCGTTGAAACGATTGAAAAACAGCGAAGGAAATGAATGTTAGCACAATCCCTGACATATATGGCAAACTGGACTTTAAGGTGAACAACCAGCCGGCGATCGCCGGACCGCCGATGCGGCCGAGCGAATCGAACGATGATAAGACGCCTGTTGCGCTTCCTTGGCCGTCCGCCGTATATTTCGTCAACAACGCGGAGACGCATGGGCGGATGATGCCGTTTCCAATGCCGAAAATCGTTAAATAGAGCGCGGCTGTCCAAAAGCTGTGAACGAATAAAATGAGAAAAAAGCCAACTGCTGACAAGAACAGCCCGACACGAATGACAGCGCCTTCCCCGAATGAGCGGATCAGTTTTCCAAGAAGCCCCCCTTGAACGACGGCTCCTGCAAGCCCCATGATCATAAAGATGTAGCCAAGTTCCGTCGACGAAAGTCCCGCTCGTTCAGCGGCAAAATAGGCGAACGTCGCCTCAAGTCCGGCGAGGGAAAACGTTGTGATCAGCTGCAGTAGGTATAGGCGCGCTACAGGCCCTTGGAGGGCGGCCGCAAGCGATGGCCGCTTTGTTCGTATATTCATTCGTTTTTCTCTCGGAAGCGACTCATGCAAGAAAACGAAAACGAATAGAGCGGTCAAGAGCGCCAAGCAGCCTGCCATCCAAAACGGAGCGGTTAAGCTCGTTTTCGAGAACACGCCGCCGATCCCCGGTCCGAAAATGAATCCAAGCCCAACGGCCGCTCCGATCATCCCCATTCCTTTGCCCCGGCCTTCTTCCGTTGTCACATCTGCGACGTACGCCATAGCGGCCGGCATCGTGGCCGCCGATAGACATCCGCCGATGATGCGAGCGGCAAACAACATCCAAAGTGTTGTGGCGGCGGCGAGCAAGAAAAACGAAAGTGCTAAGCCAGAAATACCGATGAGCAACATCGGCTTTCGTCCATATTGGTCCGATAGTTTCCCCCACATCGGCGCAAATAAAAATTGCATGAGCGAATAAACGGCCATCAACCAGCCGAGTTGTGTCGGGGAAGCGCCGATTGTTTCAGCGTAAAACGGAAGGACGGGAATGATGATGCCAAACCCGGCCATGACCAAAAACATCACAAGAAACAAAAGCGATAAATCACGGCGATTGCCCATGATCATCATCTCCACGATATGGTTTGCCTCTTTCATCATAATGGAAAGACAGGCGTTTTTCAAAGCAGATCGCACCTTGCTTGGCCGTTCCGACGAGGCTGGGGATCACTCCTGAATGTCGCCCACAAACCATTTTCCTTCCTCCCCATTGACAATGGAAGCGGTTTTCGCGAGACTGGAGGTAAACGGTTCGACAAACAATGAAGCGGACTTTGGACCGGCATCCGCCAAGGGTGCGAAACGACAAACACGCATGGGAGAGAATGGTGCATGATGACCAAAAACGAAATCCAAAAGTGGGTAAAGGAATTCCCGCTGCTTGAAACGATCATGGCGGCCGAAGAGGTGTTTTGGCGCAATCCAAAATATCACGCGTTTGCGCAAGCTATTCGAACGATTCCTTTACGTGAACGCGATGTCAAGGAGGCCGAAGAGCGATTACGCCGCTTTGCCCCCTACATCGCGAAAGTTTTTCCCGAGACGCGGCCGGCCCATGGCATCATCGAATCCCCTTTAGTCCGGATTCCGAACATGAAACAGCGTTTGGAAAAGATGTTTCAGACCAACATTGAAGGGGAGCTGCTGCTGAAATGTGACAGCCATCTTCCCATCTCCGGATCGATCAAGGCGAGAGGGGGAATTTACGAGGTTCTGAAACATGCGGAAGACCTCGCGCTCGTAAACCATATGATCACCATGGGGGACGACTATGCGGTGATGGATAGCGAGGAATTCAGACAGTTTTTTTCCCAATATTCCCTTGTCGTCGGTTCGACAGGGAACTTGGGCTTGAGCATCGGCATCATCGGGGCAAAGCTTGGATTCCGCGTCACCGTTCATATGTCAGCCGATGCGAAACAATGGAAAAAAGACTTGTTGCGAAGCAAAGGGGTCACCGTCATCGAACATCTCACCGATTACAACAAAGTGGTGGAAGAGGCGCGAAGACAGTCCGCCGAGGATCCAACGTCGTATTTTATCGATGATGAAAACTCGATCCATCTGTTTTTAGGCTATGCGGTGGCGGCGTTTCGGCTGAAAAAGCAATTAGAGGACATGAACATCACGGTTGATGAAAAACACCCGCTCTTTGTGTATCTTCCTTGCGGCGTCGGCGGCGGTCCGGGCGGGGTGACGTTTGGGCTGAAGCTCGTGTACGGCGATCATGTGCATTGCTTTTTCGCTGAGCCGACGCATTCGCCTTGCATGCTGCTTGGGTTGATGACAGGAGAGCACGACCGCGTGTCGGTGCAAGATTTTGGCCTCGACAATAAGACCGAAGCGGACGGGCTGGCGGTGGGGCGGCCGTCGCGGCTGGTGGGGAACATGCTTGAGAACGTCATCAGCGGCGTCTATACGGTGGACGATGCGACGCTTTACCGCTTGCTCGCGGCGATGGTGGAAACGGAGGAAATCTATTTAGAGCCGTCCGCCTTGGCGGGGGTGGCGGGGCCTGTTCGGCTGTTTCGTGATTTGGCGGGGCAAACGTACGTAGAGGCAAACGGTTTGAAAGAAAAGATGAAAAACGCCGTCCATATTGGCTGGGCGACAGGCGGAAGCATGGTGCCAAAGGATGTGATGGAGGCCTATTATCGGGAAGGCGTGCGCATCGAAACGATGACAGGGAACGGTTTTTCTGAAGGACGATAAGATCATTCCATGGAGTTTTGAAACGAATGCATGAAATGTTGGAGGGGTTCGATGAAAACCGAAAAAGAAAAGATGGTGGCGGGACACTTGTACAATCCTGCTGATCCGGAGCTCGTCAAGGAGCGGGAGCGGGCGCGGCGGCTCGTTCGTTTGTATAATGAAACGTTGGAAACGGAATATGAAAAGCGAACCGCTCTGCTCAAAGAACTGTTCGGTTCAACGGGAGAACGGCTGTTTATCGAGCCGAACTTCCGCTGCGACTACGGCTATAACATTCACGTCGGCGAAAACTTTTTTATGAACTTTGATGGCGTGATTTTGGATGTATGTGAAGTGCGAATCGGCGACCATTGCTTCATCGGTCCCGGTGTGCACATTTATACGGCGACTCACCCGCTCGATCCGCACGAACGAAATTCCGGGTTGGAGTACGGAAAGCCGGTTGTGATCGGCCATAACGTCTGGATCGGCGGGCGGGCCGTCATCAATCCGGGCGTCACGATCGGCGACAACGCTGTCATTGCCTCAGGGGCGGTCGTGACAAAAGATGTCCCCGCCAACGCGGTCGTTGGCGGAAACCCGGCGAAAGTGATCAAATGGCTCAAATAGCCCAAGGCCGCGCCCCGCGCAAAGCATGTGCGGGGCGTTTGGTTGCATCATCCTTCTTTGTTACGCCCACTGCACCGCCACCGCCCGAACAGGCGAACCGTCGCAGCCAGGCAAGGAAAGGGGGAGGGCAATAATATACGGATCATCAAAATCGATTCGCTCGAAGTTCACGAAATTTTCTCCGATCACCCCGTTGGCGCCAAGAATAAGTTCGTGGGCGCGGAACGACGAGCCGTCCGGCGGGTCGATGTTGAGCGCGTCGATGAAAAACGTCCGCACGCCTCGCTCCAGCATCGCTTCAATCACCTCCGGCGCAACGTACGGATGGGAAAAATACCGCTTTGTTCCGGCGTATTGCGACCAGCCGGTATGAAACAACACAATGGTTCCCGGCGACAGCTTCGGGATATACGGAGCGGCATCGGCCATCGTCACCGCTTCGCCTTCCGCTTTTCCGGTGGCATTGATCACGACGCCGCGGCCAAGAAAATACGTGAGCGGCACGTCATCGAGCCGCCAACCGTGTTCGCAAAAGTGAAACGGCGCATCCACATGCGTGCCGCTGTGCGACCCAAGCACCAAGCGGCTGACGTGATAGCCGTCTTGGGCGAACGTCGCTGCCGGTTCGATTTTAGGCTTCGGATCCCCCGGGTACACCGGAGTTTGGGCCGTGATCGGCATGGTGAGGTCGATGAGTGTTTTGATGTTCATTTCCAAATCTCCTTCTACACTATTTTTGGCTGCTTTTATCATACAACAAAAACATAGGAGAAGGAGGAATTAGAAAGCCATCATCATGCCTTGCGGGGCTGAACGGTTAGCTGAGGAAATGTTGCGCCGAACGTTGGGCGGCCGGTGACCAAGGGCTATGTTGCTTGTCTTTCCGCGAACAGGGGCAAGCAGTTTGGCGGCAAACCGAGCGACGGAGTGTTATCATAGAGAGGGGAGGGGAACGTCACCCGTAACGAGAGAGGCGAATGATGGCGCTGCATGGCAACGGACGGCTTTCGTAAACAAAGGACAAGTGGAAGGATTTTCACGCGCGATGGCGAATGAAACAAATAAACAGGGCATGCGGGACATATACTGAAGGGGAAAATTTCGGCCGCGTGCTTAAAAGAAGGGAAGGGTGAAAAGATGTCAATCGCGGTGCAGAAACAGAAGCTATACATCAACGGCGAATGGCGGGAAGGGAAGTCTTACACTGAACTGAAATCACCGTATTCACGCGAGACGATCGCCGAGATCCCGGCTGCATCGGAAGAAGAAGTTGACGAAGCGATCGCGGCGGCGTACGCCGCGCGGCAAACGATGGCCGCTATGCCTGCTCATGAGCGGGCCGCCATTTTAGAGCGGGTTGTCGAGCAGCTGAAAGCGCGGCAGGAAGAAGCGGCAAGGTTGATCGCACTGGAAGCAGCCAAACCGATCATCACGGCGAAAGGGGAAGTCGCCCGCACGATTCAAACGTACAAATTCGCCGCCGAAGAAGCGAAGCGCATTCACGGGGAAACGCTGCCGCTTGACGCCGCGCCGGGCGGGGAACATCGCATCGCCTTGACGGTCCGCGAGCCGATCGGCGTCATTGGAGCGATTACGCCGTTTAACTTCCCGATGAACTTGGTGGCCCATAAACTTGGCCCGGCCATCGCCTCGGGCAACACCGTTGTGTTGAAGCCAGCCAGCCAAACGCCGCTGTCCGCCTACTTTATTGCCGAACTGTTCGAAAAAGCCGGTTTGCCGAAAGGGGCGCTCAACGTCGTCACGGGAAGCGGCCGCACGGTCGGCGACAAAATCGTCACCGACCCGCGCATCAGCATGATCACCTTCACCGGCAGCCCGGAAGTCGGCATCGCGATCCGCAATAAGGCGGGCTTAAAGCGGGTGACGCTCGAGCTCGGCTCGAACTCGGCCGTGATCGTCGATGAACAGGTCGATCTTGACCGCATCATCCCGCGCTGCGTGTTCGGTGCGTTCACGTTCCAAGGGCAGGTGTGCATTTCACTCCAGCGCATTTACGTGCATGAGAATTGTTATGACGAATTCGTTGAGAAATTTGTCACGGCGGCCAAACAATTGAAGACGGGTGACCCGCTCGATCCGAATACCGATGTGTCGGCCTTAATTACGCCAAATGACGTCGATCGGGCGCTCTCTTGGATCGAAGAGGCGAAACAAGGCGGCGCCAACGTTGTTCTTGGCGGCGAACGCGACGGCAACATCCTGCTTCCGACCGTCATTGTCGACGCCGAACCGACGATGAAAGTGTCGTGCCAAGAAGTGTTCGCCCCGATTGTGTTGATCAACCGCGTCCGCTCAATCGACGAGGCGATCGAGCTCGTGAACGACTCGCGCTATGGCTTGCAGGCGGGCGTGTACACGGACAACGTCCATACGGCATGGAAAGCGGCGAAACAATTGCACGTCGGTGGCGTGCTCATTAACGACATCCCGACGTTCCGCGTCGACCATATGCCGTACGGCGGCGTGAAAGAAAGCGGGTTCGGCCGTGAAGGCATTCGTTATGCGATTGAAGAAATGACGGAGTTGAAGTTGATTATTTTTAACGAAAACTAAAATTATAGATGGAAAAAGTTAGGGTAAATGAGGGGTCCGATTGGAGATGGGTTGTTTCCTTTGTTTGCGTGGCTTCTGCCGTTTGTGCTGTTTGTGGCAGTTAATATGGATCGCCTTCTCCATCGGGAGTATGGGGTGCCGGCTCGAACGGATCGAGCGGCTGCTTGCTGCTTTAGGCGAGGAGAAAGGACGGCTGTAAAGAAAGCAGGCAAACATACACGGTAAAATGCAATGAAAGGGAGGGTGCCTTGACTGCGGGCACCCAGTTTTTCATGCACAAAAAAGGAATTTTGCCCTCCGATCGGGAAATGAATAAATGAATGATGATTCAGAGGGGGAGAACGATGGAAACAGTTGTTTTGACATTTGACCAAAACAAAGCAATACTGGAACTCAATCGCCCGCAGGCGCTCAATGCGATGGATGTACAAATGTTGCATGAGCTCGTCGACGCGCTGCGGAAAATCAAGGAAAGCGACGCTTCCGTTGTCGTCATTCGCGGCAAAGGAAGAGGATTTTCGGCTGGGGGCGACATTAAGACGATGCTCGCTGTCGATGATCCAAACCAGTTTCAGACGGTGATGAATACGATTCGGGAGATGATCATACTCTTGTATACGATGCCGAAAATCACCGTTTCCCTCATCCATGGCCCTGCGGCAGGCCTTGGATTCAGCTTCGCCTTGGCAAGCGATTACCTGATCGCGACAAAAGAAGCGCGCCTGGCGATGAATTTCATCGGCATCGGCCTCATCCCTGATGGCGGCGGGCATTTCTTCCTGGCGCAGCGGGTCGGCAAGGCGAAAGCGAAACACATCATCTGGGAAGGAAAACCGATGAGCGCGGACGAAGCGCAGCAGCTTGGGCTCGTTGACTTCGTTGTCGAAAACGAGGAGCAGGCCGAACCATTCATCGCTTCCTTGCAGGAAAAACCGCTCCAAGCCATGATCGCCACGAAATTGCTGTATGTCGAACAAACAAAAGAGGAGTTGCTTCGCGTGCTCGAACTTGAAACCGACGCCCAACAGCGCATGCGGCAAACCGAAGACCACCGCGAAGGCGTCCGCGCCTTTTTAGAAAAACGGAAGCCGGTGTTTCGGGGGAGGTAGGAAAATGCAATGATCAACTCCTGCCCAATTACGCTCAAGCGTACTTGGCAGGAGTTGCTTTTAGTTTTAAACGGAAAAAACTGGCTCTTCACCACAACATGTACTTGACAAGCAATACGGTTTCCTGCCCAAAGATGTGCAAAAATCACTGATTTGTTGATTTTCCCTCACAAGCGTAAATAGGGTATGTTCAGAAAAAATCAAGTACAACTTTTGGTGAAGAGCCAACAAAGTGTATATAACAAGCGATTTGCCCATCTTCGCTTGGCAAGAGTGTGATCTTATGGAAAGGGAGGTAGGGGAAGGAACGATAAGTGAGAAATTGGAATTTGATATACATCCATATGAAATCAAGACGTTTCTCATAGGTCTCAAATATATAAGTTGAAACTTTGTTTTACATCCAGTAGAGCGCCCGCTGCATTCTATCAAAATGACTTGTTATGAAGGAAAACAGAATCGAACAATCGGAAAATCTTTATTGCAACTTATATAGTATAACCCGTGGTGCTAGATAAACTCAAACAAGCATAAAAATAGCCCTTGCATGAGGATCCCCTTAAAATGAAAGTGCAACCAACCATTAAAAAGGAGGATCCCTATGCAAGAGCACTTTCATTTTACTACAGATCGGGCCAAGATTCAAAAGCAATATGCCGCCATTTTCGTTTTTGTTTCTGCTCAACTTTCATGCATTCAGGTGCATCTTCATCGTCGAAATCGCCATTTGGTCAAGCAAGAGGACGCTGTCATCATCGCCATTCCGTCTGAGACATGGGAGCAGTGGATCCAACAAAAACGCAAAGTGATCGAGACGGTGTTCTCGGTTCTGGTTGACCACTATCGCATCACGGGGATCCGAGCCAATTCGATTATCGGATTTGAAGTGGCACTAGACGGTATATTGTTAGCTTATTCCCTGGTTACACTTGGGCTAGTTGAGCGCTAAAGCTCAACTAGCACCACGGGTATTTGTATATTGTTGTTTAAGAAAAATCCCCTTGCTGGTTAGAAATCTTCCTTCTGGCCGGATATAAAGGGGATCTTTTTCTATATTGTATTGAAAGAAAGTGGAAAAACCATTAAAATAACATTAAGAAGGGCAAGCGCTTTACCTAACGAGCTTGACTACAACAGATGGAGAGAATGATGAGCGATGAAAGTAACCATTTACGACGTTGCCAAAAAAGCTGGTGTATCCATTTCAACGGTGTCAAGAGTACTCAACAATACCGGGCGCATTAGTGAAAGAACGAGAAAAAGAGTCCTTCGGGTAATGGAAGAGCTGCATTATCAACCGAGCATGGTCGCCTCGGCGTTGACTGGGAAGCGGACAAGAACGATTGGCCTTGTCATCCCTGACGTAGCAAACCCATTTTTTTCTGAAATCGCTAGGAAAGTGGAAGATCGGGGGAGAGAACAGGGATTTAACGTTCTGATGTGCAATACGGACAACAACCCGGAGACGGAAGAAATGTATCTTTCTTTATTGCGCCAAAAAAGCGTGGATGGCATCATTATCGGAACCACAACGAACAATTATACAATGATCAAAGAGCTGTTGGAAGAGAATTTCCCTTTGGTTTTTATTGCCCAAGACATCCCGGAGCTGGCCATTAACGTGGTGAGAGTTGATGATTTTTTAGGGGGATATCAGGCTGTCTCGCATCTTGTTTCCCTAGGACATCAACAGATCGCGATCATGCTTGGGAATTTAAGTCGCACAAGCGATAAATACAGGCTACAGGCCTATCAGCAGGTGCTTCAAGAGAACGGCTTGAAATGCGAAGAATCTTGGATTGTATATACGGACTATTCGATGGCTGATGGAAAAAGGGCGGCGATGGAGCTGTTGCAGCTGACCCCAAGGCCGACAGCGGTTTTCGCCTGTTTTGATTCTCTTGCCGTTGGCATTTATCAGGCGGCCAAAGAGTTGGGACTCCGCATTCCCGATGATCTGTCGGTGGTTGGATTTGATAATACGATTTTATCGGCCATTATCGACCCGCCGTTGACGACAGTCGCCCAACCTATTGAAGAAATGGGAAGGCAAGCGGTTGACCTGCTAATTGCCCAAATTGAAGAGACCAATCATACGAAACAGCGGATCATTTTGCCGCCTCATCTAGTGGTAAGGAAATCGGCCTGTCATATCGCTAAAGTGAAATCGTAAGGATGTGAGCAGATTGTTTTTATGAAATAATAGATGTTACCGGAGAGAACGTTGAATTTAAGGAGAAGAACAGCTGTAAATAGCTGTTCTTTTGTTTTTTTAATAAAAATTCTATAAATTTAGAAAAAAACACTTGATAAAATGATAGGTTGAGGGTAAAATAAAAAACAAAAGGAAAGCGCTTGCTCAAAAAATGATGGGGATTAGATTGCACTATTTATTCACGGACAGATAACCATTGTTTTCGATGCATTAGAAAGCGCTTCCTTGTTCTACAACGGAAATGAGGAGGAGAAAATCATGACTCGGGTGAAAGTAGGAATTTTGGGAGCCGGAGGGATTGCCAAGGTACATACGTCGATCCTAAAGAAAGATGAGCGGGTTCAAATTATTGGGGTAGCGGATATTGTGGAAGAAAGAGCCGACGCGTTAGCGAAGGAAGCCGGGGAAGCAAAAGCGGTCAAAAGCCTCGAGGAATTATTTGATCTTGGTGTAGATGCTGTTTACGTGACGACGCCAAACACGATGCATGTTGAGCCGGTACTAAAATGTCTGGAAAACAATGTGCATGTGTTCTCAGAAAAACCGATGGCGACTTCTTTGGAGGGGGCAGAGCAGATCAGGCAAGCGGCTGAACGATCAAAGGCGATTTACAACTTGGGAATGAACCGTCGATATGCGTCAGTGTACAAAAGAGTCAAGGAATTGATTGATTCCGGAGAGGTAACCCCCTATTTGGCTCATGTAAAAATGAACCGCGGCGAACTGTTAAATCCTCCTTGGACGGCAAACCCGAAGGTGACGGGAGGCTTCTTGTATGAAACTCCTTTCCATTTGATGGATCTATGCCGTTATTTATTTGGTGAAGTACAAACGGTTTACTGCGAAGCAAAACAAAACATTTCGACAGAGGAATTAGATACATTCGCGATTATGATGACATTTGTCTCGGGGACGATCGTCAATTTTGTGACGTATGCCCATGCCGGATGGAGCTTTCCGTTTGAGAGTTTGGAAGTTTATGGGAAGTATAGCACGGTCGCAACCCAAGAACTCGAAAAAGTCATGTATGCCCCAGGGTTGCAGCAGGCGGCGCACATTCATGATTTCTATCAATTATCCATTGAAGAAAAATGGGGATATAAGGAAGAGGATCGTCTGTTTATTGATGCCATTATCCATGGAACAAAGCCTCCGGTGACAGCTGAAGATGGATTCCGCTCGATTCAATTGCTAGAGGCGATTTATGAAAGCGCTAAAACGGGGAAAATGATCGACTTTCGCCACGCAGCGCCGTCAAAATAAAAGAGGCGGGTGAGAGAATGAAAGAGAAAAAACGAGTCCGGATTGGCATGGTTGGTTATAAATTTATGGGAAAAGCGCATAGCCATGCGTTTCGCGATCTTCCCTTCTACTTCGACACAGATGTTACCCCGGTTCTGCAAGCCATTGCGGGCCGGGACGAGCAAGGGGTCAAAGAAGCGGCGCAAAAAATGGGATGGGCATCGTACGAAACAGACTGGCGCCGCCTGATTGAACGGGATGATATCGATGTCATCGATATTGTTACTCCAAACAATACGCATGCGGAAATTGCAATCGCGGCAGCGAAAGCAGGAAAACATATCATTTGTGAGAAACCGCTTGCTCTCACATTGGAACAATCGCTTGAAATGTTGGAAGCTGTCAAGCGAGCAGGTGTAGTTCATATGATTTGTCACAATTATCGTTTTGCTCCGGCGGTTCAGTTTGCCAAGCAGTTGATCGCACAAGGGCGACTGGGGAAAATTTACCACATTCGTGCTACGTTTTTGCAAGACTGGCTGATGGATCCGAACTTCCCATTAATATGGCGTCTGAAAAAAGAAGTGTCCGGATCAGGCACACACGGGGATCTTGGGGCGCATATCATCGATTTAGCCCGTTTCTTAGTCGGAGAATTCAGCGAAGTCGTCGGCATGATGGAGACGTTTATCAAAAAACGGCCGCTTGGGGATATGGATATCCATTTAAAAGGGCGCGTTGAAGGCACGGCATGGGGAGAAGTGGATGTTGATGATGCCTCCGCCTTCTTGGCGCGTTTTGAAAACGGGGCTTTAGGAGTGTTTGAAGTCAGCCGTTTTAGCAGAGGGAATCGGGCAGGCAACCGTTTTGAAATTAATGGGGAACGCGGCTCGATTCGTTGGGACATGGAAAATATGAATAACCTTCAAGTGTACCTCGAAGACGATGAGCGCGGACTGCAAGGATTCCGGACGATCAACTGCACAGAGGTGGAGCATCCGTATGCCTCGGCTTATTGGCCGGCTGGGCACATTATTGGCTATGAACATACATTTATTAACTTGTTGGTGGAAATGATGAATGGCATTGCCGGCGGGTACAACCCTTCGCCGAACTTCGAAGACGGTGTTCGCAATCAAGCTGTGCTTGAGGCGGTGGAACGGTCAGTGCAAACTGGGGGATGGGTAAGCATTTCTGAAGTGTTGCCGTCCGTGCAGATGCAATAGTGTTGATTAGAGTAGGATCAGCAGGAAAGCGATTACATTAAACAAAGAAAGGTGTGTGGACCATGACCGTTCGTTGTGCAGTTCTCGGTTTAGGGCGCCTGGGACATCATCATGCGAAAAATTTGGCGACTCACCAAGTAAGCGGCGCGAAACTGGTAAGTGTGGTCGATCCTCTTGGAGAAAGAGCAGAGCAGTTTGCACGGGAATATGGGATTGAGCGGTGGACGAAAAACCCTGATGATGTATTCGAGGATCCGACAATCGATGCCGTCGTGATCGTGACTCCAACGAGTACGCATGCAGAGATGATTGCAAAAGCAGCTAGAAACGGCAAAGCGATCTTCGTGGAGAAACCGCTTACCCAAAGTTTAGAGGAAGCTGATGAAATTATTCAAACGATTCAGGAGACAGGCGTCATTTGCCAAGTCGGCTTTATGAGACGGTTCGATCCTGCTTATGCCGAGGCGAAGCGAAGAATCGAAGCGGGGGATATTGGCAAGCCGATCTACTTTAAAGGGATTACAAGAGATGCAGGTTCTCCCCCGGCTGAGTTTATCCAACATAGCGGCCGCGTATTTTTGGATGTTTCGATTCATGACTATGATATTGCCCGTTACTTAATGGGGGCGGAAATTACATCTGTTTCTGCTCATGGAAGGGTGCTCTTGCATCCGTTTATGGAAGAGTTTAAAGACGTAGACCAGGCGATTACGTATGTCCACTTTGACTCTGGCGCAGCCGGGGATATCGAGGCAAGCCGGAACTCGCCATACGGGCACGATATTCGTACAGAAATCATCGGCACAGAAGGTTCGCTGTTTATTGGCACTTTGCGCAACCAAAATGTCACATTGCTGAATGCCAAAGGAAGCACGTACGAAATCATCCCTGATTTCCAAACGCGCTTCAATGATGCATACCGTTTAGAGCTTGTCCACTTTATCGAATGCATTCAAAACCGGCAAACGCCAAAAGTAACCGAAATTGATGGAAAAGTGAACTTAAAAATCGCCATTGCGGCGACTGAATCGTTTGACACCGGAAAAACAGTATGGATCGAAGGGCATGTAGCTGAGCAAACACGTTAATTGACGGCAGCGAGGCTATTCTAGGCTTCGTTTGTCATAAAAAACGTCCATAGGTCGGTTTCGCTCTCCATCGAGAGATGAACATGACAGCTATGGATAAAGAAGTTTGAAAGAAACAAAGGGGACAAGGGGGCAAAAGGAAGATGAAAGGTCGAATGAAGTGGGTGTCGTTAGTCGTATTGCTGTTTAGTTTTTCGTTGCTGTTTGGTTGTAACAAACAACAAGAAACAGCCCAATCGGGAGACAAATCGGGAAAAATCGTCATTGGCGCAGCCCTTCCGGATTTTGATGACAAATGGCTAAGTTACTTGCAAGACGGAATGAAAGAGTATGCCAAAACGCAAAAAGATGTAGAAGTCATTTACGTCGATGCGATGAATGACGCAAACAAGCAATTGTCTCAAGTGGAAAACTTCATTCAGCAAAAAGTCGATGCGATTGTCATTATCCCTGTTGACACTGTTTCGGCTCCGCAGATGGTTGAGAAGGCTAATCAGGCTAACATTCCGATCGTTGTTGTCAACCGTATCTTTGATGGGGTAGACAAAGCGACCGCTTACGTCGGTTCAGAGTCAATCAAATCCGGCATTATGCAAATGGAAGAAGTAGCAAAAATGTTAGGCGGTAAAGGAAACATTGCCATTATGAACGGCCAAATGGGGCATGAAGCGCAGATCAAACGGACCGAAGGAAACAAGCAAGTGATCAAAAAATATCCGGGGATGAAAGTCGTCCTTGAAGGAACGGCCGAGTGGGATCGCGCCAAAGGAATGTCGTTGATGGAAAACTGGCTGCAATCTGGTAAGAAAATCGATGCCGTTGTAGCGAACAACGATGAAATGGCGATTGGTGCAATTATGGCTCTTGAGGCTGCCGGAAAGTTAAACGACGTTATTGTAGCGGGAATTGACGCGACACCAGATGCCCTTGAATACGTGAAGCAAGGGAAATTGAAAGTGACCGTCTTCCAAAATGCCAAAGGACAAGGGCAAGGCGGACTAGAAGTGGCCATTAAAGCCGCAAAAGGGGAAAAAGTTGAGAAGTTTAACTGGATTCCGTATGAACTCGTCACGAAAGATAATGTTGATGAGTATGTCAAAAAGTGGCAATGATGTCCCGTTTTAACGTAATTTCCTAAAGAAGTCTCCCGCCTCAAGGAACGTGAAGGGCACAGACCAGTGAGTAGGCGGGAGATGAATTTCGGTTGGCAATCGCCAACGAAAACGAATAGGATCGTCTATGGTTAGAACAGACACCTTCAGAACGAAGGGGAGCGTAAAGGGTTCTTGTGTGTGGCTTACCGTTCGGCGAACACGCACAAGTCGCTTGAAGCCCCCCGCCTCTAAGCGAAGCGTAGGTGGTGGGGAGTTCACTGCTACTCGGCTGTAAAGGGTATTGTCCAAAAGGTGGCTTACGGCAATCTTGCAGATGTCCCAAAAGTGTTTGTATAACGTTCACTTTTGGGACATTTTTTAGCGGTGAAATGAATGGGAATAACAGTTTCCGTTTGTTATCCCTCTTTATGAGTGAATTAGGATGAAAGGACACTATATTAGCCAGTGTCCTTTCATTCAAACGGCAGCTGCCGATAAGGCTTTTGCGGTTTGCGATCTCGTCAGACGATCAAAAAACCGGTTGGCAGACGTTCATAAAATAGTTTGTAACTAAGGATATTTTTTAAGAGGGAAAAAGATAGGTTAGAGTAAGCGCTTGCCCAGCTTGCAATGAGAAGAGGGAAGGTAACGTCTTTCTTGGCTGCCGGTGTTGCACGGACAATTCCCTTAACAACAATGAATGATCAGTTATAAGGCAATCACAAGGGCAATTTTACTGAAGATTTAAAAAAAGTGTTGTAAAAAATGCAGAAAAGCTATAGAATAAAAGTAGGGAAAGCGCTTTCCCTAACAGACGGGTGCAGCAGTTGCGGAAAGAGCCCTACTGTTGCGCATAAAAGCGCATTCATGAACGAAAGCGCTAAATAAGGTAATTTTGTTAACTTTGTTCGGACGACGCCATTTCTTTCCGAACGCATCGCAGCAACTGCTAGTGCCTTTCAGAAAAAACAGTGAACCTTGGTGGAGATGGGGGGAAGTGTATGAGCGAAGACTATGTGCTGGAAATGATATACATAACCAAAGAATTTCCAGGCGTCAAAGCGTTAGACGGTGTGCAGCTGAAGGTTAAAAGAGGCACGGTTCACGCGCTCATGGGAGAGAATGGGGCTGGGAAATCGACATTGATGAAAATTTTAATTGGCATTTACACGCCGGACCGAGGCAAGATTATCCTTGACGGCGAAGAGTTGAAAGTCTCCACGATCAAACATGCGCTTGATAGAGGCATTTCAATGATTCACCAAGAGTTAAGCCCTGTTCCGAACATGACAGTAGCGGAAAACATTTTTCTTGGCAGGGAGCCGAGTTATCCGTTCGCCGGCTGGGTCAAAATGAAAGAGCTCGTCAAAAAGACGAGGCAACTATTCGAACGGCTTGAGATCGATATTGATCCCAATGCGAAGATGGCGGATTTGAGCATCGCCAATATGCAGATGGTGGAAATTGCAAAGGCGATTTCTTATCATTCGAAGCTCATTATTATGGACGAACCAACGTCTGCGATTACAGAGAAAGAGGTTCACCACCTTTTCCGGATTATCCGTTCGTTGAAAAAAGAGGGAGTTTCCATTATTTATATTACCCATAAGATGGATGAGCTCGAACAAATCACCGATGAGGTGACCGTGCTGAGGGATGGCAAGTACATCGGGACGAAGCCGAGCCATCAAATGACAAGAGATGAACTCATTCAAATGATGGTTGGGCGGGAACTAAATCAAATTTTCCATAAACCAAAAGTCCCGATTGGGGAAGTGGCGTTGTCGGTTCAAGGGTTGACGAAAAAAGGGAAATTTCATGATGTGAGCTTTGAAGTGCGAAAAGGGGAAATTGTCGGATTTGCCGGTTTGATGGGATCCGGAAGAACGGAAGTATTAGAAAGCGTTTTCGGTGTTGCTAAACCGGATGCGGGAGACATTTATGTCCACGGAAAAAAGGCGACGATCCGCTCGGCGCGGGATGCGATTCGGTATGGAATGGGATTGTTGACGGAAGACCGAAAACTGACAGGGCTGTTTTTACCGTTGTCTGTCGAGGACAACATGATCACGGTTACGGTCAACCAGTATACGAAGGCGGGTTTTTTGCAGCAACGAAAAATCCGCGAAGACTGCCAACGGCTTGCTGAACAGCTTTCGATTAAAACACCGAGCTTGCAGCAGTTGATCAAATACTTAAGCGGAGGCAATCAGCAAAAGGCACTCATTGCCCGTTGGCTGCTTCATAACCCGGATATTTTGTTCCTCGATGAACCGACAAGGGGAATCGATGTAGGAGCGAAAGCGGAAATTTATAATCTGATTTTTGAGCTCGCCAAGAATGGCAAAGCGATCGTCGTGGTTTCGTCTGAGATGCCAGAAATATTAGGATTGAGCGACCGGGTTATTGTTATGCATGAAGGGAGAAAAATGGGAGAACTAACGAGGGAAGAAGCGACCCAAGAGCGGATTATGCAGCTGGCAACGGGCCAGCTGATCGAGACGAAAAGATAAGGATAGGGGGAATGGAGATGGAAAGCCAAGTTTCTGTTACGAACAAGCGGGAGAAGGCAGGGGTTTCTTCCACGGCCACGTCGAAGGACAAATTGTATCGATTTTTCGACCGCTATGGAATGTTGATGATTCTCATTGGGCTCGTCATTTTGATGTCCATTCTTTCGCCGACGTTTTTTACAACCGGCAACTTATTAAATATCGTTCGGCAAATGTCGGTCGTCGGCATTGTCGCGATTGGCGTCACGATTGTCATTATTACGACCGGCATTGATTTGTCATCGGGATCCGTCATTGCACTTGTGTCGGTTGTGGCCGCCAGTTTTGCCCACCCGGATACGTATCCCGTGATTGTTCCGATTTTGATTGGTCTTGGGTTAGGGCTTTTGACTGGGGTCATAAACGGAACGATTATTTCGAAGGCGAACATTGCCCCGTTTATCGTCACATTGGGCATGATGACGGCCGCGAGAGGGGCAGCGCTGTTATTCAGCGACGGGAGACCGATTGGGAATTTGTCGCCATCGTTCTTATGGATTGGCCAAGGAGATGTTTTGGGGATTCCGGTTCCGATTCTCATCTTTGCGCTTGTAGGGGTCATTTCTTACATTCTCTTAAATAAAACGAAGTTTGGCAAATATGTCTATGCAATCGGCGGAAATGAGCAGGCCGCCGTCATTGCCGGGGTCAATGTCGATAAATATAAGATTTTCGTTTACGGATACGCTGGTCTGTTGTCCGGATTGGCGGGGGTCATCTTGACTTCGCGCATTTCCTCGGGGCAGCCGACGGCAGGGATGATGTATGAACTCGATGCCATCGCTGCGGCGGTCATTGGCGGTACAAGCCTTGCTGGCGGGATTGGGACGATCGGCGGCACGATTGTCGGTGCGCTCATTATCGGGGTGATGAACAACGGACTTGACTTGTTAAACGTTTCGCCGTATTGGCAACAAATTCTGAAAGGCGTCATTATTACGGTGGCGGTGTTCATCGATTCCCGCAAAAACCGGAAATCATAATCAGGGGGAGCAAAGGCTCATGAAGATTGTGTTTAATGAGGCGACAACACTACAAAACTCCACATTAAAGAACGACTTAGATCTATGCGAAAAGCACGGTTATGACGGCATTGAAATTCGGCTTGATAAGTTGAAAGAATTTCTCGCTTCCTATACGGTTGACGACTTGAAACAATTCTTTGCTTCTCATCGTTTAAAACCGTATGCCTTCAATGCGCTGGAGTTTATCACGTTCCGTGATGAGGAAGGATTTGGCCAAATTCGCCGCGATCTGCAGTTTTTGTGCGAAATTGGCCAGCAAATTGGCTGCAAAACGGTGATTGCAGTTCCGACGTTTGACGTAGGCGATTATACCAAGGCTGAAATTAAGGCGGAAACCGTTCGCGTACTGCGGGAGTTAGCAGAGTTAAGCGAACCATATGGCGTAAAAATCGCGCTTGAGTTTTGCGGATATCCCAATTGTTCCGTTAACACGTTCGCGCAGGCATATGAGATTGTCAAAGAGGTGGACAGCGGCCAAGTGGGCCTTGTTCTCGACTGCTTCCATTTTCACGCCATGAACTCCCGGCTTGAGGACTTGCAAGCGGCGGATCCGAAGGACATTTTCGTATTCCATATGGATGATTGTGAAGATTTGCCGGTTGGCGCATTGCGCGATCACCATCGAGTGTGGCCGGGGGACGGGGCGATTGACTTGGATGGCATTTTACGTACGCTCCAAGCCATTGGCTACAATGAAATGGCTTCCATTGAGTTATTCCGCCCCGAGTATTGGCAATGGGAAGCAGAAGAAACGATTCAAACCGGAAAGGCAAAGATGGAGAACGTTCTCCGTCGGTATTTTGAGATCGAACGAGTTTGAACATCTACGGGAGGGAAACCGGTGAAAACGATCCGCTTAACAACCGCCCAAGCGTTAGTCAAGTTTTTAAATCAGCAGTATGTGGAGTTCGATGGCCACATCCAGAAGTTTGTCAAAGGCATTTTTACGATTTTCGGCCATGGCAACGTACTCGGCCTTGGCCAAGCGCTTGAGGAAGATCCAGGAGAGCTCGAAGTGTACCAAGGGCGCAATGAGCAAGGCATGGCGCATGCGGCGATTGCCTTTGCAAAACAAAAACACCGGCGGCAAATTATGGCGTGCACATCGTCTGTCGGTCCTGGAGCAGCGAATATGGTGACAGCAGCGGCGACGGCTTCAGCGAACCATATTCCGGTTTTATTGCTTCCGGGGGATACGTTCGCGACTAGACAACCCGATCCGGTACTCCAACAAATTGAGCACTGGCATGATTTGACGGTTTCCACAAATGATGCATTTCGTGCCGTCAGCAAATATTGGGATCGCATCAGCCGCCCCGAGCAGCTGATGTCGGCGATGATTCAAGCGATGCGGGTACTGACCGATCCCGCCAACACCGGAGCAGTCACCATTGCCTTGCCTCAAGATGTGCAAGGGGAAGCGTACGATTTTCCTGAATCCTTTTTTCAAAAACGGATTCACCGCATTGAACGCCGTGTTCCGGCGAAAGCGGCGATTCATGAGGCGGTGGAGCTCATTCGCAGAAAGAAAAAACCGATCATCATTTGCGGCGGCGGTGTCCGTTATTCGGAGGCGGCGGAAGAACTGAAACAGTTTGCCGAGAAATTTCACATTCCTTATGGGGAAACGCAAGCCGGCAAAAGCGCGGTGGAAAGCGCCCACCCATACAATCTCGGGGGAATTGGCGTCACCGGCAACCTTGCCGCCAATATAATCGCGAAGGAAGCCGATTTGGTCATTGGGATTGGCACTCGTTACACCGATTTTACGACAGGGTCGAAACAGCTTTTCCAACATCCTGAAGTAGAATTTTTGACGATCAATGTCTCGGTCTTTGATGCTTGCAAATTGGATGCCGTCCGCGTAGTGGCAGATGCGAAACTTGCTCTTCTCGCCTTAACCGAAGAGTTGGAGAAAATCGGGTATCGATCCGGCTATACGAATGAAATAGATATCGCGAAAAAGGCTTGGGAAGAAGAGCTTAACCGGCTGTATCACGTCCGCTACCGCCAGTCGGGCTTTAAGCCGGAGGTGGCCGGCCATCTCGATGAGGTGTTAACTGAGTATTCGGAGTTTTTCGGTTCCTCGTTAACGCAAACGGAAGTCATTGGCGCGATTAACGAGTGGATCGATGACGACGCCATTATCATCGGAGCGGCAGGCAGCTTGCCGGGGGATTTGCAGCGCATGTGGGTGGCGCGCCGGCCCAATACGTATCATATGGAGTACGGCTATTCGTGCATGGGGTATGAGATTGCTGGTGCCCTTGGCGTGAAAATGGCGGAGCCGGATAAAGAAGTCTATGCGATGGTCGGCGATGGCAGCTACTTAATGCTTCACTCGGAGCTTGTAACGAGCATTCAGGAAAAGAAAAAAATCAATGTTCTCCTATTTGATAATGGTGGATTCGGTTGCATTAACAACTTGCAAATGGGTCATGGAATGGGCAGTTTCGCCACAGAATTCCGCTACCGCAACGGAGAAACCGGGCGCTTAGACGGGAGCTTGATTCCGATTGACTTCGCGCAAAGCGCGGCCGGTTACGGGGTAAAAACGTACAAAGTGTGCACGCTTGAGCAATTAAAAGAAGCGCTCGAAGATGCCAAACAACAATCGGTGTCGACATTGATCGATATTAAGGTGCTTCCAAAAACGATGACCCATGATTATGAGTCATGGTGGCATGTCGGGGTGGCGGAAGTGTCCCGGAACCCAAAAATTGCGGAGGCATACAAGCGGAAAGAACAACAATTGCAAAGGGCAAGAAAATATTGAACAACTGGAGTGAGAGAGATGGAAAAAACGGTTCATCCTTTTCGTATCGGTATTGCGCCGATCAGCTGGGTCAATGACGATATCCCGGGATTGGGCGACCATTACACACAAGATCAAGTGTTATCCGAAATGGCGGAGCTTGGATATGTTGCAACGGAAATGGGGCGCCTCTTTTCCCAAGATCCCCCATCATTGAGGGCAAAACTGAACCAATATGGCATCGAGCTCGCCAGCAAATTCATCGGCGTGCTCTTTTCAGACCGTTCTCGTCTTGAAGAGGAACTCAAGACGTTCCGGTCTTGGGCGGAATATTTGCACGATATGGGATGCAAGTATGCGATTGTCTGCGAGATGGGGGGATCGATGCACTGGGATCCGCGCCGGGCGCCAGAAGAAAAAACGATTCAACGGCTCACGGATTCCGAATGGGAGTCCCTTGTTGATGGATTGCATCGCGCCGCGCATATATGCCAAGAGCTAGGAATGAAACTTGTTTACCACTTTCACGCGGGAACAGTCGTCGAAACGGCGGAAGAGATCGATCGCTTAATGGAGTTGACGGATCCGAATCTTGTCCATCTCTTGTATGACACAGGGCATGCGTTATATGGCGGATATGATCCAGTTGAACTGTTGCATCGGTATGCGGATCGCATTCAATACGTTCATTTAAAAGACATAAGACACGATGTGCTCGAGCAGGTGAGACGGGAACAACTCGACTTTCGCACGGCGGTGCTGCGTGGCATGTTTACGGTTCCTGGAGATGGATGCATTGATTTTGTTCCGATTTTTTCAAAATTGATTGAGATGGGCTATAACGGCTGGATCATCGTCGAAGCAGAACAGGACCCGGCTGTGGCGCACCCGTACACGTACGCCAAAATGGCCAAAGAATATATTGACCGCCTTGTTCATCATCTCTTGGCGGCCCAAAAGCGGTAAGGGGGGGAGGATGAAACGATGAGCCGACTGGTCATACCAAGCCATCCGCCGAACGAAGAAGGGAACGTCGTCCGTGTGACGCCGGAATCGGCGGGATGGGAATATGTCGGGTTTGAAGTGTATGTATTGGCAAAAGGGCAAACGTTGCGAAAAGAGACGCTTGCGCAAGAGGCTTGCCTTGTTCTTCTTAAAGGGAAAGCGAACATATCGACGAAGCAGGAGCGGTGGGAACAAATCGGGCTGAGAATGGATGTGTTTGAGAAAGTTCCGCCGTACTCGGTCTATGTTCCGGCCAACGATGTATATGAAATTGAAGCCGTAACGGACGTGGAAGTAGCGGTTTGCCTCGCGCCGGGCAAAGGGACATACCCGGCGCGGCTGATCCCGCCAAGCGAAGTAGGAGTCGAAATACGGGGAGCAGGAAATATTGAACGGCGGGTGCATAACATTCTTCCGGAATCCCAACCGGCCGACAGCTTGCTTGTCGTTGAAGTGTTTACGCCGGAAGGAAACTGGTCGAGCTACCCTCCGCATAAACATGACCAAGACAACTTGCCCCATGAGTCGTATTTGGAAGAAACGTATTATCATAAAATCAATCCCGGTCACGGTTTTATGGTGCAGCGTGTGTACACCGATGATCGTTCCATCGACGAAACGATGGTCGTGAAAAACGGGGATGTCGTCTTAGTCCCGAAAGGCTACCATCCGGTTTCCGCTCCTCCAGGGTATGAGGGGTATTACTTGAACGTCATGGCTGGGCCTGTACGGACGTGGAAGTTCCATAATGACCCGGACCATGAGTGGGTGATGGAAAGCAAGCTCGCGGCCAAACAGAAGTAGAAACGATCCAAAAAGATGATAGAAAGAGGCGGTTCGATGAGTTTCCTCCCATTTGACCAGCAAAAACCGTTCGATTTTATCGCCGTTGGCCGGCTATGCATCGATTTGAACGCCAATGAAATCCATCGGCCGATGGAAGAAACGGTGACGTTTACGAAATATGTCGGTGGGTCTCCGGCGAACATCGCCATCGGCATGGCGCGGCTCGGCATGAAAACGGGATTTATCGGCCGGGTTGCTGACGACCAAATGGGTCGATTTATTGTCCGATATTTAAAAAACAATGGAATTGATACGTCCCATGTCATTACCGACAAGTCCGGCAGTGTGACGGGCTTGGCGTTTACCGAAATCAAGAGCCCGACCGACTGCAGCATCCTAATGTATCGCGATAATGTCGCTGATTTGAAGCTGGAACCGAACGATATTGACGAAGACTATATTCGGCGCGCCAAATGCCTGTTGATTTCCGGGACAGCTTTAGCGAAAAGCCCGTCAAGAGAAGCGGTGTTTTTAGCGTTGGACTACGCAAGACGCCATGGAACCGTCGTTGTGTTCGATTTGGATTATCGCCCATATACGTGGCAATCCAAAGAGGAAACAGCGATCTATTACAACTTGGCAGCCGAAAAATGCGACGTGATCATCGGCACGAGAGAAGAATTTGACATGATGGAGCGGTTTGACGGCCAGCGGCGCGATGATGAACAAACAGCGCGAAAATGGTTTGATTACAACGCGAAAATCGTTGTCATTAAGCATGGCAAAGACGGGTCTATTGCTTATACGAAAACTGGAGAAACGTTTGTCGGCACGATTTTCCCAGCAAATATTGTCAAAACGTTTGGGGCCGGCGACTCGTATGCCGCAGGATTTATCTACGGGCTAATGAACGATTGGCCGATTCCAAAGGCAATGGAATACGGGGCAGCTGCGGCGTCGATTGTCATCTCAAGCCATAGCTGCTCGGATGCGATGCCGACATTGGCGCAAATCGAACAGTTCATCGAACAACATCGCAACGGTTCAGCCGCTCGGAAATAAAAAGAAGGGGGAACATGGACATGACGATGACAACGGGAGTGCAAACCTTAAAAAACTATATTGGCGGGCAATGGGTCGAGTCACGTTCCGGGAAGACGGAAGCCGTTCCGAACCCGGCAACGGGCGAAGTGCTGGCCTACGTTCCGATTTCAAGCCGCGAGGAGTTGGACGAAGCGGTCCGAGCTGCCAAAGAGGCGTTCAAAACATGGCGCAAAACGCCGGTGCCGCGTCGGGCAAGAATCTTGTTTAAATATCAGCAGTTGCTTGTCGAGCATTGGGAAGAGCTGGCCCGATTGGTGACGTTAGAAAACGGCAAAAGCTACAACGAAGCATATGGGGAAGTGCAGCGCGGCATTGAATGCGTCGAATTTGCGGCCGGTGCGCCGACGCTCATGATGGGGCGGCAGCTTCCAGATATTGCGACCGGCATTGAATCGGGGATGTACCGGTATCCGATCGGCGTCGTGGGGGGCATCACGCCGTTTAACTTCCCGATGATGGTCCCTTGCTGGATGTTCCCGCTGGCGATTGCGTGCGGAAACACGTTCGTCTTAAAACCGTCCGAGCGCACGCCGATGTTGGCGAATCGTTTGGCTGAACTGTTTAAAGAGGCTGGGCTTCCGGACGGGGTGCTTAACATCGTCCATGGGGCGCATGATGTCGTGAACGGGCTGTTGGAGCACCCGGATGTGAAAGCCATCTCGTTTGTCGGTTCCCAGCCTGTCGGCGAGTATGTGTACAAAACGGCAGCGGCTCACGGCAAACGGGTTCAAGCGTTGACGGGGGCGAAAAACCATTCCATTGTCATGCCGGATGCCGATTTGAATGTTGCGGTCCGTGAAATTATTAACGCGGCGTTCGGCTCGGCGGGAGAACGGTGCATGGCGGCGTCGGTCGTTGTCGCGGTTGGGGAGATTGCCGATGAACTTGTCGAGAAGCTGGTGGCGGCCGCGAATGAATTGAAAATCGGCAATGGGCTGGAGGAGAGCGTCTTTTTAGGCCCGGTCATTCGCGAAGCCCATAAGCAACGGACCGTGAAGTATATTGAACTTGGGGAAAAGGAAGGGGCCATTCTGGTGCGCGACGGACGAAAGGACACCGCGGTTCAGGACAATGGATACTTTATCGGTCCGACGATCTTTGACCGAGTCACTACTGACATGACCATTTGGAAAGACGAAATTTTCGCCCCTGTGCTTTCGGTCGTACGGGTCGAGACATTAGATGAAGCCATTGAGGTGGCCAACAAGTCTCCGTTTGCCAATGGAGCGTGCATCTATACAAGAGACGGGGGGAATGTCCGCAAATTCCGCGAGGAAATCGACGCTGGCATGTTAGGCGTCAACTTAGGCGTTCCCGCGCCGATGGCGTTCTTCCCGTTCTCCGGGTGGAAAAACTCGTTTTATGGCGATCTTCATGCGAACGGCATGGATGGCGTCGAGTTTTATACGCGCAAAAAAATGGTGACCTCCCGCTGGTAATGCGTTCGAAAACGTATCAAGCGCCACAAGAGTGCTTGATACGTTTTCCGTATATTGAAACAGAAAAGGAGGGCGAACAATGCCGCTTGTGTCGATGAAAAACATGCTGCAACGGGCATGGCAAGGAAGATATGCCGTCGGACATTTCAACATCAACAATTTGGAATTTGCTCAGGCCATTTTGCTGGGGGCTGAGGAAGAAGAAGCGCCGGTCATTTTGGCCGTGAGTCCGGGATATATTGACCATCTCGGTGGGTTGCGGACCGCAGCGGCCATGGTGAAAGAGCTCGTGAAGGAGTACCGCATCACGGTGCCAGTCGCGCTTCATTTGGATCACGGCTCTTCCTATGAACAATGCCTCGAAGCGATGGAAGCCGGGTTTACTTCGGTGATGATCGATGCATCCCATCATCCGTTAGAACAAAATATTTCCATCACGAAACAAGTCGTCAAAGCCGCACGGGAGTTTGGCGCCTCGGTCGAAGCGGAAGTGGGGAGGATCGGGGGGCAGGAGGACGACTTGGTGGTGGACGAAGCAGAAGCCTTGTATGCCATTCCTGAGGAATGCGAACGCCTTGTGAAAGAAACAGGGGTCGACTGCCTCGCTCCGGCGTTAGGTTCGGTTCACGGCCCGTACAAAGGGAAGCCAAAGCTGGGATTTGCCCAGATGGAAGAGATCGGGCGCCGAACTGGGGTTCCTCTTGTCCTGCATGGCGGAACAGGAATTCCGCTGGCCGATATTCAAAAGGCGATTTCCTTTGGAACAGCGAAAATCAATGTCAACACCGAGAACCAATGGGCCTTTACCCGCGGCATTTGCCGCATGTTCCGCGAGAACGAGGGACTGTATGATCCGAGGAAATACCTTGGCGCCGGGAGAGAAGAAGTGAAACAGACGGTCAAACAAAAAATTCGCGAATTCGGTTCGGCAAAGAAGGCAACAGAGGCCTTGTTGCCTTCGGTGTAGCCATACATGAACGCGCAAAGGGGGGAGTGGGGTGGCTCACAGCCCATGGCGCAAGGATGTGGCGATGTTCCTCATCGCCTCCTTTTTCTTTTGGTTGTCTCTTTTTATTTATATGCCGATCCTGTCTCCGTATGTGGAACAGCTGGGAGGGGCGTATTCGTTTGTCGGGCTTGTCTTGGGCAGTTACGGCCTCATGCAGTTTTTATGCCGCATTCCGATCGGCCTTGTCTCAGATATGGTGCAACGGAGAAAACCGTTTGTCATGATCGGCATGGCGGCTGCGATGGGAAGCGGGTGGCTGTTTGCGCTCACGAACAGCTTAGGATGGGCGCTGGTGGCAAGAGCGCTCGCTGGCGTCGCCGCCGCGACGTGGGTCGTCTTTACGGTTCTGTATGCTAGTTACTTCCGTTCGGAAGACATCCACCGGGCGATGGGCCAAATTTCGCTTGTCGTGGTGTTGGCGCAGCTCGTGGGCATGACGGCAGGCGGTTCGATCGTGGACCGCTGGGGATGGCATGCCCCGTTTTGGGCCGGGGGATGGCTGGCCGCGGTGGGCGCCGTTCTCTCTGTATCGATCAAGGAGCAAAAACAACGAGGCGAATTAGTGCGGCCGCAAACCGTCCAGCTGAAAGACCTTTTTTCCGTTATGAAAGAACCGTTGTTGCTCAAAGTCTCCGTTTTATCCGTGTTGGCCCACGGGATCATGTTTACGACCATCTTTGGCTTCACACCGGTGTATGTCCTAAAAGCCGGCCTTGACGAACGAGATTTGTGCTTTCTAATGATTTGTTTTATGATTCCTCACGCCATCGCGACGGTGTTCATCGGAAAGACCGTAGTGCCTTTATTCGGGAAATGGCGATCCTTGGTCATTGCCTTTTTCGGCAGTGCCGTGTTTACGTTTTTGATTCCGGTTGCCGGCGGAAGCTGGTTGGTTTATCTCGTCCAAATCGGGAGCGGCTTTTTCCTCGGCCTCTTGTTCCCATTGTTGTTAGGAATGTCGATTGAATCCGTCGATGAAAGCAAAAAAGCGACCGCGATGGGAACGTATCAGGCGATTTACGCAATCGGCATGTTTGGTGGCCCGTACCTCGCCGGCATCGTCAATGAGCTCATCGCCCTTCCCTTCGCCTTTTATTTTGCCGGCACCCTTGGGCTCGTCGCCATAGGGCTGATCGTCGTGTGGAAGAGAAAAGAGAGGGGGCTGGTGTTAAATGACTAACAATCTCGAAGTTTATCTACGATGAGGAATTGATCTTCTTTTCTTTTGCGAGCGTGTTTTAGGAGAGAAGAAGCCCTTTTTTGAATTGGTGTACATTTGAAATGTCGATTTAGGATGGACGAGCAATTATGATGGTATAATTGAATTGATTGAATAAGTTCTTTTAATTCTATACCTACTTAATACTATGAGGTTTGGCCATTTTTTAGGTTCTTTTTAGCCAGTATAATTGATATGATTGATAGGAGTATTGAGGCAGCTACTTTTATCTAGAATTAACATTACACATGTTGCATGGTATTCGCCGGCACTCGTGATTAGGATCAAACAATCGCGGGCGCTCGACGCTTGCCGCACATCGATGAAAACAGGAGCGATCGTGCGGTTATGAAGGAAGGGGAATCGGGATGAACATTACATACGAAAAGTGGTCCGAACTGAATGGAAACGATATTCTCTTGTTCACCTTGACAAACGATCGCGGCATACAATTGTCCGCGATGAACTTTGGGTGCATTGTGACCAAACTGCTGGTTCCTGACCGGATGGGCAACATTGAAAATGTGGTGCTTGGGTTTGACCGATTTGAGCCGTATGTCGAGAACGCCCCTTATTTCGGCGCCGTGATCGGCCGGGTGGCGGGGCGCATTCGTGGAGCGAGCTTCGAACTTGATGGAATCACATATCAACTGGCGAAAAACGAACACAACAACCACTTGCACGGCGGGCCGAACGGATTCCACCGCGTGCTTTGGCAGGCCGAGCCCGTCCAGCGCGACGATGCGGTCGGCGTCGTCTTTTCGTACACAAGCCCAGACGGGGAAGAAGGGTATCCGGGGGCGGTTGATGTGCAAGTGGCGTATTGGCTTAACAATGACAACGAATGGACCGTCACCTACCGGGCTCGTTCGGACAAAACGACGCTTGTCAACTTGACGAACCATACGTATTTTAATTTGAGCGGCAACGGCAAGCGCGATATTTTAGACCATACGCTGGCCATCCAAAGCGCTCGCGTACTCGAGTTGAATGAGGAGCTGATTCCGACGGGCCGCGTCTTGGATGTCGCTGGCACGCCGTTTGATTTGCGGCAAGGAAAGACGATCCGGGAGGCGGTCGAATCGGGGCATCCGCAAATTGCACTCGTCGGCGGGGGTTATGACCATCCGTTTTGGCTCGATCGGCATCATGACAAAGAGATTGTGCTTTCCGACCCGGAGAGCGGGCGGGTGCTGACGGTGGAGACGGATGAGGTCGGCGTGGTGGTGTATACATCGAACCAGCTGCCGGAAGGGTTGGATCTAGGCGGCGTGCCGTCGCGGAAATATTTAGGCATCTGCCTGGAAACGCAAGGGCTGCCGGATGCGATCCATCATCCGCAGTTTCCGTCGATCGTATTGCCGGCTGACAAGGAGCAGGTGTCGATGACAAGGTATCGATTTAGTGCTGACTAAGTTGAATTTTAAAATCTGAAAGTAGTTGTGGAAACAGAAAGTCATCATAACAAGCGTCGGAATGTAAAGCATTATGTAATAAAAAACGGTAATATCTAGAGTGTGGGGGATCGTATGCCCATCCCCCCTGTAAAACTTCAACTAACATAGTTGTGGTTTTACAGGTGAAAACACTTTGTTTATACGATAGACAAACAAACATGAAAGCGTTATAATGAAACTGAAACAAATCATTCTCGCTTATTTTTAAGGAGGACTTGGATATGGCATACTTCCCGAATGTCGGCACCATTCCATATGAAGGACCAGAGTCGCGCAATCCGTTGGCGTTTAAGTTTTATAATCCAGAAGAAAAAGTCGGCGACAAAACAATGGAGGAGCATTTGCGCTTTTCAGTGGCGTATTGGCATACGTTTACGGGGGATGGATCGGATCCGTTTGGCGTCGGCAATATGATTCGTCCATGGAATACGTACGGCGGCATGGATCTGGCGAAGGCGCGCGTCGAGGCGGCGTTTGAGCTGTTTGAAAAGCTGAACGTTCCGTTTTTCTGCTTCCATGACGTCGACATTGCGCCAGAAGGGGAAACGCTCAGCGAGACGTATAAAAACTTAGATGAAATCGTCGATATGATTGAAGAATACATGAAAACAAGCAAAACGAAGCTGCTTTGGAATACGGCGAACTTGTTCAGCCATCCGCGCTTCGTTCACGGGGCGGCGACGTCGTGTAACGCTGATGTATTCGCCTATGCGGCGGCAAAAGTGAAAAAAGGGTTGGAGATCGCGAAGCGGCTCGGGGCGGAAAACTACGTGTTCTGGGGCGGACGGGAAGGTTATGAGACGCTGCTGAACACGGATATGAAACTGGAGCTTGACAATTTGGCCCGCTTCTTGCGTATGGCGGTCGACTATGCGAAAGAAATCGGTTTTGACGGTCAGTTTTTGATCGAGCCGAAGCCGAAAGAGCCGACGAAGCATCAATACGATTTTGACGTGGCCACGGCGCTGGCGTTCTTGCAAACGTACGGGCTCAAGGATTACTTCAAATTCAACATCGAAGCGAACCATGCGACGTTGGCGGGCCATACGTTTGAACATGAGCTGCGCGTCGCCCGCATCCACGGCATGCTCGGTTCGGTCGATGCGAACCAAGGTGATACGCTGCTTGGCTGGGATACGGACGAATTCCCGACCGATTTGTATACGACGACGTTGGCGATGTATGAAATTTTGCAAAACGGCGGCCTTGGGCGCGGCGGCTTGAACTTTGACGCGAAAGTGCGAAGAGGCTCGTTTGAACCGGAAGACTTGTTCTACGCTCATATTGCCGGGATGGACAGCTTTGCGATCGGGTTGAAAGTCGCTCATCGCTTGTTGGAAGACCGCGTATTTGAACAGTTCATCGAAGAGCGGTACAAAAGCTATACGGAAGGCATCGGCCGCGAGATCGTCGAAGGGACGGCGGACTTCCACAAGCTGGAGCAGTACGCCTTGCAGCTTGGCGACATTCGCAATACGTCCGGCCGTCTTGAGCGCTTGAAAACGTTGCTGAATCAATATTTGCTCGAAGTCAGCGCGCCGAGTGGATCTCGTTCGTGAAAGAGGGATGAGCGTGGAATATGTCATTGGCGTCGATTTAGGAACGAGTGCCGTCAAAGTGTTGCTTGTCGACCGACACGGCGTGGTGAAAGGGGAATGGACCGAGTCCTATCCCCTCTACCAGCCTCATTCCGGCTATAGTGAGCAGCGCCCGGACGATTGGGTGGAGAAGACGATTACGGCGTTGCGCCGCGTTTGGGAAACGGCGGGCATTTCTCCGGAGTCGGTCGTGGGCTTGAGTTTTTCTGGGCAAATGCACGGGCTTGTGCTGCTCGATGGCGACGGGAACGTCGTGCGCAACGCGATTTTATGGAACGACACGCGAACGACAGCCGAGTGCCGGGAAATTGAAGCGAAAGTCGGTCGAGAGACGTTGCTTTCGATCGCAAAAAACGAGGCGCTTGAAGGGTTTACGCTGCCAAAACTGTTGTGGGTGAAAAACCATGAACCCGAGCTGTACGAGCGGGCGCGGGTGTTTTTGTTGCCGAAAGATTATGTCCGCTTCCGCTTGACCGGGCACATGGCGATGGATGTATCGGATGCGGCGGGGACGCTGCTGTTGGATATCAAAACGAAAACGTGGAGCGAGGCGATCGCCCGGGCGGTCGGCGTCGATCTCACGCTTTGCCCGCCGCTTGTCGAGGCGACGGCGTTCGTCGGGACGCTGCGTCCGGAGGTGGCGGAACAGACCGGGCTGCCGGCATCGGTGAACGTGTTCGCCGGCGGGGCGGACAACGCTTGCGGCGCGGTGGGCGCCGGCATTTTGGCGGAAGGGAAGATGATGTCAAGCATCGGCACATCCGGCGTTGTGCTTGCCTATGAACAAAGCGGGGAAAAAGATTTCGCTGGACGAGTGCATTACTTCAACCATGCCGAGCCGAACGCCTACTATATTATGGGGGTGACGCTGGCGGCGGGCTACAGCTTTGACTGGTGGAAGCGGACGTTTGCCGAGGACGTGCCGTTTGCCGAGATCGTCCAGCGCGCTGCCGAGTCGCCGATTGGCGCCAACGGCTTGTTGTTTACGCCATATTTGGCCGGCGAGCGGACGCCTTATGCGGACGCCGATATTCGCGGGTCGTTTGTCGGCATTGATTCGGCGCAGACGAAATGGGATTTCGCCCGCGCGGTCATCGAAGGCATTACGTTCTCGCTCAACGAGTCGGTGGAGATCATCAAAGCGAGCGGCAAAACGATCGATTCGGTCGTCTCGATCGGCGGCGGGGCGAAAAGCGCTGAGTGGCTGCAAATCCAAGCCGATATTTTCGGCATCCCGGTGGAAAAACTGAAAAACGAACAAGGGCCGGGACTGGGCGCCGCGATGATCGCCGCCTGCGGCGTCGGCTGGTTTGATTCGCTCAAGGAATGCGCCGACGCGTTCAAACAAGTCGATTCCATCGTCGAACCGCGGCCGGATGCGGCGGCGAAATACAAAGAGCTGTTTGCGATTTATCGCGATGTATATCCGCGTACGAAAGAACTGGCGAAACGGTTAAAGGTGTTTCGGCCGTGACGATAAACTCCCTAAACCAGTGGATGGTTTGGGGAGTTTTTTGTTTGATCAAGCAATAAGGCAGGATGACCCGCCACGTTTGTCGAAAGGAGAACTTGAAAGGTGGAGATGAAACATGGACATTCGAAAAGAATTCGAACATCTTCAATATTTCTTTGACTCGTATTACAATCAGACGTTTTACAATGCTCAATTAGAAGAACAGTTTTTGCGATTTCTAGCGGATGAACCGGAGTGGGTGGTTCGTGCCTTGAAGCTGGAAGTAGAGAAGCTCGAACGCATCCACCATCGCCGCGATACGGAGACATGGGCAAAAATCGAAGAACTTGTTCATGAAAACAGCATGCGCTATTTTTCGTTTGAGGATGGCAAAACGTTTATCAAAGTGGCCAGCCGTTTGTTAAAGGATATTGAGTAAAGGGACAAATCATGAACAAACAGCCTGTTTATTGGACGTCAGGTGACAGCGATTAGGCATGGATCGTATTGTTCGCTTTATGTTTCGATCGATTGATTGAACAACGGATAACACCTGTTCTTACCATATGTATGTGAGATGTTGAAAACGCGCCGCGTTGGCCGGACAGCTGTCGTTCATGGAGCGTGCAAAAGACATAGTCGGCGTAAAGATTGATTCGACAAAGGGGGGAGGAAATCCGAGCACGAAGCGCGAAAAAATAGGAGAGGGGCAAAACGGTTTTAGCCGAAAGAAGGGAGATACGTATGTTCTCTACACTTCCCATCCCGATCATTCAAGCGCCGATGGCAGGCGGGGTGTCGACGCCTGAACTGGCCGCGGCGGTGTCGAACGCCGGAGGGCTTGGATTTTTGGCTGGCGGGTACAAGACAGCGGAAGCGATGAGGACAGAAATTCACAAGCTGCGAACATTCACCGACCGTCCGTTTGGGGTGAATGTGTTTGTGCCGGGGGATAAAGTGGTCGATGGAGAGGCGCTTGGCCGCTATCGCGCCGTATTGGCGGCTGAGGCGGAACGGCTCGGCGCAACAGTCGGCGAGCCGAAATGGGAGGACGATGATTGGGAAGCGAAACTGGATGTGCTGCTTCAGGAGCAGGTGCCGGTCGCGAGCTTTACGTTTGGCTGCCCGGACAAAGCGGTGATCGCCGCCTTGCAAAAAGCTGGGTCGTTTGTGATCGTGACGGTGACATCGGTGGAAGAGGCCCACATTGCATCTGAAGCTGGCGCGGACGCCCTTTGTGTGCAAGGGGCGGAAGCGGGCGGGCATCGCGCGTCGTTTCGCAACGATCCAAAGCAGGATGAGGCAATCGCGTTGTTCCCGTTGTTGGCCGACGTGCGCGCTTCGGTTCGGCTCCCGCTTGTGGCGGCGGGCGGGATCATGGACGGGCGCGGCATCGCGGCGGCGCTCAAAGCGGGGGCGAGCGCGGTGCAGCTCGGGACGGCGTTTTTGCGCTGCCCGGAAAGCGGGGCGCATCCGCTCCATAAGCAAGCGCTTGCCGATCCGAGGTTTACCGAAACGGCTATGACACGGGCGTTTACCGGCCGGCCGGCGCGCGGGCTGGCGAACCGCTTTATGGCCGAATATCGCGACCTAGCACCGGCGGCGTATCCGCACGTGCACCATATGACGAAGCCGCTGCGCGCTGCCGCCGCTAAGGCGGGCGATCCGGAACGGATGTCGCTTTGGGCTGGAGAAGGATACCGGCTGGCGCGGGAACTTCCGGCGGTGGAGCTTGTCGAGGAACTGAAGCGGGAGCTGGAGGAGGCTTGGCAAGATCGTGCATTTTAGCTTGTGTTGCGTTGCCGCGAGCAGGTGAACCAGGAAGTCGTTTGTTCCAATACGGCACGGTGTCCATTATTCCTATAAAAAATGTTGAATAAGGGGGAGAGGAAACTATGACCGTAGCCCGCATTGTGTTTCCGCCGCTCAGCCATGTCGGCTGGGGGGCGCTTAAGCATTTGGTTCCGGAAGTGAAGCGGTTGGGAGCGAAACATATTTTAGTCATCACGGATCCGGCATTGGCGAAAATCGGCCTGGTTGAGCAAGTGACGTCTCCGCTCCGGCAAGAAGGGTACAGTGTGCACGTATATACGGACGTTGTGCCCGAGCCGCCGCTTGCGACAGGGGAAAAGGCGGTGGCGTTTGCCCGCGATGGGGAGTTCGATCTTGTCATTGGCGTCGGCGGCGGCAGCGCGCTGGATTTGGCGAAATTGGCGGCCGTTTTGGCGGTGCATGACGGTTCGGTCGCCGACTACCTAAACTTGACAGGAACGCGGGCGCTCGAGAAAAAAGGGCTGCCGAAAATTTTGATTCCGACGACATCAGGCACCGGATCGGAAGTGACGAACATCTCCGTCTTGTCCTTAGAAACGACAAAAGATGTCGTGACGCACGATTACTTGTTGGCCGATGTGGCCATCGTCGATCCGCAGCTGACCGTTTCCGTTCCGCCGCGGGTGACGGCCGCAACCGGGATTGATGCGCTCACCCATGCGGTCGAAGCGTACGTGTCGGTCAACGCGAGCCCGACATCGGATGGGTTGGCGATCGCGGCCATGCGCCTCATTTCCCGCTCATTGCGCAAAGCGGTGGAAAAGGGAATGGACAAACAGGCGCGCACGGATATGGCGAACGGCAGTTACCTGGCCGGTTTGGCGTTTTTCAACGCTGGGGTGGCCGGCGTGCATGCGCTCGCGTATCCGCTCGGCGGGCAGTTTCATATCGCCCATGGCGAATCGAACGCCGTGCTTTTGCCGTATGTGATGGGTTACATCCGTCAAAGCTGCACGAAACGAATGGCTGATATCTTAAACGCACTCGGCGGCAACTCGAGCTTTTTGTCCGAAGTGGAAGCATCGTATCGGTGCGTTGAGGAACTGGAACGGCTTGTCGCCGATGTCGGCATTCCGAAGACATTAGGTGGATTTGGCATCCCGGAAAGCGCGCTAGAAAGCTTGACGAAAGATGCCGTCCAACAGAAACGGCTGCTCGCCCGCAGCCCGCTGCCGCTGTTGGAAGCCGACATCCGCGCGATTTACGAGGCTGCGTTTGCCGGGACGATCGTCGAGCCGGGCAAGGTGTAAACCGTTGGGAAACAGGCGCTGCAAACGGCGCCTGTTTGTTGGGATGATATATGACTTCCACATGCCAGCCTTCGCGCTGCATGATCCGCCAAACCAACGTTCTCTCAGGCAGGAATCCACGCGGCGAAGCGCGAATCAATGGAAAGAAACGGTGAAGGGAGATGGCAGGCGATGTTTACAACGGTGATTACGCCGCGCGTGTCGGAAACGGACGGCGTCGGCCATATTAATAACACCACCGTTCCAGTCTGGTTTGAAGCGGGACGGCATGAAATTTTCAAACTGTTTACGCCGGATTTGTCGTTTCGGCGCTGGCGGATGGTAATCATCCGCATGGAAGTCGACTATGTTAACCAAATGTATTACGGACAGGATGTGACGGTGTACACCGGCATTGAACGCATCGGCAATACGAGCCTTACGATTTATGAAGAAATCCACCAAAATGGGGTGGTTTGCGCCAAAGGGCGGGCGGTGTATGTCAATTTCAATTTTGACACCGGGCGGCCTGAGCCGATTCCCGATGAGATTCGAGCGCAACTGCATGAACATCTCTGGCAGCCGGGGGAATAGCAACGATACGAAAGGAGGCAACTTGCAGGGGCAAGTTGATAGGTGGCTCACGATCCACCGGCGGTCTCCCTATGAGCCATTTTCAGTGTGAAACGGTCTCCAGACGATGAGCTGGAGACTGTTTTTTGTGCAAATATCGTGTAATAAAAAGTGACATAAATTCACTTGAGCTATAGAAGGTAATCGCGTTACATCCGTATATTTCTCGGTTTTATCGCTCGATCATTCATTTTTAACGTTAAAAATATGTTATATTATTTGACAATCTAGGTGTATCTCTCGTTTTCATGTGATATCATGGGCATAACAAATAAAGGCAAAGGGGGAGCGGCGATGATTTCGCAAACGAGAGAAGTTGGAATATGGACGTTGCTGGTGATGACGATTCGGTTATGGCTGCGCAGTTAGCAGCTGGTTAGCTTGACACATCAATGAAGACGGAGGGATGAGAACATGAAACGGAAATTAGTGATGGTCGGCAACGGCATGGCAGGGGTTCGCTGCATCGAGGAGATTTTAAAATTGGACCGCGAGGCGTTTGAAATGACCATCTTCGGCAGTGAGCCGCATCCGAACTACAACCGGATTTTATTATCTACGGTGCTGCAAGGAAATACATCCATTGAGGAGATTACGCTCAACAGTTGGGAATGGTACGAGCAAAACGGCATTCGGCTGTTTGCCGGCGAAACGGTGACGGAAATTGACAGCGAGCAGCGGCTTGTCCATACCGACCGCGGGCGGACGGTCGAATATGATGAATTGATTTTGGCGACCGGCTCAAACCCGTTTATTTTGCCGATACCGGGGGCGGATTTGCCGGGGGTCACGGCGTTTCGCGATATTAAAGATTGCGAGCGGATGATCGAATATGCGAAAACGTATAAAAAAGCGGCGGTCATCGGCGGCGGTTTGCTTGGGCTCGAAGCGGCGCGCGGGCTGCTCAACTTAGGGATGGAAGTCGATGTCATCCACATTTTCGATTATTTAATGGAGCGGCAGCTTGATCCGACCGCTTCGAAGCTGCTGCAACGGGAACTCGAGAAACAGGGAATGAACTTTTTGCTTTGCAAAGAGACGGCTGAACTGTTCGGCAACGGCCGTGTCGAAGGGGTGCGGTTCAAAGACGGAACGGAAATCGCTGCTGACTTAGTCGTCATGGCGGTCGGCATCCGTCCAAACGTTGATTTAGCGCGGAAAAGCGGAATCGCGGTAAATCGGGGGATCGTCGTTAACGACTATTTAGAAACGAGCGTGCCGCACATTTACGCGGTTGGCGAGTGTGCCGAACATCGCGGCGTCGTCTATGGGTTGGTCGCTCCGCTTTATGAACAAGGGAAAGTGCTGGCGGAAGCGATTTGCGGCCGGAAAGGGCGGCCGTACGAAGGGTCTGTCGTCTCGACTCAGCTTAAAGTGTCGGGCGTCGACGTGTTCTCGGCCGGTGAGTTTATGGATGGCGAAGGAACGGAGTCGATCAAACTGTACGATGAAGCGCGCGGCATTTATAAAAAAGTCGTCGTCCGCGAAGGGAACATCGTTGGTGCGGTGCTGTTTGGCGATACGAGCGAAGGAAGAAAACTGTTCGATATGATTCACCGCGGCGATTCGCTCGAATCGCTCTCGCTTTCGTTATTTGCGCCGATTTCGACGGAAGGAAAAGGAAGCCTTGTGGCGGCGATGGCCGACAATGATGTCGTTTGCGGCTGCAACGGGGTAACGAAAGGAGCGATTTGTCAGGCGATCGCCGAACACGGATTAAAAACGGTTGCTGAGGTGCGCGACTGCACGAACGCTTCCCGTTCGTGCGGAGGCTGCAAAGGGCTTGTCGCCGAGCTGCTCGAGTATATGCTTGGCGCAGAAGCAAGCCGGTATGCGACGAAAGAAACGGTATGCAGCTGCACGGACTTAAGCCGTGATGAAGTGATCAAAGCGATCAAAGAGAAACGGCTGACGACGGTGAAAGAAGTTATGTATGTGCTTGAATGGAAAAACGAGGAAGGTTGTTCGAAGTGCCGACCGGCGCTCAACTATTACTTGGGAATGCTCTATCCGGGCGAGTACAACGAAGAAGTGGAATCGCTGTTTGTCAACGAACGGTTGCACGCTAACATTCAAGCAGATGGCACGTACTCTGTCGTGCCGCGCATGTACGGCGGGGTCACGACCGTAGAGCAGCTGCGGAAAATCGCAGACGTCGCTGAAAAGTACAACGTGCCGATGATCAAGTTGACAGGCGGGCAGCGCATTGATTTGCTTGGGGTGAAAAAAGAAGATTTGCCGCGCGTTTGGGCCGAGCTCGGCATGCCGTCAGGCTATGCATACGCCAAGGCGCTGCGGACGGTGAAAACGTGCGTCGGTAAGCAGTTCTGTCGCTTCGGCACACAAGACTCGACCGGGCTCGGCATTCGGATGGAGCAAACGTTTGAGCGGTTGAAAACGCCGCATAAAGTGAAAATGGCTGTTTCCGCCTGTCCGCGCAACTGCGCAGAATCCGGCATTAAAGACGTCGGGATCGTCGGCGTTGAGGGCGGCTGGGAAATTTACGTCGGCGGCAACGGCGGCACCCATTTGCGCGCGGCGGATTTGCTTTGCACGGTCAAGACGGAAGAAGAAGTAATCGAGATGACCGGTGCTTTTTTGCAATATTACCGTGAGTCGGCGCACTATTTAGAGCGAACGTCAAAATGGGTTGAGCGTGTCGGGCTTGAGCATATCCGCGAGGTGCTGTTTGATGTTGAAATGCGCCGCGGGCTGCTCGAGCGGCTCCATCAGGCTCTGGCAGCGACGAAAGATCCGTGGCGGGAAATCGCCGAAAGCGAGGAGCTTCGACAAACGTTGTTCCGTGACATGGCGGAGAAAGAACCGGTTCCGGCGGAATAAAGAGGTCGGTTGATGGTTGTGGTTTGGTTGGATGTTAAACGGTAGGAAAAGGCGGGGCTAGACGGGAAAGTTTCGCCGCCAATATGTAAGCCGTGTGAGATCATAAAGCCGACGCGGCGGTCGGCGGCGAAAAACGGTTGTCGGCCCTGTCCATTTTTGGTGGTGCATCAACGTTATTTTGGGGAGGAAGAAACGATGGCAAAAGTAGAAATTGGACGGATCGATCAGCTGCCAAAACGGCTTGGAAAATGTGTGCGCATCGGAGCGCTTGAACTTGCTTTATTTCGTACGGGTGAAGACCGGGTATATGCCGTTGAAAACCGCTGTCCGCATAAAGGGGGCGACTTGTCACAAGGCATCGTCAGCGGAGAGTTCGTGTTTTGTCCGCTTCACGATTGGAAAGTTTGCTTAAAAGACGGCCAAGTGCAGGCGCCGGATGAAGGATGTGTCAAAACGTACCGCGTCACCGTCGAGGATGGCCACTTGTATGTCGAGTTATAGGAAATGGGTGAGTGTTGATGACGAATGAGTTGTTGCGCTATTTTCGGGCGAAGGAAAAAGAGCGAGCATCGGAAACGGCCGCGGCTACGCAGTGCCCGTTTTGCAGCGTCCAATGCACGCTTCAGCTTGTCGAAGAGCGGATTGTGGAACGGCGCCGCTACAAGGCGATTCCGACCGATAACCCAACATCGCACGGCCGTCTTTGCGTAAAAGGGATGCACGCCCATCAGCATGCTCTCCACCCGGAGCGGCTTCTGTTTCCACTTGCCAAGGTGAACGGCCGGTTTGTGCGGGTGAGCTGGGACGAGGCGCTTGCTATGATCGCAGAACGGATTGATTCCATTCAAAACGAAGACGGGGCGGATGCGTTTGCCGTCTACGGCGGCGGTTCGCTGACGAATGAAGAGGCATATTTGCTTGGGAAATTCGCCCGCGTGGCGCTCGGGACGCGGCATATTGACTACAACGGCCGCTTTTGTATGTCGGCGGCTGCCGCGGCGATGAACGATGCGTTTGGGCTTGATCGGGGCTTGACGAACCCGCTGTCCGACATCCCGCTTGCTGGTACGATCATTTTAGCGGGCACTAATGTCGCGGAATGCCAGCCGACATTGATGCCATATTTTTACGAGGCGAAGAAAAACGGCGCCTTTATGATTGTCGTGGATCCGCGGCAAACGAGGACAGCGGAGATGGCGGATTTGCATTTGCGGCTGAAACCAGGAACCGATGCAGCGTTGGCCGACGGATTAGCAAAAGTGCTGCTTGAGGAAGGATATGTCGATGAAACGTTCGTGCGCGAACGGACAGCCGGGTTTGCCGAATGGAAACAGCATATCGCGGCAGTAGATATTGACGAGGTCGTCCGCGTGACCGATGTACCGGCCGAGAAAATTCGCCTAGCGGCAAGGAAGTACGGGGAGGCGGCCGAAGCGATCGTGCTCACCGCCCGTGGCCTTGAACAGCAAGCCGACGGGTATGTGGCTGTAAGAAGCTGGATTAATGTCGTATTGGCCACAGGGAAAATCGGCCGCCCCGGTTCAGGATTTGGTTCCATCACCGGGCAAGGGAATGGGCAAGGTGGACGCGAGCATGGGCAAAAAGCCGACCAACTGCCCGGCTACCGGAGCATTGAACATCCAGAACATCGCCAACATATCGCGAGCGTATGGGGCGTTTCGCCGGATGAGCTGCCGCGAAAAGGGGTGTCGGCGTATGAAATGATAAAAAAAATCGCCACCGGAGAGATTACCGGGTTGTTTGTCATGGGGTCGAACCCGGTTGTCTCGAGTCCGAACGCCGCATTTGTCGCCAAGGCGCTGCAAAAACTGAAGTTTCTTGTGGTCGCTGACTTGTTTTTGTCAGAAACGGCCGAGCTGGCCGATCTCGTTTTGCCTGTCTCGTCGTATTTGGAAGATGAAGGGACAGTGACGAACGTCGAAGGGCGAGTATGCTGGCGGCCGGCAGCGCGGAAACGGCCAGGGGAAGTAAAACACGATTGGGAAATTTTATGCGCGATCGCTCACAAGCTTGGCAAAGGCCAGTACTTCTCCTTCGCCTCGGCTGAAGACATTTTTAACGAACTTCGGCTCGCCAGTCGCGGCGGCAAGGCGGATTATTACGGGGTGACGTATGAGCGGCTGCGTCGCGAACGTGTGTATTGGCCTTGCCCGGATCCTAGCCATCCCGGGACAGCGCGGCTGTTTGCCGAACGGTTTGCCCATCCGGACGGCAGGGCACGGTTTGCTGTTCTCCCGTCTGGAGCGGAAAAAGAGGAGACGGATGAATTATATCCGCTTTATTTAACGACCGGGCGAGTGCTCGCTCATTACTTGAGCGGAACGCAGACGCGGCGCAGCCCGGCGCTGGCGGCCCGGCAGCTGGAGGCAATCATGGACATCCATCCGAAGACGGCCAAACAATACCGGATCGGCCCGGGCATGCTTGTGCGCATTGAAACACGGCGCGGCACGGCGGTCGTCCGCAGCCGTTACAACGACCAAATTCGCGAGGATACGATTTTTGTTCCGTTCCATTGGAGCGGTTTGCAGCAAATTAACAACGTAACGGCCGATGAACTTGACCCTTATTGCCGGATGCCGGCGTTTAAGCGCTGTGCGGCCCGGGTGCGGCCGGTTGTTGATTTAGGGAGAAACTAGACAAATAACAGCAAGAAAGGAAGTGAGCAGCCATTTTGGGTTGGCGGGCAGAACAAAAGACAGAAGAACGTTGCGTAGGCGTTTGTCGCAAAAAAACTCTCCGACGCATACGGCGGAGAGCAGGTGGAGAAATCGCTTTCAATACGAATTTTACCATAGTGGAACTCCTATGACAAGGAGGAACAAAAAAAGATGAAGATGAAGTCGTTTTGGCGGGCAGGACATGCTCCGACGCTGTTGTCGTCGTTTCTTTATTTCGATATCAGCTTTATGATCTGGAATTTGCTTGGCGCGCTTGGCGCGTTCGCCGCTGAACAATTTGCGCTCACGCCTGTAGAAAAAGGGTTGATGGTCGCCATTCCCGTGTTGGGCGGGGCGCTGCTGCGCATTCCGATGGGAATGCTCGCTGACCGTTGGGGGGGAAAGCGGGCTGGTCTGCTCGGCATGGTAATAACAGCTGTTCCACTTGTATGGGGGTGGCAGTTTGCGGATCGGATGACCGATGTGTATGCGCTCGGTTTTTTATTGGGGGTAGGTGGCGCCAGTTTTGCTGTCGCCTTGCCGCTGGCGAGCCGTTGGTACCCGAAAGAATATCAAGGATTGGTCATGGGGATCGCTGGGGCGGGCAACAGCGGGACGGTGCTGGCGACGTTGTTTGGCCCGCGGCTCGCCGAAGTGTACGGCTGGAATGCGGTGTTTGGCTGGGCGCTCGTGCCGCTTGCAACCGTCTTCTTCCTGTTCGCTTGGCTGGCGCGCGACTGCCCGACGGCAGTCAAACCGGTTGCTATAAGGGAGTATAAAGCGGTGCTTCGTAGGAAAGAATCATGGACGTTTTGCTTTTTTTACAGTTTGTCGTTTGGAGGATTTGTCGGGTTAACGAGCTATCTCGGCATGTTCTTCTTTGATGAATACGGCGTCAGCAAAGTCAGAGCCGGCGACTTTGTCACGGCGGTCGTCTTCGCCGGCAGTTTCGTCCGCCCGTTTGGCGGCTACTTGGCCGACCGAATCGGCGGGATGAAGCTCCTCGTCTTTTTGTTTGCCGCTAGTGCGGCTTTGCTTGTTGCTATCGGCACGCTCCCGCCGCTTGCTGCGATGTTCGGGCTGATGATTGCTCTGTTTCTTTGCTTTGGGGCTGCAAACGGCGCTTTGTTTCAAGTGATTCCGACCGTATTTCCGAAAGAGATCGGACTGTTGACCGGCATCGTTGGCGCGGCCGGCGGGCTGGGCGGGTTTTTGCTGCCGAACGCGCTCGGAATAATGAAACAGTGGACGAATTCGTATGCTTACGGGTTTTGGATGCTTGCCCTGGTGCTTGGTGCGGCGGTCGTGTTGGCCCGTCGTCTGCACATGCGGGCCACGGCAGCTGTCTGTCTCCCGCAAGAAGCGACCGAACAATCCGGATAAGAAGAAAGAAGGTGTCCCAAAAGGATCGGGACACCATTTTTATCCATGCGCGATGAACGATTGTGCCATTTCATAGATTGTATTTCTGTTGAACAGATCGATTCCTTGTTGCGGGCGGCTGGCCGGTGAATGTGCCGCTAGCGGTTTTGCAAAAAGCGAAGCAGCTCATCAGCCTGGCTGCCGACAAGTGTGATCAGCTGTTCAAACATGGCGTCGCGCTGTAAGTCCAATTCAATGATGCGCTTTGCCAGCTCGAGCGCTTGTTTGTCCATACCGGTCTCCTCCTTCCATGCTGTAGGCGGGATTGAATCGTTCGTATTCGCGGCGCAGTTCAGCCATCGTCCATTGTTCGAGTCGCTCGCGGCCGTCCGTCAAGCCGGCTTGCATGAGCTGTTGAATGTAAAATTGTTTTTGCCGCCATACTGCGCTTCGCATCCATTTTCCCATCCGCTTCCCCCCTGTGTTTTTTGTCTTTACGATACCATCGTTTTCTTCAGTATACAGCGAGTGTGTTAAGCTCATTTACAGGAAATTTAAAAAATATGTTAATTTTATTTACAAAAGTTAACGGACCATATTCATTTTTTGTATAATCGTGTTATAAAAAGTAACATAAAGAGGTGAGGGAAATGACGGTGAATCCGCATGAAGAGAACTATAAACAGAAAAAAGTCATTTCGATCGGCATTGTCAGTGAACTGACCGGATTGTCGCCACGTCAAATCCGCTATTATGAGGAACGGAAACTCGTGTTTCCTGACCGCTCGAAAGGGATTCGCAAATATTCGTTTGCGGATGTGGAGCAGCTGATGAGAATCGCCGACCAGCGCGAGGAAGGGGTATCCACGTATGAAATTCGTCAAGAGATGACAAAAGAGTTGCGTGAGCGGATGCTGAAGGGGCAAATGAATGCCCATTTTCGGCTGCGTTCGTAAGGAAAGATTCAACTGACTGCTCCTTCGCCTAGCATAGCACATAGGGGATCATTTAGTCATATACGAGCAAACCATAAGTCCGGTAATAAAAACATTTGGTGTTTAGCGCGTACAGAAGGATCAGTGCGCGCTGTTTTTTTTGCGGGTACAAAGGGGAATTGATTAAAAATATTAATCTTTTTTATTAAATGACTAGACAAATAAATTAAAATGTATATAATTAATATTGAAAACGATATCATTTTTTCATTCAATACAAAGGGAGGAATGAACTGTGAAACGAATTTTATTAGCGTGCAGCGCTGGAATGTCAACGAGCTTATTGGTGACGAAAATGCAGGAATACGTCAAATCGATTGGTGAAGAAGCGGAGATTTGGGCGGTCGGTCAAGACCAGGCAAAGAAGGAAATGGAAAAAGCTGATGTTGTGTTGATTGGCCCGCAGATGAGCTTTTTAAAAGGAGAGTTGCAAAAAGAGGCGCAAAAATACGGGATTCAAGTGGACGTCATTGATATGGTTGCCTATGGGATGGCGGATGGAAAAAAAGTGTACGAACAAGCACTGAAATTAATGGGGGAAAAATAAGATGGAAAAAGTGGACATACACCAACTTACGAATGAACAAATTGCTTTTCACATTATTTTGCATAGCGGCAATGCTCGTAGCAAAATTGTCCAAGCCATTCGTGAATATCGCTCCGGTCAAATTGAGGAAGCGGAACGATTGATCGAAGAAGCGGAACAAGAGTTAGGTATCGCACATGATGTCCATTTTCAACTTATCCAAAAAGAAGCGGGCGGAAAGCCAACGGAGATCACCTTGCTTCTTATGCACGCAGAGGACCATGTCATGTCAACGCTGGCGATGAAAGAGGTTGTGAAAGAGATGCTTGCTTTGTTAAAGGAACGGAATATATAAAAAGGAGGGCTGTCAAATGAACGGAGCTTTATTTGAGAAATTGAGCAAAGTGCTCGTTCCGATCGCCGGAAAATTGAATAACAGTCGTTATTTGCAAGTGTTGCGTGATGCGTTTATGTTGGCGTTCCCGCTAACAATTTTCGGTTCCATCGCAGTTGTCATCGCCAACTTGCCATTTTTAGATAAGATCATGAGTGAAAGCAGCCTGAATATGTTAAAAGATATGCTCGGTGTTGCCCCGAATGCCACGATGGGTGTGATGACGATTTTCGTTGTGTTTGGCATTGGCTATTATTTATCGAAAAGTTATGAAGTTGAAGGAATTTTTGGCGGCGCGATTGCCTTGGCTTCATTTCTTTTGCTGACGCCGTTTGTGGTCCAAATAGAAGGAAAGGAAGCGGTGCAAGGTGTCATTCCGCTTGATCGTCTTGGTGCGAAAGGAATGTTCCTTGGCATGATGACCGCATTTATCGCTGGGGAAATTTACCGGAAAGTGGTACAGAAAAACATTACGATTAAAATGCCGGCCGGGGTTCCACCGGCGGTTGCGAAGTCATTTGCGGCATTAATTCCGGCGGTGGTCACCCTGACCTTTTTCCTTGTCGTCAACATTATTGTAACACAAATATTTAAAACAAACATGCACGATGTGATTTACAATGCTGTACAAGCCCCGCTTGTCGGATTAGGAAGCGGCATCATTCCAACATTGATCGCCATTTTTGTCGCCCAAATTTTATGGTTTTTTGGGCTGCATGGGCAAATCATCATTAACTCGGTGATGGATCCAATTTGGAACACACTGTCGCTTGAAAACTTAAATGCGTACACACAAACAGGAGAGGTTCCGCATATCGTCAGCAAACAGTTTATTGAAATTTATACGGTCGGGATGGGCGGAACGGGAATGACGCTTGCAGTCATTTTTGCGATATTGCTCTTTATGAAGAGCAAGCAAATGAAGCAGGTAGCTAAGCTTGGGCTCGGACCCGGAATTTTCAATGTCAATGAACCGATCATTTTCGGTCTGCCAGTAGTGATGAATCCACTCGTCATTGTCCCGTGGATTTTGGCGCCCATGATCGTTACGCTGGTCACTTATTTGGCGATGTCTTCCGGGCTTGTGCCGCCTCCAAATGGTGTAGCGGTGCCATGGACCGTACCGATTTTTATTAACGGTATTATGGCGACAAACTCGTTAGCTGGCGGGCTGTTGCAATTGGTCAATTTCTTGATTGTGCTTGTTATTTGGTTCCCGTTCTTAAAATTCATTGACCGGATGAACTTGCAAAAGGAGAAAGAAGAGGAGCAAGACTCTACAAAAAATGTATCATAACTACGCAGCAAATGAGGTGAATTAGATGGAGCAGCAATTGAAGCAGCCAATCACATACCGCTTCCCTGCCGGTTTTTGGTGGGGAAGTGCGACGTCTGCAACACAAATTGAAGGGGCAGCCAACGAGGGGGGGAAAGGGAAAAATATTTGGGACCATTGGTATGAGAAGGAGCCACATCGCTTTTTTAACGGTGTCGGTCCGTCAACCACATCAGATTTTTATCACCGCTACAAAGAGGATATTGCTTTGATGAAGGAGATCGGGCATAATTCATTCCGGTTTTCGATTTCGTGGTCACGCTTGATTCCGGATGGAGTTGGTGAAGTCAATCCAGAAGCTGTTCGGTTTTACAATACGGTTATTGATGAACTGTTGACGAGTGGTATCGAGCCGTTTGTGAATTTGTACCATTTTGATATGCCGTTAGCAATGCAAAATATCGGAGGCTGGGAAAGCCGCGAAGTCGTGGATGCATACGCCCGCTATGCAAGCATTTGCTTTGAATTGTTCGGGGATCGGGTAAAAAAGTGGTTTACCCACAATGAGCCGATCGTTCCGGTGGAAGGCGGGTATTTATATGATTTTCATTACCCGAACATCGTAGACTTTCGTCGCGCTGTACAAGTGGCTTACCATACGGTGATTGCTCATGCCAAAGCCGTTGCCGCCTTCCGCAAGGCGGCTATCCCCGGGGGACAGATTGGCATCATTTTGAATTTGACGCCGTCTTACCCGCGCAGCCAGCACCCCGCTGATGTGAAAGCGGCGCATATTGCCGATTTGTTGTTTAACCGGAGCTTCCTAGAAGGCCGGTGAAAAAAGTACACCCTGAGGCAGGGATTTAGGGGGCTTATGTCGAAAAAGGAAGAAAAATCGTTGGAATGGAGCGTGAGCGGATCATGAAAGCCCCCAAAAACCCTTCGACTCAGCCTAAGATTCAAAAGCAATATGCCGCCATTTTCGTTTTTGTTTCTGCTCAACTTTCATGCATTCAGGTGCATCTTCATCGTCGAAATCGCCATTTGGTCAAGCAAGAGGACGCTGTCATCATCGCCATTCATCTTTTAGGAAAGCTGCTCGGTTTTACTTCTGAATGGGCGTGGCATCGTTTTGTCACGGGAAATTTGTTCACAAACGGCTCGTTTCTCGAACGTTCCCGGTATAACCGCCGCTGCCGGGCGCTTGGCTTCGCTATCAAATGGATCCGCCATGAGCTGGCAAAACGTGGCCAACATCATGCCTATGCCGTCGTGGACAGCTTGCCGCTCCCATTGTGCCATACGGCAAGAATGCATCGCGTCAAACGGTTTCAAGAGATCGCCGACATCGGGTATTGCGCTTCCAAAAAGCAATGGTACTACGGGTTGAAGCTGCACCTTCAAGTGACCGATCAAGGGCTGCCAATGGGGTATGTGGTGACGGAAGCATCTTGCCACGATCGAATCGCAGCCGAAAGCGTGATGACCCAAATTCCCCACCCGTATAACTTTGGGGACAAAGGATTCATTAGCCGTGACTTGCAAAAAAGGCTGTACGAAGAATACCAAATGGCGCTTTGGACTCCGTCTCGAAAAAACCAGAAACATCGTGCGTCTGAGACATGGGAGCAGTGGATCCAACAAAAACGCAAAGTGATCGAGACGGTGTTCTCGGTTCTGGTTGACCACTATCGCATCACGGGGATCCGAGCCAATTCGATTATCGGATTTGAAGTGGCCAAAACCGGAATTGGGAGCAGGAAGTCCTGCTCGTCTTCCCATCCTTTGGCGCCAAACGGCGGGGAGAATGGCCTCCAAAATTCGACATGTGGGAAGTCTATGCCCCATTAATTCACCGGCCTTCTAGATCCTGCGGTGAAAGGAGAATACCCGCAAGATTTGATTGAACTGTTGGATGAACACGACTTTTTGCCTGTAACGGAAGCCGGTGATCGTGAGTTGATCAAAGAAAACACGATTGATTTGCTCGGCATCAACTACTATCAACCGCGCCGTGTCAAGGCAAAAGAGCATCTCCCCAATCCGGATGCCCCGTTTTTGCCGGAGCGATTTTTCGATTATTATGCTATGCCTGGACGGAAAATGAATCCGTATCGCGGTTGGGAAATTTACGAAAAAGGCATTTATGATATTTTAATCAATATCAAAGAAAACTATGGAAACATTGAGTGCTTTATTTCTGAAAACGGGATGGGCGTCGAAGGGGAAGATCGGTTTCGTAATGAAAACGGCATGATTCATGATGATTACCGAATTGCTTTCATCCGCGAACATTTAAAATGGGTGCATCGCGCGATGGAAGAAGGGGTCAATGTGAAAGGCTATCACCTTTGGACGTTTATGGACAACTGGTCGTGGACCAACGCTTATAAAAACCGGTACGGGCTCGTTGCGGTTGATTTGGACAACGGCTTGAAGCGGACGATCAAAAAAAGCGGCTATTGGTTTAAAACAGTTGCAGAAAATAACGGATTTTGAATGAAGGAAAGGGCGTCCCGGGCAACAGTGGGGCGCTTTTTCTGACTGAGAGGATGAACGAAGAAGCAGGAAGAGGAGAGCACATTAGCTATTGTGCAGGCAGCCGATTGTTCGTACAATGGAAACAGAATCATAGCGAGGGATGAAAACAATGCCAAAGTATGAGAAAATTTCAAACGAAATACGTAGACGAATTAAAGAGGGGCTCTATTCCCCAGATGAGCCGATCCCTGATGAAATCTCGCTCGCTGAGGAGTTTGGCTGCAGCCGGATGACGGTAAAACGGGCGCTTGATGTGCTCGTGTCCGAGGGGCTGTTGTATCGAAAGCGCGGCCATGGCACATTTATTGTGAAATCCGCGATGCTTAACGGATTAGTGAACGTTGTCAGCAACGAAACGCTCGGCTTGACAAATTTATTGGAAGGACGAAAGGTGACAAGCCGTGTGATCACCTTTGAAGTGCTGTTTCCATCTGATGAGGTGGCTTCTCATTTATGCGTCCATGCGAACACACCGGTGTATCACTTAATCCGGTTACGGAATGTGGATGGAGAGCCGTACGTCATTGAGCGGACATATATGCCTGTTCATTTAATTCCAGGGCTGAATGAAACGGTGCTCCACGGTTCCATTTATCATTATATTACCCATGAGCTCGGGTTAACCATTGCCGGATCGCACCGAAAGATTCGCGCCGATAAACCGAACGAGTTTGATCGGCAATACTTGCAATGTGCGCCCGATGATCCTGTGTTGGAGTTGGAACAGATTGGCTTTTTAAACAATGGGGAGCCGTTTGAGTATTCATTTTCCCGCCATCGGTATGATAAATTCGTATTTGTCACCGTCAGCACCCGTCGCTAAAAGGCGTCTGCCCAGCTGTTTTGAGGCAGGCGCCTTTTTCTATATATGGAGGAGGTGATCAAGTCAGAGCGGTTACAACTTTTGCCGAGACGGCACGGCCGCTAAAAATCGCTCGTAAATAACAAGCGCCGGGTCGGCTGGGGAGAGGGTGCGGTGATAGTCGTCGATCTTGGCGAGGCAGCGGGCCAGTGCCGGCGAGTTTAAGGTCGAGACGATCGCCTCTGACAGTGACGGAAGCCGGCGCCAATGGCGGAAATCAAAAACGAGCCCGTCATCGCACAAGAGACGGAAGTTGATTTCCTCTTGCCCCGGCAACATGGCATAAATGAACGCCGGTTTTCGCTTGCGGAGACATTCGCTTAGAGTGACGCCGCCCGGCTTCGTAAGCACAAAATCAACTTCATCATACAGGGCGCTCATGGCTGCAGGCGACGAAATATAACGGAGCGGGAGAAGACGCGGATGGTTGTTCTTTCTCAACCGTTCGTACAGCTGTTCGTTTGTGCCGCATAACACATAATAGTCAACCGGGTCATTCGGTGCGATTTTACGGAAGAGCTGCTCCCAATCGCCAAGGCCTAGGCTGCCGCCGCTAATGAGCCCGATGTAGCGGCTGCGCACAGCCCGCGGCGCCGGCGGCCGGGCGGTAAACGCCGGGTGAACGGGAATGCCGGTGACGGCGATCTTCTCGGTGGCGACTCCTTTTCCGGCTAATGCTTCCTTCATGGCCGGATGGCCGACAAAATGGCCATCAATGGCTGTTTTTCCCCATAAGTTATGGACAAAATAATCGGTATACACGTTGACGACAGGAATGTCGATTTCCCCACGCTGTTTAAGAAGATCGAGCAAATGCGATGGAAACGCATGCGTACAGATAATAAGCGCCGGCTTTAGGCGACGGATCAGCTGTTTCAGATGGCCGCCAAACAGCCACTCATAAGGCGGGAATGACGGCGGTTTGGAGACAGGGCGCAAAACAGAGCGGCGGTAGGCGGCGCTGTATGCCTTCGGCGCATGGTGGATGCAGCGCAAATAAAAGCGCGAAATCCACTGCTCTTTGGCGCCGAGCCGCGAGGAAAGCAGTTCGATTTTTTCACACTTCACAGCGCGGTCAATCGACCGCAACCCTTCGGCCAGCGCCTCAGCAGCCCGATGGTGGCCGGACGGAAGCTGAAGGAGCGGAAGAAAAAGCACCGTTGTCATAATGATCACAACCTAGCATAAATTTGGGGTTTGATTTCAGTATGCACGGCCTGCGATCGGTTATGCGATGGGGCTATGCTCCTTTTTTCCCCATTTATAATGCGCCGGCAAATGTTCCACAATGTTAATGCATAAGATCCAAGGCAAAGGAAGGATGCGTGCATGAAGGAAAAAGCGGTCCAATGTTTGTTGGCGATGTGGGGAGCCATCGATCCGATTTATTACGCCTGTTCCCGGCTCGAATACGCCGGCGAGGAGCGGGATGGGCGCCGCTCCATTTTTCGCGTCCGCCCGCTCCAGTACAAAGGGGAGACGATCCGCCTGTCGGACGGAACGACGATTGCGGCGAACGATTGGCTGTTGAAAATCCATCTTCACAACGTCCGGCTCGTGCGCGACCTGTTTCGTTATGACAGCGACATTAAAAAAGGGCGCTATCTTCTCGAGCAAGTCAAAGCCGGCTTGCCGTATGTCGCCTACCATCTTTATCACCATCAACATTCTGAACGGATGAAAGGGATTATCGGCATTACGATGTTAAACAAAGGATGCGAACGGCTTGGATTTGAAACGGTAGATATTTCTAATCCGTTGTACCGTTGGTTCAAAACAGCGGCGCTTGTGCCGATGATGGCGGTGGCCCGGCCAGGCCTGTCGCCGTTTAGCCGGCCGCCGAAGTATTTGTTGATGTCGAAAGAAAAGCTGTTTTCCTTATACGGTTACCATCTCATCCACTAACTCCCTCTTTCTTCTCTCCTCCTTTTCACTATAATGGTTATCGAGGGAGGAGAGAAGACAATGACGTTCTTTTTCATCATTCTATCATTCTTTTTGTTGTTCGCTTTTGGTCTTCGAAAAGCACACCGCAACACGTATGAAGCGGTTTTGCATAAAGTTCAGGTCGGCAGCCCGAAGGACGGAAACAACGCTATTCGCATTTTACAGCTGTCTGACCTTCATTTAGAAAAGCTGTCTATTTCCCCGGATGATTTATACGAAAAGCTGAAAGGGGAACCGGTTGACTTGATTGCTTTGACCGGTGATTTCCTAGACCGCGAAGCGAGCATCGCCAAACTCGGGCCGTATTTGACGGCGTTGAAGAAGTTGCAGCCAGTTTATGGCATGTATGCGGTGTTCGGCAACCATGACTACGTGCTTCAAGGCGAGCCGCTTGAACGCTTGAAGGCGACGCTTGAGGAGCACGGCTGCATCGTGCTGCAAAACGAAACGAAGACGATTACGGTTCACGGCCAAACGGTCAATATTATCGGCATTGACGATTTTTACACGGGGCGCAGCGACATCAAAAAGGCGTACGCCGGCGTGAAGAACGGCATCAACTTAGTGTTGACGCATGACCCGGACATCGTGCCGCATATGAGAGACTATCATTTTGATTATTTGTTGTCCGGCCACTTTCATGGCGGGCAAATTCACTGGCCAAAGCCGTATCATTTGGCGAAAATGAGCAAAACGCTCACTGAGCGGAACATGATTAAAGGCTATCATGAATGGGACGGCAAGCCGTTTTATATTAACGAAGGGCTCGGGCAAACTGGAGTGAACATCCGGATCGGCTCGAAGCCGGAAGTGACGCTCCACTTGTTGTCGTTGCCGTCCGTTTCACAAAGCGAAACGGTCAAAGCTGTCTAAAAGGCAGCTTTTTATTTATTTCTCCTTTTGAAAACGCTTTCTGACCTGCTCAGCATGGCGGATCGCTTCGTCCTCGTCTGCCTTATGCCACGAACGGGGAAAAGGGATAACGAACTGCATAGAAAAAGGAAACAACCGCCATACTTTTAAGGAAAGGAACGAATTGTCAATGGAGCCGTCGTGGAAGGCGCTGTTGCCATTTTTAGTGGTCATCCCGATTTCGATTTGGACGAAGCAAGTAATCACTGGGCTGTTTGTCGGACTTTTCGTCGGCAGCTATTTGATGCCGCCATCGCTGCTTGGCGGTCTGCGGACGGTGCTTCATTATGTTGTTGACAACTTGATGCAGACAAACAACATTCGCATTATTATTTTTCTATACCGCATTTTTCTATACCGCGCTCCTGTTCGGTGCTACGTCGTTTCTTTTTCGCTAGCCATGTTGCCGTCTTCCCCCCTTTCCATGGTAAACTAAAGGAAAAGAAAGAGAGGGGAACGGCGATGGAGGAGGCGGCACGGCAGCTTGAGGAGCTTGGCCAATGGCGAACAGACGATGCCGCCGCGCAGCTTGAACAGCTGAGCGAGCGGCTTGCTGAAGAGGACGCGTATTACCGTGCTGGAGAAGACCGGCAGGCGCGCGAACGGTATTACCGTTATGTGCCGTTTGACGGAGACGGATTGATGCTGTTTGTCCGCTATCATGAGTTAGTGGCGCACACCCATAAACGGCGTCTGCCGTATTTTTTCAGCAAAGACGAGTATTTGTACACATGGGTTGACTTACAGCCGGACGGGACGGTGCGCAGTTTGTATTCCGGCGAGCGAAAAGATCCGAAAACGTTGATCGTCCAAGATGTTGAAACGATGAAGCGGCGCTATGACGAGTTTCGCCAACTGTTAAAAAAAGCGAAACAGGGGCCGGGCGATGTGCGCGAGCGGATGAAAACGATCGAGAAGCAATGGAAATTCAATGCTGAACATGTCGTGCCGCAGTCATGGTTCGGTGCCCGTGAACCGATGAAAGGCGATTTGCACCATTTGTTCGTCTGCCAGCCGGAGTGCAACACGCTTCGGTCGAACTTCCCGTACGCTGACTTTCCATTTTACAATCCGGAAGATCCGAGCGAACAGATCCAGAACCGATGCGGCGTCGCCCATAACGGCTATTTCGAGCCGGAGTACGGCAAAGGGACGGCCGCACGGGCGATGTTGTATTTTTTGCTTCGCTACCCGAAGGCAATTGCAAAATCGTTCCGGCGCAAAATCGATATTCCGCTTCTTGTCCGCTGGCATGAGCAATTCCCGCCGACGGTGTACGAATACCATCGCAACAGCGCTATTTTTTTTATTCAAGGCAACCGCAATCCGTTCATCGATCTTCCCGAGTTGGCTAGGCGGATGGTGTTTCCGTTTGAAGGGGCGCTGTGAAATGAGGTGAAAGGCGGATGCCTGCCTGTTGTCCCGGGTGTCAAGGAATAAGGAAGATGAGCAGAAAAGCTGTCTCCGAAAAACGATCGTTCGTTTCGGAAGACAGCTTTTTTGCTGCTAGATAAAGCGTGAGAGAGGTTAAGCGGAAATCGTCTTGTCATTCGCTGTTTGGCGGTCTGCTTGTTTGCGGAAGTATGTGGCGACAATCGGACCGGAAATATTGTGCCAGACGCTGAAAATGGCGCTCGGAACGGCGGCGAGCGGCGAAAAATGGGCGGTCGCTAAGGCCGCACCAAGCCCCGAGTTTTGCATGCCAACTTCGATGGAAATCGCCTTTTGTTTTGGCGGCGACAGGCGAAACAGTTTGGCAAACCAATACCCAAGCAGCAAGCCCAGCCCGTTATGAACAACGACAATAAGAAAAATAAGAAATCCGCTTTTGGCAATGGCCGCCTGGTTTTGTCCGACGACGGCGGCGACGATGGCCACGATGGCGATGACAGAAACGAGCGGCAGCGCCGGGATGCACGCTTTGACTTGCTTTTGGAACAGGGCCTGGGCGATGAGTCCTAAAAGGATCGGAATCAGGACGACTTTGACGATCGACCAAAACAAAGCCGCGGCCGATACGGACAGCCATTTTCCGGCTAAAAGCAAAATGAGCGAAGGCGTCAAAATCGGCGCTAAAATCGTCGAAACAGAAGTGACAGCGACTGACAGCGCCGTATCTCCTTTCGCCAAGTACGTCATGACGTTGGACGCCGTGCCGCCCGGACAGCAGCCGACTAAAATAATGCCGAGCGCCACTTCACGCGAAACCGGCAGAAAGTAAGCGAGCAAAAACGCGATAAGCGGCATGATCAGAAACTGGGCAACGACGCCGATCAACACCTCAAGCGGACGCTTGAATACTTCTTTGAAATCATCCGCTGAAAGCGTCAATCCCATGCCAAACATAACGATCCCTAAAAGCGGCACAATATACGGAGCGATCCACGTAAACGCGCCGGGAGCGAAAAAAGCAAGCGCACCAAATAGAAGCACCCAAATCGCAAACGTATTGCCGCCAAAGTTGCTGATTCTTCCTAGTGTATTCACTGTACTCACTCCTTGAACAAAGATGGGAAAGATATACAAGAAATTATATACATTTTTTTGAAAAGTTCAACTAACGAATCGCCAAATTTTGAAGAAACGTTGACAATATGGAGTCGCTGTGAAAAAATTCACTCCCTTTTTCTCTCATCATCGCTTTAAACATGGTCGATGTCGCTGAAAAACGCGGCGTCAAAATCGATGCCGCCAAGCTGTCGCGCCATCTCGGCGTCCCGGTTGTTCCGGTCATCGCCCGGACGGGAAAGGGGACAAAGGAGTTGTCGTGCACCATGCAGATAGGAATCCGTTTTCTTTATGTGCTGTATAAGCGGGAGAACGTTTCATAAAGCGTAGGCTCTTTTTCACCGTTCGCTAGATATACGGCGCGCTGTTTTTGTCGTTTCTTGTTCCGAAAAACAATGAAACCAAGAGAAATAAGACGATATTTATTGAAATTTGTTCGCAGTTAGGACGAATAGCCTATTTACATGAGATGAAAAAAACGGTAAAAATAGAAATGAGGACAGCAGTTTAGAAAAGAGAGAAAATTCCGTTTTTGAGGGGACAGCATCATGGTTTACGATGGGATCATTTTGTCGTTGTTAATCGGCTGGTTTCGCGGCGGAAGCCTGAAAGGGTTGGCCAACATGAAATTGCGCGGCGGTTGGTTGTTTCCGCTCTTGTTGGCGGTGCAGGTTGTCATCTTTTTCCTTCAGGAAAAAGTGGCATGGATCGCGAAAATGAGCAATGTGATTTTCCTTCTCGTCTACATCACCGGGCTTGTGTTTTTATGGCTCAACCGCCATCAGCCAGGATTTTCGGTTATTTTCGCCGGCGTCTTGCTCAACTTTATTGTGATGGCGGTCAATGGCGGGCGGATGCCAGTATCGGTCGAAGCTGCGCAATTTCTCGGCCGCGAATATATTGAAGCGTTAAAAGCCGGTCTGTACGGCAAACACCAGGCGATCACATCGGATACACTTCTGCCGTTTCTCGGCGACATTATTCCGCTGTCTCCGCCGTATCCGCGCCAACAAGTCATCAGCATCGGCGACGTTGTGATGAACGTAGGGGCGTTCTTGTTCATCCAGCATCTGATGCTCAGTGCACCGCGCCATGGGGCAGACGATGCTGAAGAAACAGCGGGCGCTCCTGCGATCAATAAATAAAATTACAATTTTGAGGAGGAGAAGAAAATGAAAGTCAAAGTGAAACAAGTGTTGATCAACCTGTTTATCCTTGGTTCGGTGATTGTGGCGTTGACGTCGGGGTTTAGAATTGGAAGCTAAAGTTTAAGAAAGGCAGAATTGTAGACAAAATAGAAGAGAATGGGTATTTTTCTAAAGTTGGAATTGACTTTTAAAGACAAATATGGTAAAAACGTTGTTTAAAGGGATACATTGTGTAAAAAGAAAAAATGCTGTTTTGGTTTTCTTTATCACCCTTCTTAGTACATTTTGTGGTAAAGAGCCAACAGAATTTTTTTTTGATAAAAATGAGAGTGATTATAGGATGACTCCGACATTAAAATGGCAAGGGAAAATATATTTATTTTTCATTTCTTCCATTAGTTTAATTGTTTTTATTACAGGAGATGGATTTTCTACTCCATCTCTTAAAGATTGGGTTTTTGTTTATTTTTTAGTGTCCGCTGTCCTTTTATTAAGCTATTTTTCTGTTCATCTCCCGCCTAAGGATAATTCTTTTTCGATGGATTCGGCCATTTACTTAGCTGTTATGTTTTTGTATGGTATTTCCCTTGCATTGAAGGTTCTATTGATTAGTATTTTAGTAGAATTTTTATATAAGCGAAAAATGGCATGGTGGAAACATCTATTTAACTTTTCTATGTATTCTTTGATGATTGCGGGAGCTTTCTACTCCTTTTTGTTGTTTGGTGGACAGATTGGAGAAATTAAAACTGATCATTTGTTTCCGTATATGATTAGTTTGTTAGTATATTTTTGTGTGAATATTAGTTTAATATTTATGTTCTTTGTTTTCTTAGAGCGTGTATATAAAGGTGCTTTTAACTTTGGTGTCTTGCTTGAGGCCATGGTTAGTTACTGTGTTACTTTAATATTATCGCTTGTTCTAGCTATTTTATTAGATAAAGAACAATATTTTGGTTTGTTTTTGTTTATTGTTTTAGTCATTATTCTATCAGTAGTATTTAAGAAATTTATAAATCTATATGAGTTAGTATCTAACCGCGCCAACAAAGACCATCTCACCGGCCTATACAACCACGGCTTTTTCAAAGAAACGCTCAAGGAGCAGTTTTCCGACTGCAAGATGCTCAAGCAGCCGCTGACGCTGGCGTTTCTTGACTTGGACGATTTTAAAAAATATAACGACCGAAACGGCCATTTGCAAGGGGATCGGTTGTTGACGTTTTTTGGGAAGCTGCTGCAACAAGCAGTTGAAGGGACGAACTTTACTGCCGCCCGCTATGGCGGTGAAGAGTTTGCCATTTTAATGCCCAACACGACGAAAGAAGACGCGCATGCATTTTTAAACCGGTTGCGCAAAGAAGTGAACGATACATATTTTGACGGCGTCGAGCATATTCCGTATCGTTGCCTGTCGTTTTCGTGCGGCATTGCCGAGATGGAAAAAGATATGTATGAAAGCAATGAGCTCATCCATCGGGCTGATCAGGCGCTCTATTATGCGAAGGCGCAAGGGAAAAATAACGTGCAATTGTATGATAAGCATAATATGTGCCTGGATGAAATTAAGTTTAAACAAGACTTGGAAGCGCTCGAGCAGCAAGTGAAGTTTTTTCTTTCAAAAGACGTCTATACATACCGCCATAGCAAACGAGTGTTTAAATATGCGGTCGAGTTTGGCAGCTGCCTCGATGAGTTGACTGATCACGAGCGGCAGACGCTCATTTTGGGAGCACTCATTCACGATATCGGCAAAATCGAAGTGCCGCGCGATATTTTAAATAAGCAAGGGAAGTTGGAAAAACACGAGTGGGAGATTGTCAAGAAACATGTCACATGGGGGCGGGAAATCATTGCGGCGGAGAAGCGGTTTGATGATTTGCTTCCGCTCATCGAACTGCATCACGAACGGTATGATGGAAAAGGGTATCCGTACGGGCTGAAAGGGGAAGAAATCCCGAAACTGGCCCGCATTTTGTGTATTATCGACTCGTTTGATGCCATGACGACGGAACGGCCGTACCAGCGGACGAAAACGTTCGAAGAGGCGGTCGAGGAAATTGACCGTTGTGCAGGGACGCAGTTTGACCCGGCCTATGCGGCGAAGTTTATCGCGTTTGTGCGCGAGCGTTATTTGCCGCTAGCTGAGATGCAACAACTGAATTGAACAAGGGAAAGGACACTTGCCGGTGGCAAGTGTTTTTTGTTTTTCACCGTTTTGCCACGCTTTTGCCAAATAATGTTCACTGATCTTGGAAATGAAGTGACTTTTTGCACAGTGGAGGTCAAGGGCGGGTGGCTATAATGGTAAACGAATTTCTCACTGTAGAAGGAGGAGGGGCATGAAACAAACGGTCGTCATTTTTCTCATTAGCGCTTTGATCGGTTTGGCTGGCGGTTATTCGTATTTTCAGTTGGGAGGAACGAAAGGAGAGACGAATGCGACGCAGGCAGGAAAACAAGAGACGGCTCAATCGTCCCAACCATCAGCTTCGACAGAGGATGGGAAGGGGGCGGGCAAGACAACAAACGCTAGTACGCAGGACGGGACTATCCTGCAACAAAAAGGTTGTCTCTCTTGCCACTCTGTTTCCAAGCTTAACTTGCAAGGAGGGACGACCGGTCCGGATTTATCGAACGCTTATCGAGAAGTCGAGGGCAAACACGGCAAGCCGATTGAAGAGTTTTTAAAAGCGCCGACGTCTGCGGTGATGTCTGGGGTGATCAAATCGAATCCGCTGACAGATGAGGAGCGGGCCGAAATTATTGCTCTCTTAAAAGAAGCATCCGAAAAGTAAGAAACGATGGGAGGAACGAGAGTGAAGAAAAAAGTGATTTCCGCGTTGTCAGGGTTGGCAGCTGGAGTGTTGGCGTCAACTGTCTTTTTCGGCAATTTTTCCACTCCTGATACCGTTTCGACTGCATCGGCCAAAACCGATGCGGAAAAAGTGTACGTTCCGTTTGGTGAAAAAGATGAATATTACTTGTTCGCCTCTGGTGGCCACTCGGGGCAAATGTTTATTTACGGGGTGCCGTCGATGCGGCGCATTCGCACGGTTCCTGTCTTTTCGCCCGATCCGGCGACCGGCTACGGCTGGGATACCCATTCGAAAAAAATGCTTGGCGGCTATACGTGGGGCGATTTGCATCATCCGGCTTTCTCGGAAACGAATGGAGAATATGACGGCAAGTATATGTTTGCGACCGATGTGGCGAACAGCCGGGCGGCAGTGATGGATTTGAAAACGTTTACGGTCAAAGACATGATCGAAGTCCCCAATACGAGCGGTCCGCACTGTGCCGCGTTTGTGACGGAGAATACCGAATACTTATTTTTGCCGACCCGATTTTCCGTTCCGATCGGCCATCAGTACGCCTCGCTTGATGAGTATAGCGAAAAATACCGTGGCGTCATGAGTGCGGTCACGTTCAATGAAAAAGCGCAAAAGCTGCACATTGCCTATCAAGTTGCGCTGCCCCCGTGGTCGTACGATTTGTCCGATGCCGGGAAAAAAATATCAAAAGATTGGGCCGTGCTGACAACGTACAATACGGAAGAAGCGACAACAAACTTGGAAATCAACGCGTCTCAAGAAGACCGCGATTTTATCGTGTTGTTCAACTGGAAAGAGCTTGAGAACATGGTGAAAGCGGGGAAATATGACAATGTCGGCGGCCAAAAAATGATCTTTCCGGAAAAGCATAAAGGGGGCATTTATTTGGTACCGGTCGCCAAATCGCCGCATGGCGTCGACGTTACCCCAGACGGGAAATATTTCATCGCCTCCGGGAAGCTCGCCCCGTTGTTGACGGTATTTTCGTTTGAAAAGGCGTTTCAGGCGATTGAAAAGAAAGAGTTTGCCGGCGAGCGGAACGGCATCCCGATTTTGAAATACGAATCGGTGATGGAGCGGGAAGTCAATCCGGAAAACGCGCTTGGGCCGCTGCATACGCAGTTTGATGACAAAGGCATGGCGTATACGACGATGTTTATTTCGTCTGAAATTGTGAAATGGAATCCGGAAACCGGCGAAGTGCTTGACCGCGTTCCGGTTCAATATTCGCCAGGGCATGCCGTCGCGGCGGAAGGGGATACCGTATCTCCGGACGGCAAATATTTAGTGTCGCTCAACAAGTTGGCGAAAGACAGCTATTTATCGGTCGGGCCGTCCCACCCGGAATCGATGCAGCTCATTGACATTAGCGGTGACAAAATGAAAGTGATCCAATCGTCGCCGGTCGATCCGGAACCGCACTATGGGCAAATGATCAAGGCCGATAAAATTAAAACGGTTGAAGTGTACCCGAAAGAGAACAACAATCCAGACGCTGTGTACAACCAAAAAGACGCCCGCATCGTCCGGAAAGGAAATGAGGTGCACGTCTACGGCATCGCAATGCGTTCGAAGTTTATTTTTGATGCCAATGCGAAGCGGCCGGACGTCATTGAAGTGAATGAAGGAGATAAAGTTGTCATCCACCTGACGAACCTTGACTTTGATGAGGACATTACCCATGGTTTTGCCATCAACCAGTATAACTTGAATATGGAAATTCAGCCGGGACAAACGAACACGATCGAGTTTACCGCCAATAAGCCGGGAACGTACCCGTTGTATTGCACGAACTTCTGTTCAGCGCTGCACCAAGAAATGACCGGGTATTTGTTGGTAAAGCCGAAACAATAAACCGAGGGGGCGGACGCGCCCCCCCTGACTAACAAAAGAGGTGTGAAGAAAATGGCTGCAGCGAAACTGTCTCCGTTGTCTGCCGTCTTTGTCGGCGCGGCCGGAGGATTGCTGCTTTTGTCTTTAGCGTTTCCTTGGTGGGGGATGGATTTCATCGCTCCGCAATATCCGGAAGGATTAGAGATTATCGTTTATCCGAATCGGCTTGAAGGGGATATCGACATTATTAACGGACTCAATCACTATATCGGCATGAAGCCGTTTAGTGAAGAGAGCTTTCCGGAACTTGGCTATTTGTCCTACATCGTGATCGCTATGGCCATAGCGGCATTCATCATCGCGTTCACGAGAAGCAAAAGAGGGCTGTACGTGTTCATCGCCGCCTTTCTCATTGGCGGGGCGCTCGGTCTTTACGATATTCATCGCTGGCTCGCTGACTTTGGAACGAATTTAAACGATAACGCCCCGATCGATATCGATCCGTTTGTGCCGCCGATTTTCGGAGAAAACCGGATCGCCAACTTTACGACGTTCAGCTATTTTGCGACCGGTGCGTATCTCGTCGGTGCCGCGTTCGTTTGCCTGCTCGTTCCGCTATGGAAGGAGAGAAAAACATGAAGCGATGGCTGCTCATTTCCTTGTTCATTTTTTTCTTTTTCGATGTTCCGAAAGAAGCGGCTGCCGGCCAGACGCTGCAGCAACTGATTGACGCTGCTCCGGCTCACGGCACGATTCGCCTAACAGGCCAAACGTACATTGGCGATATTGTCATCGACAAACCGCTGACCATCATCGGCACAAAAGGCACGGTCATTCAAGGAAGCGGGCGCGGCAATGTGATTTCGATCAAAGCGCCGCATGTCACCATTACGCATGTGACCGTCACGAACAGCGGAAAAAGCCGGAGCACGCAAGAGGAATACGTCGGCATCAAAGTTTATTCCGATTATAATACGCTAGAACACATAACGGTAAAACAATCGTTTCATGGCATTTACTTGAGTCAGGCGCATCACAACCGGATTGCCAACGTACGGGTGATCGGCGAACAAAACGGAGAAATCGCCGGACAAGGAAATGGGCTGCACATTTATTATTCTAATTTTAATGAGCTTGAACATAACACCATTATCGGAACGAGAGATGGCATCTTTTTTGACTACGCCAATCATAACGTCGCCAAAGGAAATGAAGTGTCTCACACCCGTTACGGGCTTCACTACATGTATTCGGATGATAACGCGTTTGATGACAATACGTTTATGCTTAATAACGGCGGGGCGGCGATCATGAACTCGAACCGGATTGTCCTGAAAAACAACCGCTTTTTCTTCAACAAAGGAATGCGCTCGTTTGGGTTGTTGCTGCAGATGGCAAATGACAACCGGATCATTGGCAATACGTTTTATCAAAACGAGCGGGGATTGTATATTGATCAGTCGAACGATAATTTTTTGCAGCGAAATGTCTTTTTGCAAAATGAGATCGGCATTGAGCTTTGGTCGAGTTCACAGCGGCAAACGTTTACGGAAAACCGGATTTGGAAAAATACGATTGCTGTCGCGCGCCTTGGCGGCGGGGACAGGAATAGGTGGGATTTTCGCGGGGTTGGCAACGACTGGGGCGGCGAAGCGGCGTTGCTTGATTTGAACCAAGATGGGAAAGGGGATTCCCCGTTTCGCTATGCGTCTTCCTTTCATAAGTTAGCGGAAGAAAATGAACTGGCGTATTTGTTTTTGTCGTCGCCGAGCTTAGGTGTCTATGAGGCGATCAACGAATGGCGGCAGACAGACGAAGTGATGGCGGTCGATCATGCGCCGCTTGTGAAAAAGACCATATCAGCCGGCTGGTGGTGGGGACTGCTCGGCTTTGGAGCCATCGCGGTGATCGTGCCGAAAAGGAGGATTCGGAGATGAGCTACATTTGGAAAGAATGGCTTGAGCTTTCGCGGGGGAAGGCGTTTTGGCTGTTTTTTCTGCTCGTTGTTGCCGCATCGCTTTCCGTATTGATGAGCGCAAAATCGTTGCCGGCTGAGCATGGACTGACTATTTTTTTGCAGATGCTGTTTGACATGAATGCGTACATCGTTCCGCTTCTTTGTTTATTTTTTGCTTCTTTTTCCGTCATGCAGGAGAAAGAGCAGCGGACGATGGTCATGATTGTCGTCAAAAGCGGGCCGCCTTGGATGTTTTTATGGAAAAAAAGCGCGGCGATCCAGCTCATTACAATGACGGTGTTTGTCATTTGGTACTTCGTTTTGATCATTCCGGCCAAGTTTTTGTTTGTCTTTCATTTATCGTATTTTCTTTCTTTTTTGCTCGCCACGATGGTGCTTGTGTTTATTTTTAATCAAATTGGAATTTGGCTCGGTTTCGCGTGCAAGACGAAAATTCAGTTGATTGGCGCCAACTTGTTTGCCGCGTTCTTTTTCATTTATTTGTATGACTTTGCGCTGCTTTCTGTTTTGCCGTCGGTGACGTATGACAATGTGCATGTGTTCTCCTTCGTGTATTTTCTGCAGCCGCTTCATGCGCTCCGTTTTTACTTAGAGACGTCGCTCGGGATGTTCTCGCTCGATTATTTGTCGCGGACGATGAAAAAATTTTTCTCCTTCTCTCCCGGCGTCCTTGTTGCGCTCAATATCGCGGTCTGGGGGATGGGGGCGCTAGCGGCATCGATGCTGTGGAGCCGAAAGGGGGAAGAACGATGATTGAAGTGGCGGGATTGACAGTTTCGTACCGAAACAACAAAGTGCTTGATGATGTCCATCTTGTCATTCAGAAAGGGGAGCGGTGTGCTTTAGTCGGGCGAAACGGCGCCGGCAAGTCGACATTGATTCATAGCTTGCTGAACTTGCTTCCGGCAGCAAGCGGAACGGTGTATATTGACGGCATTGATCATCGGCGGCACGAGTGGAAAAAGAAAGTCGCCTATTTGCCGGAAAAGTTTCAGCTGTATCCTCAGTTAACGGGGGAGGAAAATGTCCGCTTTTTTGCCTCGTTGCACGGCGCGGTCGATGAAGAGCGGATCGAAGACGTTTTGCACACCGTCCGGTTATGGGAAGCGCGCCATATGAAAAGCAAGCAGTATTCGAAAGGGATGCTGCAGCGGCTCGGGCTTGCTATTATGCTGTACTACGATGCTGACTTGCTGATTTTAGACGAGCCGACAAGCGGGCTTGATCCGTTAGGAAGGGCGGACGTGCTGGCGATTTTACGCTCTTTGCCGAACAAAACGGTGTTGCTGTCGTCGCACCATATTGACGAAGTCAGGCAGCTCTGCACCCATGTCGCCTATTTGGAAAACGGGAAGATCACGAAATACCGAGTCGAAGATTTTGAGCTTAGCACACTGATGGAGGGAGAATAAAGTGAGGCAACAATGGATGATCGTGATGGCAGCGCTTCTCTTCTTGCTTGCCGGGTGTCAAGGAAACGATTGGACGGTGTCGGTGAAAACGACCCCTTTTTATAAGGAAGGGACGGCTTCTTCGTTTGCGGTCGCCATCCAAAAGGACGGGAAGCCGGCGGGTGGGCTTGAAGTGACGGCGGTCTTTGAGATGGCGAATATGGATCACGGGCAAACAGTCGTCCAATTGGCGGAGAAGGAACCCGGCCTTTATGAAGGGAACGTGCAGCTGCCGATGGACGGAGAATGGGACGCTTTGTTGCAAATCAAAGACGGCGATGAGACGGTCGAAAAGCTCGTTACCCTCAAGGTGAAGAAGCAAGACGTGGCAGCGATGATCAATGGCACCGCGATTACAGCGGCAGAAGTCAAGTTCTACCAAACACGCTGGCAAATTGAGATCTCTTCGGCCATGGAAGCGGTCAAAAAGCAGTATCGCGGCGAAGAGCTCAACGAGCGGCTCAGTTATTGGAAACGGCAGTTGAATGAGACGACTGAGCCCCGCTCCGCTGTTACCCGTCTCATTGAACTGCACTCGATGGCGCTGCTTGCCGAAGAAAAAGGCTATTCAGTAGATGAACCGGCCGTTGATCGTGAAGTGGAAAACAGAAAGCGGCAATACGAAGGGAGCGAAACCGCTCAAACACTCATCCGCCAATACGGTGAGGCGGCATTTTGGAAGCAAGAACGGCGGTATGTCCAGCTCGTTTTGTTGGCGCAAAACGTGTGGAACGACATGGTAGAACAAGTGAAAAATGAGCATCCGAATGTAACGGAGGCGGAGATGCGTTTTTTGGCGCAAAAGAAGTATGACGAGTTGCTCGTTTCCCAAATCGACTCTTTGTCCATTCAACTGTATCTTTCCGGACGATAGTTTAGAAACATTGCCTGATCGGAATGAAAGGCAATGTTTTTTTGTTGTTGATGAATGATTATGATCGTTTTAAATACTATTTTTGATTAATATTGAGTGATAATGAATGATTTTGATTGATTTTTTCTTTGCTTTCGCTTATGATAAGGGTACAAGCGATATCGCTCATCATGGGAGGTGGGAACGTGTTGACCGAAGAGCGCCACCGCCTCATTTTGGAACTTTTGGCGCAAAAAGGAGTTGTCAAGCTGCAAGAGCTCGTAGAGGCGACCGGTTCGTCCGAGTCGACGATTCGCCGCGATTTGACGCAGCTTGAAAAAGAAAAACAGCTGCGCCGCGTGCACGGCGGAGCGGCGTTGTTGCAGCAAAAACGCGAAGAGTTAAGCGTGTCGGAAAAGTCGCTGAAATATATAGAGGAAAAGCGGCGGATCGCCGCCTATGCGGCCAGCTTGGTGCAAAAAGGAAACTGCATCTATTTGGACGCGGGAACGACAACGTGGGAAATGATTCCGCACTTGGCTGACAAAGAAGTCACCGTGGTCACGAACGGCGTGATGCATGTGGAGCGGCTGCTTGAGCATAACGTCACGACGTACTTAGTCGGCGGCATGATTAAGCCGAAGACGAAAGCGTTAATCGGCCGCGGAGCCATTGAGTCGCTGCGGCAGTACCGCTTTGATCAATGTTTCATCGGCGCCAACGGCGTGCACGACGAATATGGCTATACAACGCCGGATCCGGAAGAGGCGCTCGTCAAATATACGGCCATGCAACTGGCGCAACGTGCGTATGTGCTTGCGGATCATTCGAAGTTGAATGAAAGCGCGTTCGCCAAAATCGCCGATTTGCATGAGGCTGTATTAATTACGGATGAGTTGGATGAAGAGTGGCAAGAACGATACAAAGCAAAAACAACAGTAGAGGTTGTCGCCCTATGATTTATACATGTACGTTAAATCCATCGGTTGACTATGTGGTTCATGTTGATGAATTGCGTGTCGGGGAATTGAACCGTGCGATGAAAACGTTGACATTCCCGGGCGGGAAAGGGATTAACGTGTCGCGCGTGCTCAAGCGTCTTGGCGTCGACAGCACGGCGCTCGGGTTTGCGGGCGGATTTACCGGTGCGTTTATCGAAAACGAACTCCGAAAAGAAGAAATCGCCTGCGACTTCGTTCATGTTCCCGGCCAGACGCGCATTAATGTAAAGCTGAAAGCCGGGCTTGAGACGGAAATTAACGGTCAAGGCCCGGCCATCGCCAGCGAGGATGCTGCGCAGCTGACAGCGAAAATCGAGGCGCTTTCCGCTGATGACGTCCTTGTGTTGGCGGGAAGTGTGCCGCCATCGCTGCCGGCGGATGTATACGAGCAGCTGGCAGCGGAGACAGTGAAGCGGCAAGCCCGCCTTGTCATCGATACAAGCGGTCCGGCGCTCCGATCGTTGCTTGCCTGCCGGCCGTTTCTTGTCAAGCCGAACCATCATGAGCTTGCTGAGCTGTTTGGCGTCTCTGCGCTGACGAAAGAAGAAGTCGTCATCTATGGCCGCCGTCTGACCGAGATGGGCATTTGCCATGTCATCGTATCGATGGGCGGTGACGGAGCATTTTATTTCGGCAAGGAAGCTGCGCTGTTTGCTGAGGCGCCTAAAGGAACGGTGAAAAATTCAGTTGGGGCGGGCGATTCGATGGTTGCGGGCTTTTTAGCCGCCTATGCGGGCGGAAAACCGATCGCGGAAGCGTTCGCCTACAGCGTAGCGGCCGGAAGCGCAACGGCGTTTTCCGAAGACTTGTGCACGAAAGAGGAAGTGGAAACACTCGTCGGCCGCGTTCGCGTCGTGCGTTTATAAGCGGAAATAAAGGGGGATCACACAAATGAAAATCACCGATTTGTTGACAAAAGAAACGGTCATTCTTGAGCTTCAGGCGAAGACAAAGAGCGAAGTGATTGATGAGCTGGCGGCGAAGCTCGCTGAGGCGGGAGCGATCGGCGATGTCGAGACGTTCAAACAAGCCATATGGGCGCGCGAAAAGCAAAGCACGACCGGCGTCGGGGATGGCATCGCCATTCCGCACGCCAAAACGGCGGCGGTCAAGCGCCCGGCCGTGGCGTTCGGCCGTTCCGTGGAAGGCATTGATTATGAGTCGCTCGATGGCAAGCCAAGCCATTTGTTTTTCATGATCGCCGCGCCAGAAGGAGGGGAGCAGACGCATTTGCAAGCGTTGGCCCGATTGTCTTCGATGCTGATGGATGCATCGTTCCGCGCCGAGCTTGAAAACGCTTCAAGCGAAGAGGAAGTCGTTCGTTTGCTGGCGGCAAAAGAAAGCGAAGAGGAAGCGCCGTCGTCGCAGGCCGCACCGACTGGCGGTGGGCGGAAAGTGCTCGCCGTTACCGCTTGCCCGACCGGGATTGCCCATACGTATATGGCTGCCGATGCGCTGAAGGCGAAAGCGGCGGAAATGGGCGTGACGATCAAAGTGGAGACAAACGGCTCTGACGGGGTGAAAAATGCCCTCACCGCACAAGAGATTGAAGAAGCTGCGGCGATCATTGTCGCGGCCGATAAACAAGTCGAAATGGACCGCTTTGACGGCAAACACGTGATCCAAGTGCCGGTTGCACAGGCGATCCGCCAGCCGGAAACGCTCATTGAGCAGGCGCTGCGCCAAGATGCGCCGATTTACCGGGCGAGCGGCGCTTCGCGGGGCGGTGCGGGAGCGGTGAAGCCGCGCACCGGTTTTTACAAACATTTGATGAACGGTGTTTCGAATATGCTTCCGTTCGTTGTCGGCGGCGGGATTTTGATCGCGCTTTCCTTCACTTTCGGCATTAAAGCGTTCGACCCCAACGACCCGTCGTACCATCCGTTTGCCAAAGCGTTGATGGATATCGGCGGCGGCAATGCGTTCGCCTTAATGATTCCCGTGCTTGCCGCGTTTATCGCGATGAGCATCGCTGACCGGCCGGGATTTGCGCCGGGGATGGTCGGCGGCTTTATGGCGGCCAACGGCGGCGCTGGTTTCCTCGGCGGATTGATTGCTGGTTTCCTAGCCGGGTATTTGGTCGTCGGATTACGGAAACTGTTCAGCCGCCTGCCGCAGTCGTTAGAAGGCATTAAACCGGTGCTGTTGTATCCGCTGTTCGGCATTTTCCTGACTGGCATGATTATGATGTATATTGTCATCGATCCGGTGAAAGCGCTGAATGAAGGGTTGAAACATTGGCTCGAAGGTATGGGAACGGCGAACTTAGTGCTGCTTGGCGTGGTGTTAGGCGGCATGATGGCAGTCGATATGGGCGGTCCGATTAACAAAGCAGCGTTTACGTTCGGAATCGCCATGATCGACGCCGGCAACTATGCGCCGCATGCGGCCATTATGGCCGGCGGGATGGTGCCGCCGCTCGGATTGGCACTGGCGACGACATTCTTCAAGAAGAAGTTTACGAAAGCCGAGCGCGAGGCCGGCAAAACGTGCTATATTATGGGGGCTTCGTTCATCACGGAAGGGGCGATTCCGTTTGCGGCGGCCGATCCGGTGCGGGTCATTCCGTCGATTATCGTCGGCTCAGCTGTAGCCGGGGCGCTGACGATGCTGTTTGGCATCGGACTTCCGGCGCCGCACGGCGGCATTTTCGTCATCCCGATCGTCAAAGGAAGCGCATGGCTTTACATCCTTGCCATTTTGATCGGCTCCATCGTCACGGCACTGATGATCGGGCTGTGGAAAAAAGAAGTGAAAGAATAAGAGAAAAAGCGTTCCGCGGGCAGCGGAGCGCTTTTTGCCTGTCGGAGCGGCGGGTTTTATGGCTTGTTTCCGCCCGATTCAGCACGTCTGCATCCCCCGCTTGCGGCTAGTTGGGCGGAGATGTCCGTCACCTCGCCAAGCTTCAGGCAAAGCAGGCGGGCATCGTCCAACCCGCGCCGCCGCCACTCGGCCCGTAGGCGGTCGAGTGCTTCTTTCGGCGTATCGTCGGCGAGGCGGAACGCCCCGTAATGCATCGGGACAAACAGACGGGCGCGGCAGTCAAGGAATGCCTGCACCGCCTCTTCCGGCGTCGTGTGCTGCGGTCCCATAAACCATTCCGGCTCATACGCGCCGATCGGCAGGAGGGCATAGTCGACCGAAAACCGCTCGCCGATGTCGCGAAAGCCGCGGAAATAGCCGCTGTCGCCAGCAAAATAAACCGTCGGTGCGCCGTCTGCTTCAATGACCCACCCGCCCCAGTGCGACGTATTCGTATCCCAAAGCGTTCGCCGCGTCCAATGTTGGGCGGGAACAAACGTGAGCGATACGCCGTGAAAGGAGGCCGTCTCCCACCATGACAATTCGGTGACATGACGGCAGCCGCGGCGGCGGAGCAGGCGGCCGAGGCCGACCGGAACGAATACATGCGGATCACCGGGCAAGCGGCGGAGGCTGCCGAAATGCAAATGGTCATAATGGCCGTGGGAGATCAAAACGGCGTCAACCGATGGCATCTCCTCAAGCGGTACGCCTGGGGCTGACAGGCGTTTGGCCGTTCCCATCCGCTTCGCCCAGACGGGATCGGTGACGATCGTGATGCCGTTCATTTGCACGACGAACGTCGAATGGCCGATCCAACAAAGCTGCGGCCGTCCGTTCGGGTGATGAAGCCGGTTCCATTGCGGCGGCACGGCGTGCGGTACGACGTACGACAAGTCTTTTTGCTTTTGTTTCCGTTCCTGCTGCCAGCGGCGAAAATCGGCCCACGTTTTTTGCGTCGATACGTTATCTAAATTTTCGTACCGTTTCGGCATCGTTTTTCTCCCCTTGTTTGTTTGCGCTATAATTAGAGTAGCAAACATTGCTTTCCGGTACAAAATCTTTGTTCAGGTGGTGGAATCGATGCTTCGTTCCTTTACGATCCGCACGGCGAAGCGGGATGAAATGATTGAGATTACTTCATTTGTCGAGGAAACAGTGCGCCAGTCTAACGTAGAAGAGGGAGTGGCGATCGTCTATTGTCCGCACACGACGGCAGGAATCACGATTAACGAAAACGCTGACCCTGATGTCAAGCGCGACATGATGCGCCGTTTTGATGAAACGTATCCGTGGGAGCATCCGCTTGATCGCCATATGGAAGGAAACACGGCCGCTCATATGAAAGCGAGCACGGTTGGCGCGTCGCAGCACGTCATTATTCACGAAGGCCGACTGCTGCTTGGGCGCTGGCAAGGTGTGTATTTTTGTGAATACGATGGGCCGCGCCAGCGGACGTTGTATGTGAAAGTGATCGCAGGCTAGCAACCATAATTGTATTATGTAAACAAAAAGGATAAGGCGGAGAGACGATAGGTAGGTTAGCAAGAAGTTTGGGACCATTATAGATAACCCCCGGACAAAGTGTTTTGTCCGGGGGTTACCGTTACGCCGGTGTCGTTAAAATGAGCGGTCCGTTTTTTGTAATGGCAATCGTATGTTCATATTGCGCTGAGTACGAGCCGTCGATGGTTCGCGCCGTCCAGCCGTTTGCGTCCATTTTGCTTTGCCAAGCTCCCATGTTCACCATCGGTTCGATCGTAATGACCATCCCTTCTTTTAGGCGCATTCCTTTTCCTTTTTCACCAAAATGGGGGATGTACGGTTCTTCGTGAATTGTCGGACCGATGCCGTGCCCGGTGAAATCGCGGACGACGGAAAACCCGTGCGATTCGACGTACGTTTGAATGGCATGGCCGATATCGCCGATCCGGTTGCCGAGGACGGCCTGTTCAATTCCTTTATACAACGATTCTTCTGTCACTTCCAACAGTTTTTGCACGTCTTTGCCGACGTCGCCGATGGCGTACGTCCAAGCGGAATCGGCGAGTGCCCCGCGCCAGTTGACGACAAAATCGATCGTGACGATATCGCCTTCCTTGAGCGGTTCGTTGCGCGGAAATCCGTGGCAAATTTCATCGTTCACCGAAGCGCATGTGGCGTACGGATAGCCGCGGTATCCTTTTTGTTCCGGCTTGGCTCCGTATTTGGCCAAAAATGTCTCGACGAACCGGTCGATCTCCATAGTGGTCACCCCCGGTCCGATGCGTTTGGCGATTTCTTGATGGCAGGCAGCGAGCAGCTTCCCAGCCTCGCGCATCAATTGAATTTCCCGTTCTGTTTTGACGTGAATCATGCCAACGTCTCCTTTTCTCTCGATGTGTTTCCATTCCTATAGTATTGTAACAAAAACAGCGGCGTTGATAAACCGCGGCGAAACAAGCGAAGAGATGAAAAGGATGCCCGAAAAAACGAAGGCATCCTTTTTTTGATAACGATTATCCTCCTTTTGCCGTCCTGCTTTCAACGAAAAGGGGAGTCTTTACGGCTGCTTCCAATCATGCTTACAGCGCGGCAAACAGCTGTTTTTCCTTATCGGAAATCGGAGAAGGGGACGGGGACGGAGCGAGCGGCAAATAAATCGATACCGTCGTTCCTTTATGTATTTCGCTTTCGATTCGAATCGTGCCGTTCATCGATTCAATGATGCGGTACACAACCATCATTCCAAGGCCGGTGCCTTTGATTCCTTTCGTTGTAAAGTACGGCTCGCCCAGCCGTTCCAGCTGTTCTTTCGTCATGCCGACGCCGGTGTCGGCGATGCGAATGAGCACGCGACCATTGTCGATCGAGACGTATATTTGCAACGTCCCGCCGTTTGGCATCGCTTCAATGGCGTTTTTTATGACATTGAGCAAACATTGGCGGAATTTTTCGCGCTCGCCGATGACCGAAAAAGGGGCAAGCGTTGTCTTCATATCAACGCAATTCATATTGGCAAGCGGACGGATGATGTCGACGACCCGTTCGATTTCGAGCTTGACGTTCAGTTTTTCCGGCGTTTCCGGCGCGGGTTTCGCGAACGTCAAATAATCGGTAATGATCGCTTCCGCCCGGTCGAGCTCTTCCATGGCGATGCGCGCATATTGGCGCCGTTTATCAGCGGCGAGCGGCTGCTCTTCAATCAGCTGGATAAACCCGCGGGCCGCGGTGAGCGGATTACGGATTTCATGAGAGATCGAGGCCGCCAAATGGGTGACCGCTTCCATCTTCTCGGCACGAATAATCCGTTTGCGCAACGCGATATTATGGTGCACCATCTCTCGAAAAGCGCAAACGATAAACATGCTTGCTGGCTGCACAAGCAAAAAAATAAGCGAGACGGAAAGCGGGGGACGATCGAAGGGAGCCATCCACCCTGCCATGGCGACCGTCAACAGGCCGGAAGCGAAGCTGAGCAATGTCGCTAGCAACGTTCGTTGTTTAGCTGGCAGCTGCGCAAACGTTTTAGTCAATAAACGGCTTGCTGCTGCGATGGCGATGGAAACGACGGCGGTGATCAAGATGCCGATCCCCCCAAATAAAGAGCGATAAGCAATGGTGACGATCGCTAGGCATGCCGCCGCTCCTGATCCGCCATACAAGCTGCCGAGCCAAAGTGGGATTTGCCGCAAATCGAAAATCAAGTTGCTTTCTGCGCCGACCGGAAGAGTGATGCATAGGACGATCACGACAGCGTAGCAGACGGTCGGCAAATAAAGGCGGAGGCGCCTCGGTCCTTTTTCTTGTTCCGTCCAAAACGGGACGAGAAACACCGGCAGGAGAATAAAAAATAAGTTGAGTAAAAAATCTTTGAAAATACTAAGCATCGCGACACCTTCTCTCCCATCGTCAGCTGCACAGCACGAATTTCTACAAAAACTGCGAATATATTACATTGTAACCGGAAAGTGCCCGGGATGTTAAGGCAGAATTCATAGCCTTTTTTTGATATAAATCTTGTTTTTTCGACAACGGTAGGTAAAAAGAACTATTTTGTGTCTGTGAAAAAATTCTCTTTCATTTTGCTAGATATTGTATAATATTTTAATTATATAGAATTCTACTAAAATTTTGATTGGGGGAGAGTCTTTTTGAAAAAACGGTCTATTCTCTCATTGACGGCGGCGTTGTCGCTCGGAATCGGGCTATGGGCAGCGCCGGCAAAAGCGCCGCAAGCGGCCAGCGCGGCGGCGATTCCGGCGGCGAAGCAAGGCGGGCCGTTCGATTTCGCGATTGTCAACGAAGAAAAGCTGGCGGAGATGTTAAAACGAAACGGAACGCTTCGCGCCAATGCGACTCCGGTGGAGGCGGAGCAGGCGGTGCGCGAGTATTTGCGGCAAAAGGCGGCCCACATGCCGCGGGAGAAGGGAGAACTGTACGAAAACGAGAAGAAGCGGGCCAAAGCATTGCAAGATCAACAGCAGGCAAACGGCGTGCTGAATGGGAAAGGGAAAAAACTCGGCCAATCGAAAGCAACTTCCGTGCCGTCTGTCCAACCGGAGCCGTGGAACGGAGACAAACGGGTCGACCGGGTGCTCGTTTTGCTCATCGAATATCCGGATTTTCCGCACAACAGCATCCAGCCAAATGAAACAGACATGTATTACGAAGACTATACACGCGAGCACTATGAGGACATGATTTTTGGCGGCGATGACGGCTATTATGAAGGACCGAACGGTGAAAAGCTCATCTCGGTGAAAAAGTATTATGAAGAGCAATCGGGCGGCAGCTATTCTATCGAAGGAAAGGTTGCCGGCTGGTACAAAGCCCAGCACCCTGCCAGCTATTACGGCACCAATGTGCCGGCGCCGGACGGGAACGACGCGAACCCGCGCGCGCTTGTGCGTGAAGCGCTCGCGGCGGCAGCCAACGATCCGTCCATTAACTTGCGCGAGTTTGACCAGGAGGATCGGTACGATTTGGACGGCGACGGCAACTACCGTGAGCCGGACGGCTTGATCGACCATTTAATGATCATCCACTCGAGTGTCGGTGAAGAGGCGGGCGGCGGTTCGCTTGGCGGCGATGCCATTTGGTCGCACCGTTGGAATTTAGGATCGGTATACCGCATTCCGAACACGACGGCTGAGGTGCCGTATTGGCGCGGCCAACTGGCGGCCTATGACTATACGGTCGAGCCGGCTGATGGGGCGGCGGGAGTGTTTGCCCACGAATACGGCCATGATTTGGGGCTGCCGGATGAATACGATACGATTTACTCCGGATTGGGCGAACCGATTGCGTACTGGTCCATCATGTCGAGCGGCAGCTGGGCGGGGCGCATTCCGGGCACCGAGCCGACCGGCTTCAGCGCCTGGGCGAAACAGTTTTTGCAGTCAACTATGCCGGGAAGCAACTGGCTGCACGGAACGACCGTCGAATGGGATGAAGTGACGGAAAAAGGGGTAGAGGTAGTATTGGATGAAGCCAATACAAAAGGGACAAACAACGATGCGGTGCGCATCAACTTGCCGGACAAGAAAACCGTCATCGCTTCTCCGGCTGCCGGCGCCTATGCGTACTTCTCCGGCAAGGGGAACGATTTGAACAGCTCTATGTCCACGACGATTGATTTGACCGGCGCATCACAAGCGGTATTGACGTTTGATACATGGTACGCCATTGAGAAAGATTGGGATTACGGCGCGGTGGAAGTGAAGGAGCAAGGTTCAGGCCAATGGGTCACTGTTTCAGGAAATCTTACAACGACCGACAACCCGAACGGGCAAAATCCGGGCGACGGCATTACCGGCACATCAGACGGCTGGGTGAAAGCCGAATTTGATTTGTCAGCGTACGCAGGCCAAACGGTTGAGCTGCGTTTCCGTTATGTCACCGATGCGTATGTATCGGAAGCCGGCTGGTATATTGACAATATTCAAGTGACGGCGGACAAAACGGCCGTACTTACGGACGGAGCGGAGAGCGAGAGCGCCTTCGCGTTGGACGGTTTTGCGAAAAGCGACGGCACGCTGCGCTCGAAACATTACTACTTGCTTGAGTGGCGCAATCATCGCGGCGTCGATGAAGGATTGGCCCATATTTTGCGCGGCGATCAACTGCTGTCGTACGACCCGGGCCTTGTTGTCTGGTATGTCGATGAGTCATATGACAACAACTGGACGGGCATCCATCCGGGCGAAGGGTTCCTCGGCGTTGTGGACGCTGATCAACACGCGTTGAAATGGTCGGGCAATACGGTGGCCTCGACGCGCTATCAAGTGCATGATGCGGCGTTCAGTTTGCAAAAAGGTGCGCCGTTCCGCGTTAAAATTGACGGCTCGCAACTGATCGACAACGACACATCGCCGCTGACGGTTTTTGATGACAGCCGATCGTACCACAATAAAGGAGCCGTTGATGCCGGACGGAACGTGCCGGGGTACGGCTTGAAAATCCGCGTCGTCGGTGAAAGCGCCGACCGCACTGCGGCGCGCGTATTGATTTACCGCTGATGCGAAGCGCAAAACGGGTGTCCCGAAGGCAACGGGGCACCTGTTTTGTGCAGATGCGCACTGAACTATTCCGGAAGTTTTTATCTCGCTCCTTTCGCAAACAACAGAAGGTTTTTAGCTAATGTAGGGAAAACGAAAATAGCGTTCGGTTGATCGAAGGCGGAAAACGTTGGTGAAACGTTGAGCAATAGTTCTCGACATCATTTGTCATTCATTCGTCGAATTTGTTGATTTTTCTTCACTCCTTTTTCCGTCTTTTCCTTTTATAATCATAAGTAGGAATGGATGAGAAGGGGGAGCGAATGAATGAAGGAATTGTGCCAGCAGCTTTCGGTGTGGATTGCCCAAAAGCAGCCAGTGCGCGTGCAAACAGCGCAAGGGGAAGCGGTCGTGTTGCCGGTCAAGTTGTACCAGGAAGCGCGCAAACTGTTCGTTTACAACCGGCAAATGCGGTTGATGAACATCCCGCTAGATGGGATCATCTCTGTGCAGCCGACGCGCATCACCGGCTCGTTTGACCGCCGGGGAGAGGAAGCCACTGTACATACTCGCTAAGACGGTAACACGCGCCTTTAGGGGCGCGTTTTTTATGGTGTAGCTTATGCTATTGGCAGCACTGGAGCGGATGTTCTGGCAGCTGCAGCTACCATTTCGGTGAGCAGAAACGTGTTGGCCGCCGGTATTGGCGGCGGTGTTTGCTAGGCGGTGCCTTTCCGTTTTTGTTGCGCGGGATGGAGCGATCTTTTAGAATGGAAGGGACAGATACCGACGATTAGGAGGAAAGAACATGCGCGGCAAACGGATTGCCTTATGTGCTTCGCGCAAGTTGGACGAGATGACAGCCCTGATTGAAAAGCAAGGAGGAACGGCCGTCATCCGTCCGGCACAGGGAACGGTATTCGCCAAAGGGAAAGAACTGGGGGAAGAAATGCGGGCGGTCATCGCGATGCGGCCGGACTGGATCGTGTTTACGACCGGCATCGGAGCCGAGGCGCTTTGGGAAGCGGCTGAAAGAGAAGGGATGGCTGCTGAGTGGACACAAACGGTCCAAGAAACGAACGTTGCCGCCCGCGGCTATAAAACAGTGGCGGTCTTAAAAAAAGCCGGCGTCATCCCGATGACAGCGAGCGAGGACGGAACGACGAAAGGGCTGATCCGCGCCCTTGGTGCGCACGACTTTGCCGGCAAGAAAGTCGTTGCGCAGCTGTACGGCGATACCGCGCCGGCCTTAAAGCAATTTTTCCTTGCGCGCGGCGCATCGTATACACAACTGTTCCCGTACCGGCATGTCGCCCCGGATCGGGAGACGCTCGAGACGCTATACAGAGAAATCATCGGGCGTGAGGTCGACGCCGTCTGTTTTACATCGGCGATGCAAGTCCGTTTTTTCTTTTCGTTTGCCCGCGAGAAACAAGACATCACCCCGCTGCTTGAGGCGTTCCGCACCGATGTCGTCGCTTGCGCTGTCGGTAAAGTGACGCAAGAAGCGCTCGAGGAAGAAGGAGTCAGCCGCGTCATTGCTCCGGAACATGAGCGGATGGGAGCGATGATTGTGACGCTTGCCCGTTATTTTCAACAATAAGCCCCGTTGGGGGCTTTTTTGTTTTATATCAACTGTCCCGTCTGTTATATAAGAACTCATCTTGTCGTTAACTGTTTTATATTATGTGTTTCATCAAAAATGCTAAACTGTTTGTTTTTTGTCACAGTTTTTCGAACGTTTTCCGCTTATAATAAAACTGGGGATGTATTTTGCATATGGGAGGGGATGACGATGCTGCCAAAAACAAATGAGCAAGGCTTTTTTGAGATCCGCCTTGAGTCGATCGGCGGGCTCGGGGCAAACTTGGCGGGAAAAATGCTCGCTGAGGCCGGAGTGTTATGGTCGGGACTGAATGGGGCAAACTTTTCCTCGTACGGTTCCGAGAAAAAAGGAACACCGGTCAAAAGCTTTATCCGCTTTTGCGAGCCGCAGATTGAAATTCGCGACCATAGCCCGATTGCCACCCCGCACGTCATCGGTGTGTTTCACGAGGCGCTCGCTAAAATGGTCGATGTGACGAGCGGCCTTGTCGCTGACGGGACGGTAGTCGTCAACTCAACGCGCGGATTTGATGACATTCGCCGCGACTTGCGCCTTCCTTACGGGACGTTAGTGACAGTCGATGCGCTCGGCATCGCCGTTGAGGAACAGGTGAAAATCAATACGCCGATGATAGGAGCGCTGTTGCGTGTTTGTCCCTTCATCCAACCGGAAGCGATGGAGGTGGTGATTCGCCAGACGTTCGCCACAAAAGCGCCGCATCTCGTCGAAGCGAATCTTCGTGCTTTTCGTCGCGGGTATGAGGAAGTGCACATTCAAACAGTTCCCGCTCCGGCGGAGGAAAGAACGTTCGTCCGCCCGGCTCCTCGATTTGGCTATGAAACGCAGCTGATCGGTGGGGTTATTGTCGCTGGCGGAAATAGTTTGTTGAAAAATGTAAGCGGTTCCCGGCAGGGGTTTTTGCCGCGTTGGGAAGCCGATAAATGCATTCATTGCGTCGCCTGTGACAACGTCTGTCCCGACCTTTGCTTCGTCTGGGAGGAACGGGTGGACAAAAAAGGGCGCAAACAGATGTTTTTAGCCGGCATTGACTATCAATATTGCAAAGGCTGTTTAAAATGTGTTGAAGCGTGTCCGACAGCTGCGCTTGTGGCCGAACGGGAAACGCCCGGGTTCGCCGAAGCGCATTCGTTGAAACATTCGTTTTCGTTCATGAAAGGGGGAATGGAAGCATGGCAATGATTGAAAAAGATATTGAGATGACCAACCGAGCGGTGCAAGAGACGACGTTTGCCTCCGGCAATGAAATGGCGGCGTTAGCGGCGAGCCAAATTAACTATCACATTATGGGCTACTTCCCGATCACGCCGTCAACGGAAATCGCCCAGCTGCTCGATCAAATGAAAGGGCGGGGCGAGCATGAAACGAAGCTCATTCCAGCAGATGGCGAGCACGGTTCAGCGGGGATTTGCTACGGCGCGTCGCTCATGGGGGCGCGCGTGCTGAACGCCACGAGCGCCAACGGGCTGATGTACATGCTTGAACAGCTGCCGGTGCAATCAGGCACCCGTTTTCCGATGGTGCTGAATCTCGTCACCCGCTCGGTCAGCGGCCCGCTTGATATTCACGGCGACCATTCCGATTTGTATTTTACGCTCAACACCGGCTGGGTCGTGCTGCTGGCCCGCACGCCGCAAGCGGTTTACGATATGAACGTCATGGCGCTCAAAATCGCCGAGCATGAGGACGTCCGCCTGCCGGTCATCATCGCGTACGACGGGTTTTTCACCTCGCACCAAAAACGGAAAGTACATTATTTTCGCGATCGGGAAACGGTGCAGGGGTTCATCGGCCCGCGCAAAGAAGGGTTCCCGACAGCGGCTGATCCGAAACGGCCTGTGACGATCGGGGCGCATATGGGCGGGGATGATTTGATCAACAACCATTATCAACAGTCCGTTGCTTTGTACCGGGCTGGCGATGTGTTCCGGCAGGTGGCCGCGGAATATGAAGCATGGTCGGGGCGCCGCTATGAGCCGCTCGATTTATACCGGATGGAAGATGCCGAAGTGGCGCTGTTTTTGCTCAACTCCGCAGCAGAGACAGCGAAAGATGTAGCTGATCGTCTGCGTAAACAAGGGGTGAAGGCGGGCGTCATCAGCCCGAACATCATTCGTCCGTTTCCGGCCGAGGAGATCCGCCAGGCGCTGAAACATGTGAAAGCGCTGTTGATCGGCGAGCGGGCCGATTCGTACGGGGCGCACGGGGCGAACATGACGCATGAAGTGAAAGCGGCGCTGCAGGAAGACCAAAACAATCAAACGATCGTATTAAGCCGCGTTTACGGCCTTGGCGGCAAAGATTTTTACGCCGAAGATGCCGAAGCGTTGTTCCGGATGGCCATTGATGCGATGGAAAAAGGAAAAGCGGAAAAAACGTTTGATTATTTCGGCCACGTCCCCGGACGTCTTGAACGGCAACCGAAACGGCTGCTTGAACCGCTTCATGGCGATGCGTTTCGCAGCGGGCTCATCCACGTGACGGTCGACGACAAAACGAAACGGCTAAACGTTAAAATCCCGCCGCTGCGGGCGTTGACGGCCAAGCCGAAGCGGCTCGCCCCAGGGCACGGGGCATGCCCGGGATGCGGTATTTTCCCGGGGCTCGAGCTGTTTTTCAAAGGAATTGAAGGCGATATCGTCGTCTTGTTCCAAACCGGGTGCGCGTATGTCGTTTCCGCCGCGTATCCGTACAGCTCGCATAAACAAACGATGGTGCACAATTTGTTCCAAAACGGGGCGGCCACGCTCTCCGGCATGGTCGAAGCGTTCTTTGAACTGAAGCGGCGCGGCGAGCTTGACGTCTCGGATGATGTCACGTTTGTCATGGTCACCGGCGACGGCGGGATGGACATCGGCATGGGGTCGGCTATCGGGGCGGCGCTGCGCAACCATAAGCTGATCATCATTGAATACGACAATGAAGGCTATATGAACACCGGGGCGCAAATGTCGTACTCGACCCCAATGGGACATATGACCACGACGACCGGGGTCGGGAAAGGACAGCGCGGAAAATCGTTCCATCATAAAGATACGCCGCAAATCATGGCAGCGACGAACATCCCGTACGTCTTCACCGGAACGGAAGCGTTTCCGCAAGATTTGGTGAAAAAAGCAGCGAAAGCGCAATGGTATGCACAGCATGAAGGAACGGTGTACGGCAAGCTGCTCATTACTTGTCCGCTTAACTGGAAGTCAGAAGAACGGTACGGGGAAACCATTTTGCAGGCGGCGGTGAATTCGTGCTTTTTCCCGCTGTACGAAGTCGAACGGGGGAAAACGACGATCACGTACGACCCGGAGGCGAAAGGACGCCGCGTCCCGTTGAGGGAATGGCTGAAATATATGGGAAAAACGAAACATTTGCTCCGAAAAGAAAACGAAGATTTGTTGCGCGAGTTGGAGGAGGAAGTCGAACGAAGATGGACGATCTTAAAAGCGAAGCATGAACATCCGTATCTATAAAAGGATTACTGCAGCACGCCGCGCGCGTGCTGTTTTTTTTTGCGCTTCCCTGTCGGCGGTGTGATATGACTCACAACGATGGAGATGCTGCACACAGTATAATGGAAACAACGGACGGATCATAAAAAGGAGGAATCGATGATGCATTCATTTTGCCATATGGGCGGCCCTGAAGGGGTGAAACTATGCGCCGGACTGGCGCAATTAAAACAAGAACACGGCCCGCTGCGCGTCCAAATGGAGCAGCTGCTTGCCACAGCGGAAGCGATCGGCCAAGGGACAGATGACCGCAACTGGCGCGAGCCGCTCGCTGATTTGAGAGAAAAAGTTGAATCGTTCGTCGCCGCTCTAGATCCGCATTCGGAGCGGGAAGAAGGCGTATTGTTCCCGATGATGGCTCGGTACATCGGGCGGACGACCGGCCCTATTGCCGTCATGGAATACGAACACGAACAGGCGAAAGCGCGCCTTTCCATGTTTTTAGAAAAGACCGCCCAGCTGCCGGAGAACATCGACAGCAGACAGGCGTTGATGCTTGCCGGCGCGGTCATCGAGGCGCATCACATTTTGGATGAGCACTTCATGAAAGAGGAGAACGTGCTCTTCCCGATGGCCGAGCGGCTGTTGTCCGATGCGGAGAAAGAAGAGCTGTTTGCGCGCATTAACTAAGTAACAAATGGAAAACAGGATGCCCCAAACGACGGGCATCCTGTTTTTTATTATTGGTTCATTTATTGGCAGGTTGTTATGCATGATCGTTAGGATATGCGGAAGCGCACGTTGTTTCGTTTCCGCCGCCGTTAAAGTTGACAGGCCGGCTGTTAGGCAATCGGTTTGCCCCCGCCTGTTCAGTTTAGGGTTCCTGATGTGACGCACGCCGCTCGCTTATTTGGCGCGGTTGAACGGCTCTGCTTGTTTTGGCATTCGCTTCCGATAGACGACGTAGCTGCGCTGCAAGTAGCGGAGCGGAAAGCTGAACACGTGAACGAGGCGGGTGAACGGCCAGACAGCGAACAAACCGAATGCAGCGAGAATATGAATTTGAAACCAAAGCGGCACCGTTTCCATATAAGCTGGGTTCGGACGGAATGTAAGAAGGCCGCGAAACCACGGGCCGATCGTCGTCCGGTAATCAAACCCGTGCGAATCGATGTTCAGAAACGTTGATGACAGCCCGCTGGCGATGACAGCGAGCAAAAATCCAAGAGCAACCCAATCGCCGGTGCTGCTTGTCGCCCGCACGCGCTTTACCGTGAGGCGGCGGCGGAACAGGATCACTAAACCAACGAAGGCCGCCAAACCAGCCGGAATGCCGCCCGCCAAGGCGATGACGTGGTACATCTCCTCCGTAACGCCTAACGCCGTGTAAAACGGTTCCGGAATGAGAATGCCCATCACGTGGCCGACGAAGACGAACAAAATGCCCCAGTGGAAGAGAAGGCTTCCAAGGCGCAATTGCCGTTTTTCGAGCAGTTCGCTTGATTTGGATGTCCAGCCGAACTGATCGCGCTGGTAGCGCCAAACATGGCCGGCGATAAAGAGCACAAGCGACAAATAAGGAACGATCACCCAGAGAAATTGGCTAACCATGCCGTTGCACTTCCTTTCGGGATCGGCGTGACGCCGAGTTGGATAAAGGTAACGTCGAGCGTTTCAAATAGCTGTACGTACGGGCTGCCGGCGGCTGCCAACCGCTCGCCGATTTCGCGGATATGGCCGGCATAATCGGCGAGCAAGGAAATGGCATGAGGCTCCTCCGCATAGGCGAGAAATTCGAGCATGAGCGGCAAGTAGTCGGGCAGCTCGCGGTCGGAGACGGCGAATCCGGCCGCCTCGTAGCGCGCTTTTAAGGCGACGAGCTCGATTCCGCGCTCGCGTTGTTCACCGTTTGTCATATACGTAAGATACAAATTCGTTTTTTTGCCGAAATCAAATGTTTCGACATATTGCTCCATCCGCTCTCGAGCCGAGGTGGCCGCAAGCTGTTCGGCCACTGCCAAAAGCGGCGTACGGACGGTTTCATCCTCGAGCGAACGGATGGCCTCGAGGCAGTCGGGAAGCGATTCAGCCCACTGTTCGTCCGGATAGGACAACAGATAGGACACACATAAAAAGACAATTTGCCGTTGTTCGCTGTTCATCGTGCATCCTCCATTTTTGTTGTGTAAGGGGAAGGGGGGCATGGCCCCGCCCTCATGAAAGCGTGCCGCAGGCGCCTGGACCGCCGGCAAATGCAAGCCCGCAGCTGCCTTGTTCGGCGTAGAGGTCAGCGACTTCCTCGCGATGCGATGCCGGAATGACGAAGCGGTCTTCGTATTTGGCAATCGCGAGCAAACGGTACATCTCTTCAATGTCTTCACGGCTTAAGCCGAGCGACTCAATGAGGCGGATGTCCGGCTGTTTGTTCGTTTGTTTCGCCCGCATATACGAACGCATCGCCGCCATTTTTTTCAATGTCGTGCGGATGTGCGCCGTATCGCCCGCCGTCAGCAAATTCGCCAAATATTCGATCGGAATGCGCATTTCATCAATGGCCGGGAAGATGTCATCGGCGCTCGCTTGGCTTCCTTTTCCTTCGATCGTATTCATGATCGGGCTCAGCGGCGGAATGTACCATACCATTGGCAGCGTCCGGTATTCCGGATGCAGCGGCAAAGCGATTTTCCAGTCGACGATCATTTTGTAAATCGGCGAGCGCTGCGCCGCGGCAATCCATTCATCCGGGATGCCGGCTTTTTTCGCCTCAGCGATGACAGTCGGATCGTTCGGGTCAAGGAAAATATCCAGTTGGGCATGGTACAGCTGTTTCTCATCGGCGACGCTCGCCGCTTCTTTTACTTGATCCGCATCATACAGCATGACGCCGATGTAGCGGATGCGGCCGACGCACGTTTCCGAGCAAATGGTCGGCAGGCCGGCTTCGATGCGCGGGAAACAGAGCGTACATTTTTCCGCTTTGTTCGTTTGCCAGTTGAAATATACTTTTTTGTACGGGCAGCTCGTGACGCAATACCGCCAAGCGCGGCAGGCGTTTTGGTCGACGAGGACGATGCCGTCCTCGTCGCGTTTGTACATGGCGCCCGACGGGCAGCTCGATACGCATGACGGATTGAGGCAATGTTCGCAAATGCGCGGCAAATACATCATAAAGACATCCTCAAATTCCGCTTGGATCACCTGCTCCATTTTGACAACGTTCGGATCACGCAAACCGGTGATATGGGCGCCGGCCAGGTCGTCTTCCCAGTTCGGCCCCCACGATACTTCCATCCATTCGCCGGTGATGGACGATTTCGGCCGGGCGACCGGCTGATGCCGTTTTTGCGGGCTGTTCGTCAATGTTTCGTAGTCGTAGTTCCACGGTTCGTAGTAATCATCGATCGTCGGCTGGTACGGGTTGTAGAACAAGTTGACGAGCCGCATCGCTTTTGAGCCGGACTTTAGCCGCAATTCGCCGTCTTTTAACTCCCAGCCGCCTTTATATTTCTCTTGGTCTTCCCACTGTTTCGGATAGCCGATCCCCGGCTTTGTTTCGACGTTGTTAAAGTACATATATTCCGCACCGGGACGGTTCGTCCACGTGTTTTTGCATGTGACGCTGCACGTGTGGCAGCCGATGCATTTATCCAAGTTCATGACCATGCCGACTTGCGCTTTAATCTTCAAGCCAATCAACCTCCTCTAATTTGCGGATGACAACGAACAAGTCGCGTTGGTTGCCCGTCGGTCCGTAATAGTTGAATCCGTAGCTTAATTGCGCGTATCCGCCGATCATATGCGTCGGTTTCACATGGATGCGTGTCGGGCTGTTGTGCGTGCCGCCGCGGTTGTTCGTCAGCTTCGTGCCCGGCACGTTAATATGGCGGTCTTGCGCGTGGTGCATAAACGCCATGCCGCGCGGCAGCCGGTGCGAGACGACGGCGCGGGCGACGACGACGCCGTTTTCGTTGAAACATTCAATCCAGTCGTTGTCGTTGATGCCGGCTTCGGCCGCATCATCTTTGTTCATCCACACGGTCGGCCCGCCGCGGAACAGCGTCAACATCGGCAAGGAGTCGAAATACATGCTGTGGATCGACCATTTGTTATGCGGCGTCAAATAGTTCAAGATGACTTCCTTTCCGTTTTCTTTCGGGCGTTTGTTTGAAAACGGACGGTGCGGCAACATCGGCTTGAACGTCGCCATCGTTTCGCCAAACTCGCGCATCAGTTCATGATCGATGTAAAACGACTGCCGGCCGGTCAACGTCCGCCACGGGATGAGCCGTTCGACGTTCGTCGTAAACGGCGAGTAGCGCCGCCCGCCTTTTTCCGAGCCGCTGAACGCCGGCGAGGTGATGACCGTTTTCGGCTGGGCGGTGATTTGTTCAAACGTAAAGCATTCTTCCTCGCGTTCTTTCGCTAAATCGGCCAATTTCAAATCCGTCTTTTTCTCAAGCGCCTCCCACGCTTTCACCGCCATTTTGCCGTTTGTAGTTGATGACAGCGTCAAAATCGCTTCAGCCGCTTTTTTCGCTTCGCTGATATCCGGGCAGCCGTCGGCGATGGAAGCGCGCCGGACAGTGCCGAGCCGGCGTTTCAACTGTTCATACTCGTCTTTCGCTGACCAGGCAATCCCTTTTGTGCCGATCGGCTGGCGGGCGACGTTCGGACCCAGGGCGGTCATTTGATCGTAAATGAGCGTATAGTCGCGCTCGATGACATGAATGTTCGGCATCGTTTTGCCCGGAATCGGTTCAGTTTCGCCTTTGCTCCAGTCTTTCACTTCACCGAACGGCTGCGCCAGCTCTTGCGCCGTATCGTGCAACAGCGGAGTGGCGACGACTTCTTTCATCGGCTTTAAGCCGGCTTGTTTGGCGACATCAGATACGGCTTTCGCAAGTGATTTGAAAATATCCCAGTCCGAGCGCGCTTCCCAGAGCGGAGGCACGGCTGGATTGAACGGATGGACGAACGGATGCATATCCGTGCTGCTTAAGTCATGTTTTTCATACCATGTCGCTGCCGGCAGGACGACATCGGAGTAGAGCGCGGTGCCGGCCATGCGGAAGTCCAGGTTGACAAGCAGATCGAGCTTGCCTTCCGGCGCTTCATCGCGCCAGCGGATTTCTTCCGGGCGCAGGCTGTTGCGGTCATCGTTTAACAAGCCGTTCGTCGTGCCAAGCAAATGTTTTAAGAAGTATTCGTGCCCTTTGCCGGAGCTTGAGATTAAGTTGGCGCGCCAGACGATCAAGTTGCGCGGAAAATTCGCCTCGTTGTCCGGATCTTCGATCGCAAACTGCAATTCTTTCTTTTTCAGCTGTTTCGCAACATAGGCGCCGATCTCTTCCGGCGTGCGGGCTCCATGGCTTACTGCTTCGTTGTACAGCTCGATGCCGTTTTTGTTAAACGTCGGGTACGACGGCAGCCAGCCAAGCCGCGCGGCCAAGACGTTGTAATCGCCAGGGTGTGAATAGCGCGCTTTTTTGGCCAGCGGTGAGATGAGCTCATCGACCGGCCGCTCTTCATAGCGCCATTGGTCGGTCGCAAAGTAAAAGAATGACGTGCCGTTTTGCAATTTCGCCGGTCCGACCCAGTCGCGAGCAGTGGCGATCGTCTGCCATCCTTCCGCCGGGCGCAGCTTTTCTTGCCCGACGTAATGGGCCCAACCGCCGCCATTCACCCCTTGGGCGCCGACGAACAAGACAAGGTTCAAGACGGCGCGGTAAATCGTATCGGAGTTGAACCAATGGTTGATCCCGGCGCCGACGATGATCATCGACCGGCCGTTTGTGTCGATCGCGTTGTCGGCAAACTCACGGGCGATTTTCACGACGAGTTCGCGGTCGACGCCGGTGATCGCTTCTTGCCACGCCGGGGTGAACGGCACCTCGTCATCATACGAGCGGGCAACGACACCGCCGATGCCGCGGTCGATGCCGTAGTTGGCCAAAATCAAGTCATAGACGGTCGTGACATAAACGTCGCCCGCTTCGGTGTGCACTTTTTTCACCGGGACCGCGCGTTCGATCGTTTTTCCGCCCTCAGCGGTGAAATACGGAAGCTTTATCGACATGACCTCATCTTCGCTTCCTAAAAACGACAGGCGCGGCTCAAGCGGCTGTTTCGTTTCCTCATCAACAAGGTGCAAGTTCCATTTTCCTTTGTCTTCCCAGCGCGTGCCGATCGTTCCGTTCGGCACGGCAAACGTGCCGGTGTTCTCGTCATAGATGACCGGTTTCCATTCGGCGTTTCCCGTTTGTTTGCCAAGATCTTTCGCCAATAAGAAGCGGCCGGCCGTCCATGCGCCACCGTCTTGTTTTAACGTGACGACAAATGGAAAATCGGTGTATGTTTTCGCATATTGTTCAAAATACGGGACAGTCCGTTTGACATAATATTCGTTTAAAATGACGTGCCCCATCGCCATCGCTAAAGCGCCGTCCGTTCCTTGTTTCACCGACAGCCAATCGTCGGCAAATTTCGTCGACTCGGCGTAATCCGGGCTGACGGACACGACTTTCGTGCCGCGGTAGCGCACTTCCGCTAAAAAGTGGGCGTCCGGCGTTCGGGTGAGCGGGACGTTTGAGCCCCACGTGATGATGTAGCCGGCGTTGTACCAGTCGCTCGATTCCGGCACGTCCGTTTGGTCGCCCCAAATTTGCGGCGATGCCGGCGGCAAGTCGGCGTACCAATCATAAAAGCTTAATATCGGGCCGCCCATCAGCTGCATAAACCGCGCCCCAGCGGCATGGCTGACCATCGACATGGCTGGAATCGGGGAGAAGCCGACGTTGCGGTCCGGGCCGTATTTGACGACCGTATACAATAAAGAAGCGGCGACAAGCGTCAATGCTTCATCCCAGCTGACGCGCACGAATCCGCCCTTCCCGCGCGCCTGTTTGTAGCGCTTCGCTTTTTCGCGGTCTTCAACGATGCTTTTCCACGCCTCAAGCGGGTTGTTTGGATGATGGGAGAGCGCCTCGCGCCACATGTCAAGCAAGATGCCGCGGACATACGGGTATTTGACGCGCAGCGGGCTGTACATATACCATGAGAAGCTCGCGCCGCGCGGGCAGCCGCGCGGTTCAAAATCCGGCATATCCGGCCCGGTCGACGGATAGTCGAGCTGCTGTCCTTCCCAGGTGACGATGCCGTTTTTGACGTAAATGTTCCAGCTGCACGATCCCGTGCAGTTGACGCCATGGGTCGAGCGGACAACTTTGTCGTGCTGCCAGCGGCGGCGGTACGCGTCTTCCCAGGCGCGGTCGCCGTAGGTTGTTTCGCTATGGCCGTCGGCTTGGCGCTCGATCGGCCGAATATATTTGAAACGGTTGGCAAGAGGGGATCGTTTTCGTTTCATTTGCTTCACTCCTTATTAGCGTTGTGTACTTTTAACTATAGCCATGATGTCAATAACGCGATGTTAACTTTGTCACACCTAGCGCCATTGTCACAAATTCGTCAAAGAAACGAACAAATATTCTTTGTTATGGTATAATGGGGAAAACGATGGAAGTTTGAGGGGATGTTTGTTGCGATATTCGAGTCATGTTATTGTTTCCTTATGCTTGGGGGCGGCGGCGACGGCGTATACGGCGCTTCCGTTTACCGCTGCTTATACGGCGGGGCTTGTCATCGGCAGCCTTCTTCCTGACATCGATGAGCCGTCGTCGTATGTCGGCCGCCGTTCGTTCGGCGTCGCGGGGAAAGTAAAAGAAGCGTTCGGCCATCGCAGGATGACGCATTCGCTCATCGTTTGGGGCATCCTCGCCGCCGCCCTCTGGCGCGAATCGGCGTCGCCATTTGCCACCGGGGTCGTGCTTGGTTATTTGTTTCACATTATCGAAGACTTTTTTTCTGTCCAAGGGGTGCCTTTGTTTTGGCCGTTTTCTTCCAAGCGGTGGAAAGTGCCGCTCTATCGGACGGGAAAAGGGATGGAAAAGGTGTTCGTTGCCGCTGCCTGGGTCGGCTTCGTTTATTTTGGCGTCAGCGGATTGTTTTACGAATGGTGGCGGTCGCTTTTGGCCGTTTGGTGACCGAGTGGAAAAAGAGGGAAAAAGGGCGGAGCGTCGAATACATATTTTTTAGGAGAAAAAACAACTGAACAAGAGGAGAGGAGAAAATGAACGAACAATACCCTGTACTGCCTGGCGCCGAGCCGTTTTACGTCGAACACGGGCCGGTCGGGGTGCTGTTATCGCACGGGTTCACGGGCACGCCCCACAGCATGCGCCCGCTCGCTGAAGCGTATGCGAAAGCCGGCTATACCGTTTGCCTGCCGCGCTTAAAAGGGCACGGAACGCATTACGAAGACATGGAACGGACGACGTTCCACGATTGGGTCGCCTCAGTCGAAGAAGGATATGAATGGCTGAAACAACGATGCCCAACCATTTTTGTCACCGGGCTGTCGATGGGCGGGACGCTCACGCTTTATTTGGCGGAACAGCACCCGGAAATCCGCGGCATCGTGCCGATTAACGCCGCTGTCGACATCCCGGCCATCGCCGCTGGGATGACGGGCGGGGGCGAGGTGCCGCGGTATCTTGACTCGATTGGATCGGACGTAAAAAATCCCGATGTCAAAGAGCTGGCGTACGAAAAAACGCCGACGGCATCGCTCCTTCAGCTGGCTAGGCTGATGGCACAGACAAAAGCGAAACTCGATCGCATCGTCTGTCCGGCGTTGATTTTTGTCTCCGACGAAGATCACGTCGTGCCGCCGGGAAACGCCGACATCATCTTTCAAGGCATTTCATCGACGGAGAAAGAGATCGTCCGCCTCCGAAACAGCTACCATGTGGCGACGCTCGATTACGATCAACCGATGATTATTGAACGGTCTCTCGAATTTTTCGCCAAGCACGCCGGATAAAACGAATCGGTATATGGCTGATCCTGTTCAAAGGAGAGGCCATTTTTTGTTTGTCGGTATTTTTGTGAAAAAATATGTGGCTGTTTTGCCGGGCTTGTTCTACACTTATAAATAGCTGGGAAAAGAATAAGGGAGTTTTCTTTGTATGAATCATATCAAACCGATCGCATTGCTCGTTGAAGAAAAACGAATCGTGGATGCCCTTGCCCAGGTGCGGCCGCATTTAGAAAACATGGGATTGTTTCAATGGCGGCCGCTCATGGCGTCATGGGACAGCATCGAGCCGTTTCGGGCGCTCATCCGGCTGTTTGATTATGCGCTCATGTACCGCCATAGCGGGCTTGTCGCCCGCTATGCCCACCGGAAGTTGAACACGCTGCAGACGTTAGCTTGGGTGTGCGACGAATGGCTTGAGACCCGCCGGCCGCTCGATGTTGAAGAAGCGCTCACGCCGCGTCTTGCCCAAGCGCTTGAAGGCAAGACGGACGAGCCCGATGAAGCGATCGCCCGAGCGGCGTTTGTGTTAGTGCGGGCGCTGCTCGATATGCAGCGGGCCGATGAGGCGCGCGAATGGATGGATGTAGTCGCCCGCTACGAGACGGTGCCGATCCATGACAAATGGGGCTATTTTTACATTGAAATCGGCGACCGGAAGCGGGCGGAGCAGGCGGTCCGGGCCGGGTTGGACGATCCGAAGCGCGGCGATATGTGCTATTTGCTTCTCGCTGACCTGTATGCACTTGACGGCCGTCATCACGAGGCGCTGGCCGTTCTTGAGGAGGGAAGGCGGCGTTTCCCGCAAGTGTTGTCGTTTTACGCGGAACGGGCGCGCCGCCTGCGCGATGTAGGCGCCTACCGCGAGGCGCTCGCGGCGATGGAGGAGCTTGACCGCTTGAATCCGCTCCATATGCATCGCCGTTATTTCACCCATTTACGCGCTGAACTGTATGATCAGCTCGGAGAATGGGAGAAGCTTGAGTCGTTGGTAAGAGCCGAGCCGCAGCTTGAGAAAACGCCGTATGCCCGCGCGCTCGGGCGGCAAAGGGAGCGGGCGGTCGTACTGCCGCTTGTTCCGGTTGTGCAAAAACATAACTACTGTGTGCCGGCAAGCATCGAAATGATGCTTCGCGTACTTGGCGCTCCGCGGACGCAAGATGAGGTGGCCGAACATATTTTTGACGTGCGCGGCTCTAAATTGTCAACGACCGTTCAATATTTGGAGGAGCTCGGGTTTGTTTGCCGCTTTTTCATCGGCTCGCCTGCCCGCTGGAAGCGGTTCATCGATGAAGGAATCCCGGTCCTCTTGAGCGTCGACTATGAACAGTCATCCCACGTGCAAGTGCTGTTTGGCTACGATGAGCGGCTCGCGGCGTTTTATGTGCAAGACCCGAATGTATTCGACCCGTTTGTCGTTCTTGAAGAAGAGATTGAAAAATGGTACGCCGGGACGCATTATTTGTCGATTGTTGCGCTTCCCCGGGAAAAAGCGGCGCTCGCCGCCGAGCTTCCCGAGGAGGAAGATCGCTATTTTCGTGAACTTCATGCCTTTGCGGAAAAGATGGATGAAGACGAACAGGCGCATTTCGATGCGTTTGTCGCTTTTTTGCGCCGGCATGAGCACGTTCCGTATACATGGCTGTATGTCATGAAGCATTTTAGCAGCGATGAGGCGAAACCGCTGGTGTTGGATTATACCGGGCGTGTCTTGAAGCGGTATCCCGGGCATAACGATCTGTTGCTTGCAGCGGCGAAAGCTTATGTTTATACACAAGAAATGGAGCGGGCGGAACAGGTGTTGAAACAGACAAAAGGAAACATGCAAAGTCCGCTGTACCATTACTTGCGCGGCCGTATTGCTTTTTTTATGAGCCGCTATGAAGAAGCGGCCCGCTATTTTCGCGCCTCGCTCCAGCTTGACCCGGATCAGCCGGAAGTGTGGAGCTACAAGGCGCTCGCTTTGGTGTATGCTGGGCATACGGAACGAGGGCTCATTTGCTCGCAGGTGGCGGTTCGCTTGTACCCGGGCGATCTGTTTATCGAAACGAACCATGGCGTGTTGTTATTCCACGCAAAGCGTTTCGCTGAAGCGCGCGAATGGTTTGACCGTCTCGTGCGCCGCGAGCGGCGCGATGCCTATCTTTGGTATGAGCGGGCTCGCTGCGATTTGGAGCTTGGCCGCCGGCGCAAGGCCGAGCGCGGCTTTCGCGTTGCCAAGGCGCTCGATCCGCGGGAGCCGTACCCGTACGTCGTGCTCGCCGACTTGTATGATGACGATGGCAACCGGGAACAGGCGAAAGCAGTGCTCAACGAAGGGCTTGCCGCCGCGGAACGGTTGGCGCCGCTTTATGTTCGGCTTGGCGATTTCTATATGGACGAAGGAGAGGCAGAAAAAGCCGCTTGCTGCTATGAGCAGGCGTTGGCCTTGGATGGGGATGATGTGTTCGCTCAGCTTGGGCTGGCCTCCGCCTTGGTGGAGCGCGGGGACGGAGAGGCAGCAAGACGGCATGTGGCCGAACTGCGCACCCGTTTTGCCAACAACAGCGAGTATTGGCTGAATGCGGGCAAATGGCTGATGGCTTACGGCTTTGCCGACGATGAAGAGGGGCGCGGGACGGCGCTGTCATGGCTCGAGGAAGGGCTGCGCCTTGCTCAGTTTGATGCGGAAGAGGCGTACGAGTTTTACATCGACCAGCTGACAACACCAGCTCTTCGAGAGCGCGGTCGGACGTTTTTGGAGCAGCTCATCACCGCTCGTCCCAGTTTAGCTTCGGCTCATTCGTCCCTCGGTGTCCTTTACGAGCGGCAAAACCGGCCGTCTAAGGCCATGGCCGTATACCGAGAGGCCGCTGCCATGGACCACCCGCTTTCGCTCTTCCGGCTCGCGGAGCTGTGCGCTTCGCTTGGGCGCGAAAACGAGGCGAAACAGCATTATGAAGCGTGTCTCCGCGCGGATCCGTCATTCGCCCTCTGCCATTTTCGTTTGGCTGTGTTATATGGGGGAGAAGGAGAGAAGGAGCAGCAGTGCGCCCATTTGCTTCAAGCGGTCCGCCTTGCTCCGCTGCGCGCCGATATCGAATCGATGGCGGCGCTCATCGAACCTTCTGCGCTCCTTTCGGCGCTGGCTGACGCCCGTCGGCAGGCTGGGGAGGCGTGGTATTATGACAGCCTCGGCTATGTATATGGAGCGCTCGGGCAGAACGAGCGGGAGAAAGAAGCGGTGGAAAAGGCGCTCTCGCTCGCTCCGCACGATCGCGAGGCGCTTCACCATTACGCCAAAGTGATGATAAAGGAAGGAAAAGCGAAAGAAGCGATGGAGATGCTCGAACAATTGATGGCCGAGTATCCGGGCGATGAATCGCTTTATGCCACTTACATCGCCATGTTTCCAAAAAACGGACGAGGCTTGGCGCGGCTGCGCCGCCGACTGAAGCGTTTGCAGGCCGACCGCCAGAGAAAACGTGCGATCTATGCGCGTGCTGCCGCAGCTCTTCTTCCGTATTGGGAAGAGGAGCTGCAGCGGATGGATGAAATGCCGGGGCGGTGGTGGACGAAAATGAAGGCATGGGTCGGGAAGTTTTCGTTGTTTTCCGCCATCATTGATTTGTACGAAGAGGCGATCAGCCTTGACCGCGAAAACGCGGAAGCGTATGCCGAGCTGGCTCGCTTTTATGCGGCGGTGGAACTGGAGGACGACGCCGCAAAAATGTGGCGCAAGGCGCTGGCGAGCGGTTGGGAGCCTGAACTGGCGCGTGAATTTGTCAAGCATTTGTTGGCGGCTGACGATGCCAAACAATGCCAAGAAGCGCAAACATGGCTCGATCGGCTGCTCGCCGATGACCCCGATGATGTCGAGCTGCGCGTTTTGCAGGCTGCCGTTTGGCTTCAAGATGGGCGGCAGGAACAAGCCGAACGGCAGCTGCAGGCGATCGTGGCTGAAGAGCCGCTCGCCCGCGGCGCGCTCTTCTTGCTTGCCGAACGATATGAGGAAACGGGGCGCTTGCAAGAAGCGACAGCGCTTTGGGAGCGCTGCGCCGAATGGTATTCTGAAGACGGCGAGTGGCATCTGCATCTGGCGGCGATGTACGAGGAAATGGGGCGTCTCGACAAGGCGCTGGCGGCCATCGAACGGTGTGTTCATGCGGCGGAAGATGCCCGCCTTCGTTACGAGCGAGCCCGCTATCTTTCGCTCCTTGGGCGTTTCGATGAGGCGAAGCGGGAACTGGACCGGGTTCTTTCCAACGATGAGAGCGAAGAGTGGGCGGCGTTAGTGGCCGAGGAGCCGGCCTTTCAGCACATGGCCCGGGTGTGAGCGGCGGCCTTCAAGCTTTTCTTTTGCTGAGAAGTTTGCTATTGTATGAGAAGAGAAGATGGACGAGACAAAAGGAGGTGAACGGGACGCATGGAAGCGCCGATCGAATTATTCGTCTATATGTCGCTTGTCGGGGCATTGTGGATGATCGTAAAAGGGCATAAGAGCGCGCGTCGGAGAGCCGCTTCGCTGTTTTGTGAGCCGCTGTTGGCCTCTGTTCGCGAGCAAGGGGCGAATGGAAGCGCCACGAGCGCGGCGCTTCCATCGCGCCCGCCGTTTTTGCCGCAACGGCGGAAAATCCCGATGCGGGAACAGGCCAGCCGAACGGATGAAGATGGAAGGCCCTCTCCTTGATGAACGCGCATCATGTTTGGACAAGATCAAGGAGGGCTTTTCATGAAGAAATGGATCATGATTTTATCTTAATTAGGCGAGAAGACTCCCACTTCAACGAAGCGAAGCGGAGTAAGTGGGAGATGAATCGCCTTAACTATATTTTGCTGAAAATAGGATAGATTCAGTAAAATATAGTATCATATAGTTAGATGGGAGGTGAAAACATGTATTTTTGTATCAAACAACAGCTAAATGGTTTGACCAAAGAAGAATACTTGACTCTTCGAGAACTGTGCCATATTGCCAAGAACATGTACAACGTCGGATTGTACCATGTCAGACAATACTATTTTGAACACAAGGAATTTCTTAATTATGAGAAAAACGATCATCTTGCAAAAACTAACGAAAACTATAAGCTGTTAAACAGCAACATGGCACAGCAAATTTTAAAAAAGGTCAATGAAGCCTTTAAATCTTTCTTTGGTTTGATCAGTCTTGCCAAACAAGGAAA